>VBNP01000009.1 GCA_005877965.1 Gammaproteobacteria bacterium | reverse complement strand
GCCGCCTGCGCCGCAGGGGTGTTCGCCGCCTGCGGGGCGGCCCGCGCTGCCGCATCCCCGGCGCGCCTGCGGACGCTGCGTGGAGAGATGTCCTCGCGCAGGCGTACGAACACCGGAGCCCGCAGCGCCCCGCCTGCCGTCCATTCGCTGAAGCTTACCTCGGCCACGAGCTGCGGCCTCAGCCAGCGCGTGGGCCGATGCAACGGCGGCGGATCGGCGAACGGCGAGGTCCGGCGTTCGAGTTTCGCGGCGCGCTTGAGCAGCTCGCCGATGACTTCATCGTCGAGCCCGGAGCCGACGTGTCCGGCGTAACGCAGCGACTTGCCCTCCCAGTAGCCGAGCAGCAGCGCGCCCAGCGGCTCGCGCGCGCCGCGGCCGCGTGTGTAGCCGCCGATCAGAAACTCGGCCGACCGCGCCGCCTTGATTTTGAGCCAGGCCCGCGAGCGCCGGCCCGCCTGGTAGGGGCTGTCGAGGCGCTTGGCCATGATGCCCTCGAATCCGTGACTCAGGGCCACGGCAAACAGCTGCTCGGCGTTCTCGGCAAGATGCACCAGCTGCAGGTGCTTCGAGGGCAGCAGACACTGCGCCAGGTAGCGGCGCCGATCGCGGTAGGCCGCGGCGCGCAGGTTGAGGCCCGCAAAATGCAACAGATCGAAACATACCAACACCACCGGGGTGTCACGCTGCGCGGCGGCGATCTCGGCGGGCGTCTTCAGCTGCGCCCGGTTCTGCAGCGCGTTGAACGACGGCCGCCCGGCGGTATCGAGGGCGACGATCTCGCCATCGAGAATCATCTGTCCGGCCGCCTGCGCGGCGAGCTCCGCCGCCAGCTCCGGGAAGCAGGCCGTCAGATCCAGGCCGCGGCGCGATTGCAGGCGCACGCTGCTGCCCTGCACGAACGCGATCACACGGTAGCCGTCGAGTTTGGGCTCATAGCGCCATTGCGGGCTCGACCGCGCCATCTCGCCGGCTTCAGCGAGCATCGGTTTGAGCCGCTGCGGGAGCGCTTCGGCGGGGCCGGCCGGCGCCAGCAGCGTGGCCGGCAGTCGTTGCGGCGCCTCGAGCGGCGTGAGCTCATCGAGGCTGACGCCGGAGAGCACGGAAGCGTGGCGCGCCAACACGTCGTTGGTCTGCGCGAAGCGGTCCCGGTGCTTGATCAGCAGCCATTGGTTGCCGGTAGCGGTCCTCACCAGCGCGAACGAACCCTTGAGCTTCTCCCCGCACAGCAGAAAACCGAGCTTGCCTGCGGCCAGGCCCGCGCGCACCCGCTCCTGGGCCTCGTTGCGGTCGATGAATGAATACTTCTGGTCCTCGTCGGGAGAGTACACGCCGCAGTCCCAGACGATCACCTTGCCGGCGCCGTATTGCTGCGGCGGAATCACCCCCTCGAACGAGGCGTACTCGAACGGATGGTCCTCGACCTCGATCGCCATGCGCTTGTCGTGCACGTCGAGCGAGGGACCCTTGGGAACCGCCCAGGATTTCAACACCCCCTCGAGCTCGAGGCGAAAGTCGTAATGCAGCCGCCGCGCCGCGTGTTTCTGCACGACGAACAGCAACGGACCGGTACGCGCCGGCGCCGCTGCCGCGGGCGGCTCGGGGGTGCGCGTAAAGGTGCGCTTGGCGGCGTAGCGCTCGAGGGCGCGGCGGCTCATGACAGCGAGCCGATCCAGTCGGCCAGCGCGCGCCACGCCGCGCTCCTCACCTCGGGGTCCCGACGCCCGCTGCGGGCCGGTACGTGAAAGGAGTGGTCGGCATCCTCCAGCACGCTCAGGGTTGCGCGCGCCCCGAGCCGCCCCACGATCCCTTCCAGCAGACCGCGCTCGGCGAGCGCATCACGTGTGCCCTGTATGAACAACATCGGAATCTGCACCTCGAACAGGTGCCGGGCGCGGCTGTCCGCCGGCCGGCCGGCCGGGTGCAGCGGGAAGCCGAGGAAGGCGAGGCCGCGTACCCCCGGCAACGGCTCGAGCGCCTGCGCCTGCGAGGTCATGCGGCCGCCGAAGGAGCGGCCGCCGGCAAACAGCGGCAACGCGGGCGCGAGGCGCACCGCCGTGGCCACCGCTGCGCGCACCGTCGCATGGCACACCGGCGGGGGGTCCGGTCGCCGTGAGCGGCGTTGCATGTAGGGGAACTGATAGCGCAGCGTGGCGATGCCGAGTGCCGCGAGCTCGCGCGCGGCCGCGCTCAGGAACGGGTGCTCCATGCCCGCTCCGGCGCCGTGTGCCAGCACATAGCAGGCGTGCGCACGGGCGGGCAGCTCGAGCCGGGCCGAAACACGCACCTCGCCCTGCACCTCGAACGTGAGAGGATCACGGTTGGGTGTCACTGACGGGAATCGAGGGCCGCGACCCACGCGCCGAAGGCAGGCAGCGCGATGGGCTGCGACACGGCGGCAGCGATAATCGCTTCCGGGCTGGACAGCAAGGTGCGGTAGTGCGTCCCCGACAGCCCGGCCGCCGGCGCATCGAGCGTGATGGTCTGCGGCCGCGGCGACATGTTCAGCGACACGATGATCGTCCCGCCGTGCGCGTCCACGCGCGCGTAGGTCAGCACCCTGGCGTTGGTCTGATCCAGCATGACCGTGCGGCCGCTGTGCAATGCGGAATTGCTTCGGCGCAGCGCGATCAGCCGCCGGTGCCAGTTGAGGAGCGACTGCGGGTCGGCCGATTCGGTCTGCACGTTGACGGTCCGGTAGTCCGGCGGCACCGGCAGCCAGGTCTTCGGGTTGGTGCTGAAGCCGGCCTGGGCGTTGGATGTGTCCCACTGCATCGGCGTGCGTTCACCGTCGCGACCCTTCTCCTTCGGCCAGCCGGTGATGCCGATCGGATCGCGCACGTCCTCGACCCGCGTGGGAGTCGCGGTCCGCTGCCCGATCTCCTCACCCTGGTACAGCAACGCGGTGGCGCGCGAAGTCAACAGCAGCGCGGCGACGATGCGGGCGATCGCGTCGTTGTGAACCCCGTCGCCGAAGCGGTCCCAGCTGCGGATGTTGTCATGGTTGTCGAACACCAGCAGCGGCCGCGAATCGTGCAGCTGCGTCGCGGCCTCGATGAGATGCTGGCGGAAGCTGCTGGCATCGAGCTTGCTCCCCAGGCCCACGAGGGTGTCCATCGGCAGCTGCAGCTCGTTGTGCAGCGCACCGCCGTACCACGGATCGAGGTCGGCGGTCTTCGGCACGTAGGTTTCACCGATCAGTACCCGCTCGCCCGGGTATTCGTCGATCATGGCCCGCATGCGCCGGATGACGCCGTGAACCTCCGGAAGGTTGTTGGTGTAGAGGTCGCTGAGGATGGGGTCGCCCTGGGCATTCCTGCCGCCGAGTGCCGGCTCATCGCGCAGTTTCGCATCCTCGAACAGCGTGGTGATAGCGTCGAGACGGAAACCAGCGACGCCGCGATCCAGCCAGAAGCGCATCGCGGCGAACATGGCGCGCTCTACGTGCGGATTACGCCAGTTCAGATCCGGCTGCTGCCGGTAGAACATGTGGTAGTAGAACTGCCCGACTGCCGGCAGGTACTGCCAGGCCGAGCCGCCGAACAGACTCACCCAGTTGTTGGGGGGCAGGCGCTGGCCGGCGGGGCCGGACTTGCCGTCGTTCCAGCAATAGAAGTCATGGCGCGCGGAATCGCGGGAGCGCGCCGCCTCCAGGAACCAGGGGTGCTGGTCGGAGGTGTGGTTGAGCACCATGTCGAGCAATACGCGGATGTGACGCTTGCCGGCCTCCGCAAGCAGGTGGTCAAAGTCCGCCAGCGAGCCGTACTGTGGATCCACGTTCCGGTAGTCGGAGATGTCATAGCCGAAATCGACCTGGGGCGAGGGATACATCGGTGCGATCCAGATGGCATCGACGCCGAGCGCCTCGAGGTAATCGAGCCGCTGCGTGATGCCGTTGAGATCGCCGATGCCGTCGCCGTTGGAATCCTGAAAGCTGCGCGGATAGATCTCGTAGATCACCGCGTGCTTCCACCAGGGGTCCGGGTTCGCCGCAGTATGCGCGCGCCCATCGCTGCGCGGCGCGTCGCTACCGGCCGAGGTCCAGCCGGCCACCAGCAAGGAACCGACATACAACAACGTGCGGCCGAGCCTGCGCAGCAAGGCCGTTGACCGGGTCCGGGTGATATCCATAAATCGCGCTCATCCGTTCCCGAGCATGGCTCGCATAGTACGCCTCTCAGGGCGGTGTCGGCCCTTCGCTGACACGCACCAGGTCCTGAGGACGCAGCCACTTGCGAAACGCGCTCTGCACTGTCGCCGCGTCCAGAGCGATGTAACGCCGAGCGGCGGTGGTGGGCTCATCGAGCGCCAGACCCAGGTCACTGCGCGCCAGCAGCCCGTGAGCGATTTGTTCCACGCCCGATTCGCTCAGGGGAAGCTGGCGCAGCAGGCAGGCCTTGACGCGGGTGAGCTCGTCGGCGCCTGCCGGTGCGTTTTGCATCGCCGTGACCTCGCGCGCGACCATGTTGGCGGCCTTGACGACGTTGTCGGGGTCGCTGGCGTACTCGACCAGGTAGACGCTGCGCGTCCGGCCGGCCTGCAGCAGCGACTGCACCGAGTACACCAGGCCGGAATTCTTGCGCAGATCGACGCTGAGCCGCGTTGAATAAAAGCTTCCGCCCAGCACGGCGTTGCCCAGCTGCAGGGCGTAGTAGTCAGGATCGGAGCGCGTCAGCGCGAGGCTGTGCGCCAGCACGACGCGATCCTGCACGCGGCTCGCATCCGGCACTGCGACGGTGCCCGGTCCGTTGGGAGGCACGGGCGGCAGGTCGATGACCGGCGCGGAGCCGTCGGCGCTCCAGGCGCCGAAATACCTGTCGATGGCCGCCCGCGCGGCGGCCGAAGTCACCTTGCCGATGACCACGATGGTGGTGAGATCGGGACGGAACACGCTGGCGTAGTAGGCGCGTACCGCCGCCGGCGTGAGTGCCCGCACCGTCTCGGGCGTGGCCATGCGCAGACTCGGATCATCCGGTGGAAACAAGGCCGCGCGCAGCGAGCGCTGTGTCAGGAAGCCGGGGCTGGCGTTGCGCGCAGCGATACCCAGGGCCACCTGGCCGCGGATGACTTCCATGGCCGCATCGGGCAGCGCCGGGTGCAGTTCATTGTCGGCCAGCAGTTCCAGCGCGCGCTCGAAATGCTCACCCAGCACCTGCACCGAGAAATCCGTACCCGCGTGCTCGCGGGCACCGATCGCATCCAGCGCCTGTTGGAACGCGACCCGATCGAGCCGTTCACTGCCGTAGGTCAGCAGCCGATCGAGCACCTGCGCGACTCCTTCCTGGCCCTTGGGCTCTTCGGTCTCGGGGCGATTGCGGATGTGGCCGTACACGCTCACCGTGTCGCTGACATCCTCGCTCTGCACGATCAGGGTGAGGCCGTTCGGCAGCGTGCTGACGATCGGGTGCAGGGTCGAGGGCGGCACCTCCAGACGCTGCACAGCCTTTTGTGCCCAGGCGGGCAAGGCGGTCGGGTGCGCCTCGCCGAGCGAAATCGCCTCCTGTCCGCCGAACCCGCCGTGCGCCGCCATCGGTTGACCCGAGCCGCGCGGCAGCATGACGCCGGTGATGGCGTGATCGAGGTCGAGATACTGGCGCGCGACCCGGTTGACGTCCGCGACCGTGACCCGCTCGATGCGCGCCAGATCCTCATCCGGAGAATCCAGCCCGTACTGCGCCAGCGCCTCCGACCACACTGCGGCGAGTTCGGCGATGTTGTTGCGCTGGAACTGCGCCGCGCTGCGCTCCTGCAGCTTGGCCGCCTCGACGAGCTCCGGCGGGACGCCTTCGCGCGCGACGCGCGCAAGGATCGTGCGCACCTCGCGCTCGAGCGCCTTGGGGTCATCTCCGGTGGTGAAGGAGAGCACCGCGTAGGCAAGGGCTGCCTGCGGCAGCGGGTCAAGCGCGAACTCCGCGGCCACGGCCTTGCCCTGGGGCACGAGGCCGTACAGATCGAAGCGCCGGCTGCTGAGCACGTCCGCGAGCACCTCGAGCGCGGCGAAGTCGGCAGCGCGCGGACCTGCGGTACGCAGCGCGATCATGAGCGTACCGCTGGGCCGGTCGGTGTCGAGCGTGAAGGCTGTGGGTTGCACGGGTCGCAGGCGCACCTGCGGCTTGGGCGGCAGTTTCTTCGCCGCGATGTCCCCGAACAGCAGTTTCACCTCGCTCAGGGTCGCCACCGGGTCGAGGTCCCCGGCGACCACCAGGATGGCGTTGTTGGGCGCGTACCAGGTGTCGTGGAAGCTCTTCAGCATGCGCGCCGTGGTTTTCTCGAACGATGGCCGGGTGCCGAGCGCATCGTGCGCGTAGGGCGTGCCTGCGAACATCCTGGCGCGCAACTTCTCAAACAGCACATAGGACGGCTCGGACAGGTCCTGCGCGACCTCCTGCTCGATCGCGCCGCGTTCATGGCTCCACTCCTTCGGTGAGTAGAGCAGCGCGCGCATGCGCAGCGCCTCGATGCGCAGCGCCACGTCGAGATCCTCGGAGGGCACCGTGAACAGGTATTGCGTGACGCCCTCGCGCGTGTTGGCGTTGAAATCACCACCGACGACGCTGCCGATATCGGCGAGCTGGTCGGCGGTGAGGCCAGGGCTGCCGCGGAACATCATGTGCTCCTCGGCGTGCGCCATTCCGGGAAACCCCACGGGCGACTCGTCCGAGCCGACCAGGTAATTCACCGAGGTCGCGACCACCGGCGCCAGGGCGTTGCGCACGATGACGACCCGCAGGCCGTTGGTGAGCGTGGCGCGCAATACCCCGGTGTTCTCCGTGGCGCTCTCGGCCGCGCGCGCGCTCGCCACTGCCGCAGCCGTGCACAACAACAGCGGAATCAGGGCGGCGAGCGGCGCCCGCCGTGGTCGGCGCCGATGAGCGTGATGCGGCATGACGGATCCCGAGGTCTGGAAGAGCGCCAGTATATGCGATCGCCTCACGCCGCCATGTTCCGCCACAAATCATCCCCGCCGTGCCGCTTTTGCATCACCCGGGGCGCCGCCTCACGCGCTGAACTGGTAACCGTACCCGGAACGGTTGGTTCCCCACTGACACCTTTAGGAGGCAACATGACTACATTGACGTCGAGGCTCCGCGCCGGCGTGCTCGGCATCGCACTGGCAGGGGGCGTGACGGTCTGGCCGGCGTACGCCTGCGCCGATGAGCCCGGTGAGGGCTCGAAGCAGTCGGACATTGGCGCCGTGACCGGACTCGCGGTCGGTGCGGCGGCGGGCGGACCGATCGGTGCGGTGCTGGGCGCGGCGGCCGGGGCCTTGCTCGGTGACCGCTATCACCGGCAGGCGCAATCCTCGGCAGCCCTGGCCGCCGATCTGGACCACAGCGAGGCGGAGCTCACCCAGGCCCAGGCGCACGGTGCGCAGCTCGATCAGACCCTGCAGCAGACCGATGAGCTCGGGCTGGACGTGAGCTTTCGCACCAACGACGACTCGATCAGCACGCGCGCGCTGCCGCCGCTGCTGAAACTCGGGGCGCTGGTGGTGGCCATGCCGCAAGCCCGTGTGCGGATCGCCGGCTACGCGGATCCGCGCGGCTCGCTGGCCTACAACAGCGAGCTGTCGCTGCGCCGCGCGCAGGGTGTCGCGGCGGTGCTGATGAGTGCGGGAGTCGCTCGCGAGCGCATCCTCATCGAGGCGCACGGCAAGACCGAGTCGAGCAGCGCCGACGGTGACCTCGACGGCTACGCCTTCGACCGCCGCGTAACGGTGCGCCTGGAACTTCCCCGCTCCGACCAGGTTGCCCGCAGTGACTAGGACGCCCGTCACGCGGCCGCCGGGCGCGTCGCGGGAAGGCAGGCCCGCGGCGCGCGTTCGCGCTAGAATTTCCTGGCATGAGTACCTGTGCGGCACGCTCGTGAGCGCTTCCATCGTTCCCCTGGAAGGTCGGGTGCCGGCCGAGGTGTCCGAACTGCCGGCCGAGCGCCTGCTCGCCGGCACGCCGCAGTTGCAGGTGCGGAATTTCTTCACCGACCCCAGCCAGCAGTTCTTCGCCGGCCGCTGGACGGCGAGCCGCGGCAAATGGCGCGTGCATTACACCGAGAACGAGTTGTGCGTGATGACTGCCGGGCGCGTTGTCATCGAGAGCGCCAGCGGCGAGCGCAGCAGCTTCGGTCCCGGGGACGCGTTCGTGGTCCCCGCCGGCTTCGCCGGCACCTGGGAAGTCGTGGAGGACTGCTCGAAGATCTACGCGGTGTTCGAAGCACGCGCCTGAGGTGCGCGGCGCGCGCCGCCATCAGACATAACACCGCCTCGCCTTGAAGCCCGTCGCAGTTCCGTGACGGGCGTCCTTCAGCGCGCGTGTGCCCGGTGCGACAGTATCCGAGTGTGTGGGAATTCCGGGTCCTTCGGAGGTCGCTCGTCGTGGAAACCATAACTGTCGCTGCCACTCGCAGCAGCGGGTTCAGTCTGTCGGAGATGGAAATGCTGGTGGGCAGCGCCATCGTGATCGCGGTGCTGGTGTGGATGCTGCTGTCGCGCGTGCGTCGCGACCGCAATCAGCCGCACGCTTAAGAGCGAGCCGCACGCTCGAGCCTGCCGGGGCGCCGCGGCCGCGCCCCGCTCGCTATTGTCCGCGCAGCACTGCGGTCAGGGTGCTGAAGATCTGGTCGATCTGCGACTGCTCGATGATCAGCGGCGGCGAGAGCGCAATGATGTCGCCCGTCTGGCGCACCAGCACGCCGCGCTCGAAGCATTTCATAAACACCTCGAAGGCGCGCGCGCCGGCTTTGCCGGGGATGGATTGCAGCTCCAGTCCCAGAATCAACCCATAATTCCTGACATCGATGACGTGCGGCAGCTCGCGCAGCGCGTGGGCGGCGTCTTCCCAGTACTGCGCCAGGGACTTGGCGCGCGTCAGCAGACCCTCACTCTGATAGATACCCAGCGTGGCGAGCGCGGCCGCGCAGGCCACCGGATGCGCCGAATAGGTGTAGCCGTGGAAGAGCTCGATGCCTTCCGGGCCCTGCATGAAGGCTTCGTGGACGGCGTTGCTCACCAGCACGGCGCCCATCGGCACGCAGCCGTTGGTCAGCCCCTTGGCGAGGGTGATGATGTCGGGCGTGACGCCGAACTCCTGCGCGGCGAACGGCGCACCGGTGCGGCCGAAGCCGGTGATCACCTCATCGAAAATCAACAGGATCCCGTGGCGATCGCAGATCTCGCGCAGGCGCTGCAGATACCCGCGCGGCGGAATCAGCACACCGGCGGAGCCCGCGATGGGCTCGACGATCACCGCGGCAATGCTGGATGCATCATGCAGCGTCACCAGCCGCTCGAGCTCCTCGGCCAGCTGCGCCCCGTGCGCCGGCGCGCCGCGCGAGAAGGCGTTGCTCGCTGGATCATGGGTGTGCGGCAGGTGATCGACCCCCGGCAGCAGCGCTGCCGACCAGGTCCTGCGGTTCGGCGCGATGCCGCCCACCGAGATGCCGCCGAAGCCCACGCCGTGGTAGCCGCGCTCGCGCCCGATGAGACGCGTGCGCGAGGCCTCGCCGCGCGCCCGGTGCCAGGCGAGGGCGATCTTCAGCGCCGTGTCGACGGATTCTGAGCCGGAGTTGGTGAAGAACACGTGATCGAGCCGGTCGGGCGCGATTTTCACCAGTTCGTTCGCCAGCGCGAACGCTCGCGGGTGACCCATCTGGAACGGCGGCGCGTAGTCCAGGGTCTCGAGCTGGCTCGCGACTGCCTGGGTGATCTCGCGGCGGCCGTGCCCCGCGTTGACGCACCACAGCCCCGCGACCGCATCGAGGATCTGCCGTCCCTCGGGGGTCCAGTAGTGCATGCCGCTCGCTTTCGCGAGCAGCCGCGGTTTCGCCTTGAACTGGCGGTTGGCGGTGAAGGGCAACCAGAAGGCTTCGAGTTCCGATCGGCTCAAGGGGGCGCTGGCGTTGGACATGACGGGCTCGGTGCGGGTGGATTCGGGGCGATGATAAATAAAGTGGACAAGACCGGCCACTGGGGCGATATTTTTACCCTTCTTGTCTAAGATCCTAAACACATGACTATCGACGTCGGTGCGCGCCTGCGCGGGGTCCGGACCACGTTTGGCCTGTCGCAGCGCGAGCTTGCACGCCGCGCCGGAGTGACCAACGGGCTCATTTCCCTCATCGAGCAGAACCGCGTGAGCCCTTCGGTGAGCTCGCTGAAGAAGGTGCTCGATGGCGTGCCGATGTCGCTCGCCGAGTTCTTCACCCTGGACCTGAGCGCTACACCGCAGGCTTTTTTCAGCGCCGAGGATCTCGTGGAGCTGGGCAATCCGCAGGTTTCTCTGCGCCTGGTGGCGGCACAGCGTCCCGGGCGGCAGCTGACGCTGCTGCACGAGCGCTACGCCGCCGGCGCGGCCACCGGCGAGGAAATGCTCACGCACCGTGGCGAGGAGGCGGGCGTCGTGATCCGCGGTCGCATCGAGCTCACGGTGGGGGGCGCTGCGCGCGTGCTGGGATCCGGCGAGGCTTATTATTTCGCCGGCCAGCTCCCGCATCGCTTCCGTAACGTCGGGCGCGAGGCGTGTGAGATCATCAGCGCCTGTACCCCACCGACCTTCTGAAGGCTCGCCGCCGTCATGAACGCAATACCCGCTGCGACTTCCTGGCACGAGCGTGCCCGCACGCTCAGTTTCCGCACTCAGGCTTTCATCGACGGGCGCTACCTCGCCGCCGCGTCCGGTGCCACCTTCGACACCATAAATCCCGCCACCGGCAAGCTCCTGGCGCGGGTGGCCGCCGGCGACGAGGAGGACATCAACCGCGCGGTCGGCTCTGCCCGCGCCGCATTTCGCCAGGGCGCCTGGGCGAATTTCGCGCCCGCGAAGCGCAAGAAAATCCTGTTGCGCTTTGCGGACGCGATTCTGAAGCACACCGAGGAGCTCGCGTTGCTCGAGACCCTCGACATGGGCAAGCCCATCTCCGACAGCCTCAAGATCGACATCCCGGGCGCCGCGCGCTGCCTGCAGTGGTATGCCGAAGCGATCGACAAGGTGTACGACCAGGTGGCGCCCACCGGAGCGCGGGCGCTCGCGCTCATCACGCGCGAGCCCATGGGGGTCGTCGGGGCGATCGTGCCGTGGAATTATCCGCTGCTCATGGCGGCGTGGAAAATCGCCCCCATTCTCGCGGCGGGCAATTCCCTGGTGCTCAAGCCCTCGGAAAAGTCGCCGCTCACCGCGCTCAGGGTCGCGGAGCTTGCGGTGGAAGCGGGAGTTCCGGCGGGGGTGCTCAACGTGGTGCCGGGCTTCGGGCAGACCGCCGGCAAGGCGCTCGCCCTGCACATGGACGTCGACTGCATCGCCTTCACCGGCTCGACGGCGACCGGACGCATGATCATGCAGTACGCCGGTCAGTCGAACCTGAAGCGCGTGTCGCTCGAATGCGGCGGCAAGTCGCCCAACATCGTGCTCGCGGATTATCCGGACCTCGACAAGGCGGCAAGCGCCGCCGCGGACGCCATCTTTTCCAACCAGGGCGAGATGTGCTCCGCCGGCTCGCGCCTGCTGTTGCAGGAAGGAATCAAGGAAGCGGTGCTGGAGAAAGTGCAGGCGCTCAGCGCCAAGCGCCAGCCAGGCGATCCGCTCGATCCCGCGACCCAGCTCGGCGCGATCGTCGACGAGACGCAGATGAAGCGGGTGCTGGGTTACATCGAGGCCGGCCGGCGCGACGGCGCCAGCGTGCGCGTCGGCGGCCGCCGGGTGCGCGAGGACAGCGGCGGTTACTTCATCGAGCCGACGGTGTTCGAGGGCGTCCGGCCTGCCATGGCGATCGCGCGCGAGGAGATCTTCGGCCCGGTGCTGTCGGCCATCACTTTCAGAACCGTCGACGAGGCGATCGAGATCGCCAACGACGTGATCTATGGGCTCGCCGCCGCGGTATGGACCCGTGATGTCACCACTGCGCATCGCGTGGCGCGCGCGCTGCGCGCCGGCACGGTGTATGTCAATTGCTACGATGCCGACGACCTGACCGTGCCGTTCGGCGGCTTCAAGCAGTCAGGCATGGGACGCGACAAGTCGCTGCACGCGCTGGAGAAATACACGGAGCTGAAGACGACGTGGATCGACTTGTCCTGAGAGTGAGTCGGTCGCCTGTCGTGACAGCGCGGGTGACCCGCACACCCACGTGAGTGGGCAGTCGCTCAAGTTTCTCGCCAGCGCGCCCCGCGGCTTTGCCGATCTGCTGCTGCGGGAACTCGGCGCGTGTGGCGCGGCGCAGCTGCGCGAGCGCTCGAGCGGCGTGGCGTTCACGGGAACGCTGGAGAGTGCCTATAGAGCCTGCCTGTGGTCGCGCGTCGCCAATCGGGTATACCTCGAGCTCGCGCACTTCGAGGCGCGCGACGCGGATGAGTTTCACGCGGCCGTGCGCCGCATCGACTGGGCGGCTCACCTCGGACCTGGGACTACGCTGGCGTGCGATTTCACCGGGCGGCACCCGGCGATTACCCATACTCACTTCGGGGCGCTGAAGCTCAAGGACGGCATTGTCGATGCGCTGCGCTCCGCCACCGGCGCGCGGCCCGACGTGGCGCTCGAGCGCCCGGGTGTGCGGGTGCACGCGCATGCCCGCGACACCGACATCAGCGTGTCCATCGACCTCTCGGGTGAGAGCCTGCACCGACGTGGTTACCGGGGCGCGGCCGGGGAGGCGCCGCTCAAGGAGAACGTCGCCGCGGGCGTGCTGTTGCGCTGCGGCTGGCCGGAGCTCGCGGCGCTGGGCGCGGAGTTTCTCGATCCGATGTGCGGCTCGGGTACGTTGTGCATTGAGGCGGCGCTGATCGCCGCCGACCGGGCGCCCGGGCTGACGCGCGACTATTTCGGCTTCCTGGGCTGGCGCGGCCACGATGCGCCTTTGTGGGCGCGCCTGTGCGCCGAAGCCGAGGCGCGCGCGGCCGCGGGCGAGGTGGCGGCGCAGGTCTCGGTGCGCGGAACGGATCGCGACCCCACCGCCATCCGCAGCGCGCGCGACAACGCCGCGCGCGCCGGTGTCGGCCGGCTGGTGCGCGCGGACACCGGCGTGCTGGCGGAGGCGGCGCCGCTGGCGGAGCGCGATCCGGATCGGCCGGGACTGCTGTGCACCAATCCACCCTATGGCTTGCGCCTGGAGGGACCCGAGGGCGCGCGGGCGCTGCACCGTGAGCTGGGCGCCGTGCTGCGCCAGCGTTTTCAGGGTTGGAACGCCGGGGTGCTCACCGGAGCACCGGAGCTCGGCAAGGAGCTGGGCCTGCGTGCGCATCGCACGCACAGCGTGTGGAACGGCGCGATCGAGTGCCGGCTGCTGCGGATCAACGTGGTGCCCGACAGCCAACGCGAGCCGGGAACACTCGGCAAGGGCGCGGCGCACCTCGGGGACACTCCCGGGGCGAGCATGTTCGCCAACCGGCTCGGGAAGAACCTGAAGCGACTGCGGAGCTGGGCGGAGCGCGAGGGTGTCTCATGCTACCGGGTCTACGACGCCGACATGCCGGAGTACGCCTTCGCCATCGACGTGTATCGAACCATCGAACCGGAGGAGTTGTGGCTGTACGTTCAGGAGTATGCGGCGCCGGCGGAGATCGAGCTGCAAGCCGTGCGCAGGCGGCGCGGCGAGGTGCTGGCAACCCTGCCGCGAACGACGGGCGTGGCGCCCGAGCGCATTCGTGTGCGCCTGCGGCGCCGCACCCGGCGCGGCGAGCAATACGACAAGGTGGACGAGCAGGCTCACTTCCACGTCGTCACCGAGGGGGGCCTGAGATTCCGGGTGAATTTCGCGGACTATCTCGACACCGGACTATTTCTCGATCACCGCGTGACGCGCGCGAGGGTGCGTGACGCAGTGCGCGGCAAGCGTTTCCTGAACCTGTTTGCCTACACCGGTACCGCCACGGTCTATGCCGCAGCGGGCGGCGCGGCGAGCACTACCTCGGTCGACCTGTCCAGAACCTATCTTCAGTGGGCGCAACGTAACCTCGCTCTCAATGCTCTGGCGGGCGACGCGCATGCGTGGGTGCAGGCGGACTGCCGTGAATGGCTGGCGGAGGCGGTGCGCGGATCTGAGCGCTTCGATGTGGTGTTTCTCGATCCGCCGACTTTTTCGAACTCCAGGCGCATGCAGGGTGTGCTCGATATCGAACGCGATCACCCCGAGCTCATCGACGCCTGCGTGCGGTTACTGGCGCCCGAGGGGCTGCTGATCTTCTCGACCAACGCGCAGCGCTTCCGCCTTGACGAGCAGCTCGGCGAGCGCTACGACATCCGCGACGTGTCGGCGGCGACCTTGCCGAAGGATTTCGAGCGCAATCCGCGCATTCACCGCTGCTTCGAGGTGCGGCCCAGGCTCTCCCAAGCCGGAAGCTGAGCCCTAGCTTTCCACCAGGATCTTCAGCCTCGACAGCACCTGATCCCACTGAGCGGAGACGCGGCCGAGATACTCGTGCAGCTCATTCAGCGGCTGCGGATCAAACTCGAAGCGGCTTTCGCGCCCCGAGCGAACGCTGTGCACGATACCGGCGCTCTCCAGCACCCGCAGGTGCTTGGTGATCGCCTGCCGGGTCATTCTCGAACCACCGGTCAGCTGAGCGATGGAACGCGGTTCCCCCCTGGACAGCGTCGTGACGAGCGACAAGCGTGTCTCATCACCCAGCGCCGCACACACCGCGGCATGATGCCGCCGCTTCGCGGCGCTCAGGTCACTGCCGCTGCGCGACATGGATCTCGATGTTCTTCATCTGCTGAGTCCACCCGCCGTCATTCATACGGAACGCTTCCGCGCGGCGGTTCGCGGGTACTTTGTCGAAGCCGGACTCGGTGAGCAGCAGCAAAGTTCCGCCGGCGGTCTTCTGCAGCCGGAACTCGACCAGCGTGGGGGTCTCCTTCGAGTAGTCCACCTTCGGATCGATCCCGTACGGATGCCAGGTGAAGCTGAAGAGGGTCTCGGGCTCGATCTTCTGCACGACGGCCTGCCAGCGGACATGCTCGTAGCCGGGGTGGGTGATCTGGCCCTGCGAGAGCTCGCCCGGCACGAACGGACCTTCCACCTTCACGCCGAACCACTCGCCGAACTCACGATGGTCGGTGAGCGCGCGCCATACGCGCGACACCGGCGCCTTGAGCTCGATGCGTTTCTCGATACGATTATTCATAAGAGCAACCTCCGAGTTGCATATTAGCGGAGCGCGCCGAGATATGCAACCGCGCGGTTGCTGGATGCGGCCCCGCGTTCCGGCTCGATCACGCTCGCGGTCGCGTTCGCGGTCTGCAGCGGTATCGGTCTCGCCCCGATACGCACCTTCGTTGATCACCTAGTGGAGTACAGCAACATACCCCGTCCGTGGGATGACGCCGCGGTCGGCGGTCGGGTAAATACCTGATTGAGAGTTGCACGCCCCACGGCGCGTAATTCAAGGCACCGGAAGTGCTGATCGCACGACGTTGACTGTCAGGAAACGCTCCGTCAACGATAGTTGAATTGTTCGGCATACCGGCTGCGGATAGCGTGTCGATCGAGGATCGAGACTAGGGACCTGGCACGCTGCGAAGGAGATTCACATGCGCACCCTGTTGCGGGTCGTCGTGGCGTTCGTGATTGTCGTGCTCGTGTTGCTGGTAGCGCTGCCGATTCAGCTGATCAGCATGCTCGCCGCGAGCGAACCGGAGAACGAACCTGCGAACGGGAGCAAACCCGCCGACGACCTTGAGAGCGAACCTGAGTTGATTCCCCCGGCTCGGGCCGCCGCCACCTCCGCGTCCGCAGCAGTGCAGGCTCGAATTCGAGGTGAGGCGACTAATACTCGCTAACGCCCTGAAAGCGCTGCATTTCATATCCCGGCCGGGATCCGGGCAATGATCAGCCGATTTACAGCCTGATGTCGCTCAGGTAGCGTCCGCAATCGATGCCGAGACAGGCCCCGCCGCTGACCCGACGGGGCCTTTGTCGTTTATGAACCGGAGACCAGAGTGATGTCCGAAGGACTTGGCCCGCCAGGGGCGGTGGTGGCGATCGTCGGGGCTACCGGCGCGGTGGGCGTGGAGTTGATTCGCTGCCTGGAGGAGCGAGCCTTTCCGTTGTCGGAGCTGCGGCTGTTCGCCTCGGCGCGTTCTGCCGGCAAGACGCTCAGGTTTCGCGGCCAGGCGCTCGCGGTGCGCGAATTGAACGAGCACAGCTTCAGCGGTGTCGACATCGCGCTGTTCTCCGCCGGCGGGAGCACCTCGAAGCGCTTCGCGCCCATTGCGGTGCGCGCTGGCGCCACCGTGGTCGACAACTCGTCCGCGTTCCGCATGGATCCCACCGTGCCGCTGGTGGTGCCGGAGATCAATCCGCAGACGCTGCGCACTCACCAGGGAATCATCGCCAATCCCAACTGCTGCGCCATCATCGCCATCACGCCGCTATGGCCGATCCACCGCACCAACCGCATCCGGCGGCTGATGCTGGCCACCTACCAGGCCGCCTCCGGCGCCGGCGCCGCGGCGATGGAGGAACTGCTCGAGTCCACGCGCGCGTATCTTGACGGCCGTGCCTATCAACACAAGGTGCTGCCGCACCCTTACGCGTTCAATCTCTTCAGCCACAACACCAGCATCGACCCGGCGACCGGCTACAACGACGAGGAGACCAAGGTCATCCAGGAGACCCGCAAGATCTTCGGCGATGCCGAGATGCGCGTGTCGGCCACCTGCGTGCGGGTCCCGGTGCTGCGCGCGCACTCGGTGGCGATCACTTTCGAATGTGAGCGGCCGATCACGGCGGCGCAGGTGCGCGACCTGATGCAGACCGCCCCGGGCGTGAAGCTGGTGGACGACGCGCAGCGCAACTACTTCCCGATGCCGCAGGACGCCTCCGGTCAGGACCCGATTCTGGTCGGCCGCATCCGCCAGGACCTGAGCGATCCGGGCGGTCGCTCCATCTGCCTGTTCGTGGCGGGCGATCAGCTCCTCAAGGGCGCCGCGCTCAACGCGGTGCAGATCGCCGAAAGCCTGTGAACGGGATGAGCGCCGGCACCTGCGCGCAATAGCGCGGGTACTCCTCGGGGAAGCGCTCGCGCATGAAGCGCTCCTCGATGCGAAGCTTGCGAGTGAAGGCGGCGGCGACCACACCCAAGCCGAGCACGGCGCGCAGCTCACCGCAGGCCACGGCGCTGCCGAGCAGTGCCACCAGGAGCCCGGTGTAGATGGGATGGCGCACCAGGGCATAGGGGCCGGAGCGGACGAGCTCGTGTCCCTCCTTCTCCGTCACCGAGCCGCTCCAGTTGCCGCCGAGGTGCATCCGGGCCCACACGGTGAAGGCGAGTCCCGCCGCGACCAGCACGAGGGCGGTGCCGGAGCGCACCGGGCCGTGCGGCAAGGTCGCTCGCGGCAGCCATCCCACGTGCAGCTGCGGCCAGGCGATCAGCGCCACGCCGAGGGCGAGCGGCAGCACGTGCGAGAGGCGCGAGGCGAGCGACTCGCGCCACCGGGTGGTTTTCGCGCCGAACGCGGCGACCACCCAGTAAAACACCCAGGCGAGCCACAGGCCGAGGATGAGCTGCCGGTCGTGGTGCACTACAGGAGATCCCGCAGCCGGTAGTACAGCATCGCCAGCACCAGAGCGGGACGGCGCAGCGCGGCGCCCCCGGGGAAGCTGCGGTGCGCAATCCGCGCGAACACGTCGAAGCGCGCGGCGATTCCGGCGATGGCTTCGGCCACCAGTTTGCCCGCAATCCCGGTAAGGGCGATGCCGTGGCCGGAGAAGCCCTGCAGAAAGTAGATATTGGGTGCCAGGCGACCGAAGTGCGGAGCGCGATTAAGCGTAATGTCGACGTCGCCCCCCCAGGCGTAGTCGATGCGCACGTCCTTCAATTGCGGAAACACGGCGAGCATGCGCGCGCGGGTTGCGCTCGGGGCATCGAAGGAGCTGAAGCCGGAGTAGTTCACGCGCCCGCCGAACAGCAGGCGGTGATCGGCCGAGCGCCGGAAGTAATCCAGCACCCAGTTCATGTCGCTGACCGCCGCGTTGTTGGCGATCAGGCGTCGCGCGCGCTCCGCGCCCAGGGGTTCGGTCGCCACGATGTAAGTCGCGACCGCCATGATCCTGGAGGCGAGCGCCGGGACGGTGGCGCCGAGGTAGACATTCCCGCACAGCGCGAGGTAGCGGGCGCGGACCTCTCCCGGCAAACCCGGTGGCGCGGGTTCCCTCGAAGATGCGCACGCCCAGACCCTCGGCCGCCGCGGCGAGTCCCAGCGTGTAGTTGAGCGGGTGCAGATGACCGCTGTTGGTGTCGTAGAGGGCGCCGCGGTAGCGCTCGGTCGCGAGCGTTGCCCGCAACTCCTCGCGCGGCATGTAGCGCACGCTCGCGTAGCCGTAGTGATCGCGCAGCTCGGCGAGCTCGGCGTGCAGCTCGCGCTCGTGGCGCTTCTTGATGGCGGCGTGCAGGTACCCCGCCGCCCAGTCACAGTCGATCGCGAAGCGCGCGATGAGTTCGCGCATCAGCCCCAGGCCCTCAACCGAGACGTCCCACACGGCGCGCGCGGCCTTGGGGCCGATGAGCCGCACGAGTTTGGTCTGCCCGGCCGCAATTCCATAGATCGCCTGCGCGCCGCTGCGCCCCGAGGCGCCCCAGCCCACGCGGTGCTCTTCGAGCAGCACCACGCGCAGGCCCGCCAGCGCCAGGTGTAGCGCGGCGGAGCAGCCGGCGATGCCGGCCCCGACCACGCACACATCGCAGTCGATGCCGTCCGCGAGCGCAGCACGCTCCGGCGTGGCGTGAGATGAGGCGGCGTAGTACGAACTGACGTGCTCGAGGCGTCCCATGAGGCTGCTTCCCAGGCGTCCGGGTGTTTAAGATATTCTGACGCCCCGCCCGGGCGGGGAGGGGCGCAGGATAGCGAGCCGCACCGGCGCGCGGCAAATCCCTCGATGCCGCTCTGATTCACGCGATGGCCGTACTTAGGCCATTACCGCACTTCCATCCCGGTCCGCAACTGAGGCTTCCTGCCTGCAGCTGTGGTCTAATAGGAACGTACTTGGGAGACTCCGCCGGCGCGGTTCTGTTTAAGATACTAAACACGCCCCGGCTGCAACCCGCCATGGCACCCGCTCGTCCAGTCATAGGTATTCCGGCCGACCGGCGTATGGTCGGCGCACACCCGTTTCACATGGTGGGGGAGAAGTATGCGCGCGCTGTGCTGGACGCGGCGGGAGCGGCGCCGCTGCTGATCCCGTCACTGGCCGATGAGCTGGGGTTCGATGAGCTGTTGCAGCGCCTCGACGGACTGCTGTTCACTGGCAGCCCCTCGAACGTCGAACCGCATCGCTACGCAGGTGCCCCAAGCGCGCCCGGCACCCTGCATGACCCGGCCCGCGATGCGACCACGCTGCCCCTCATCCGCAAGGCCGTGCGGGCGGGAGTGCCGGTGTTCGGCATCTGCCGCGGTTTCCAGGAGATGAACGTGGCGTTCGGCGGCACTCTGCACCAGAGGCTGCACGAGGTGCCGGGATATCTCGATCATCGCGACGACGGGACGCAGCCGCTCGAGGTGCAGTACGGCCCGGCTCACGACGTGACGCTCGAGCCCGGCGGCGTGCTGCGCGCACTCGCGCCGGGCGATCGTATCCAGGTGAATTCGCTTCACAACCAGGGTATCGATCGGCTGGGGGCAGAGCTGGCGGTCGAGGCGCGCGCGCCCGACGGCGTGATCGAGGCGTTTCGGGTACGCGACGCGCAGCGCTTTGCGCTGGCGGTGCAGTGGCACCCGGAGTGGCAAGTGATGAGCAATCCGTTTTCGCGCGCGCTGTTTGCCGCCTTCGGGCAGGCCAGCCGCGAGCGCGCGTCAGTCAAAGAAAGGCCCTAGCGTATGGTGAGTGAGATCCGGCAATTCTTCCGCGATCACGGCATCTCCGAGGTCGAGGCCATCATTCCCGACATGGCCGGCATCGCCCGCGGCAAGATCATGCCCGCGGAAAAGTTCGCCGAGGACGGCGGCATGCGCCTGCCGGAGAGCGTGTTCCTGCAGACCGTGACCGGCGACTACCCGCCGGAGACCGGCACTGCCATGAGCCCGGCGGAAATCGACATCGTGCTCAAGGCCGATCAGAAGACGGTGCGGCGCGTGCCGTGGGCGGCGGAGCCCACGGCGCAGGTGAT
>VBNP01000170.1 GCA_005877965.1 Gammaproteobacteria bacterium | reverse complement strand
CAGGATCAGCGTTCTGCATCGCTTCGCGCAGGCCGCTCATGTGTCGGGCGGACTCGCGCGCGAACAATTCCGCTATCTCCGCGAGCAGCCGCGGGTCGCCGCCGACCTGCTCGAGCAGGGCCGCCCCATGAGCCCCGGCCGACTCCGCATCGGCAGACCCGCCCGCTTGCTCAGGCTCGAGGCCGAGTCGCTCGACCGCATCGAGCAGCGCTGTCGGGTCGATCGGCTTGACCAGATAGCCGTCCATTCCCGCGCCCAGGCAGCGCTCGCGGTCCCCGGCCATGGCATGGGCGGTCAGCGCGATGATCGGCACGCGTCGCCCGCGGCGCCGCTCAGACTGGCGAATCGCGCGGGTGGTGTCGATTCCGTCCATCCCGGGCATCTGCACGTCCATCAAGATCAGATCGAAGCGAGCCTGTTGCAGTGCTTGAAGGGCAGCGGCCCCGCTGTCGACGGCCGTGATCGCGTGCCCGTGTCGCGCCAGCACGATCTGGGCGAGTCTGCGGTTCACGGAATTGTCTTCCACCAGCAGCACGGCCAGCTTTGGCCCGTCAGGGCGTTGCTCGGCGCGGCATGCCTCGGGTGGCGTGCCGCGACGGGCGGGCGTCTCAGCCGCGCGATCCGCCAACCCGAAGCGCACCGTGAAATGAAAGGTACTTCCCTTCCCCGGCGTGCTCTCGAGCCAGATCCGGCCCCGCATCCTCTCCACCAGACGGGCCGAGATGGTGAGCCCCAGGCCCGTGCCGCCATAGTGCCGCGTTGTAGAGGCATCGACCTGCCGGAAAGGCGAGAAGACGACCGCCTGCTTCTCCACCGGAATCCCGACTCCGGTATCACGCACCGAGAAATAGCAACATAGATCTCCGTCCGCGGAGGATTCCGGCCGGACGCGCACGATGACGCCGCCCTGTTGCGTGAACTTGATGGCGTTGCCTACCAGATTCAGCACGATCTGCCGCAGCCTCAGGGGATCGCCGAGCAGCGCATCCGGTGTCTCCGGCGCCACCTCCCAGGAGAGATCGAGCCGCTTGGCGTTTGCCTCGATGACCAGCGTCTTCATGGCTCCGCCGATGCACTCCCTGAGCGAAAACGGAATCGTCTCCACCGTCAGGTGCCCGGCTTCGATCTTGGAGATGTCGAGGACGTCATTGACGATGGCGAGCAACGACTCGCCCGAGGCTCGAACCAGTTCCAGACATTCGCGCTGCTCCGCGGTGAGCTCCGTCTGCAGCGCGACCTGCGTCAGGCCGATGATCGCGTTCATGGGCGTGCGAATCTCGTGGCTCATGTTGGCCAGGAATTCGGACTTTGCCCGATTGGCCTGCTCGGCTGCCTGCTTGGCCACGAGCAACTCCGCGTCGGCGCGCTCACGCATCTGCATTTCCCTGCGCAGCCGGTCGTGGGCCGAGATCAGGTTCGCCGTGCGCTCCCGGATCTTGATCTCGAGATCGTCTTTCGCCCTGAGTAAGTCGCGTTGCGCACTCCGATGCACAAGCAGCTGCGTTGCGAGGTCGGCACTCCTCTGGTTGAGGTCGACGAAAACCGCCACCTTGGACTTCAACACCTCGGGGTCCACGGGCTTGACGATGTAGTCGACCGCGCCGACCTCATAGCCCCGCTGCACCCACTCCGTGTGCTCGCCCGCCGCAGTCAGGAACACGATGGGAGTGTGCCGGGAGCGCTTGAGTTTGCGGATCAGGGCGGCGGTTTCCAACCCGTCCAGCTCGGGCATGCGCACGTCCATCAGGATGAGCGCGAAGGCGGTTCGCAGGACCCAGCGCAGGGCCTCCCTGCCCGAGGCCGCGGGCACCACGTTGCGGTCCGGCCCACACAACAGCGCCTGCAGTGCCTTGAGACTACGCGGCTCGTCGTCGACGACGAGAATATTTGCGCAAGCTGGGGTCTGGCTGCTCATTGACTACCGGTTCAGCCACACGCTCAACAATGAGGTCAGCTGCTCGACGTTCACCGGCTTCGCGATGTAGTCCGACGCGCCCGCGTCGAGGCATTTCTTGCGATCCCCTATCATCGCTTTCGCGGTCACCGCGATGATGGGCAAGTTCTTGAACTGCTCGTACCCGCGGATGATTCGGATCGTGTCGTAGCCGTCGAGCTCGGGCATCATGATGTCCATCAGCACCATGTCAATGTCCGGGACGCTCTTCAGGATCTCGACCCCTTCCTTCCCGCCCTCCGCGTTGAGGACTGTCATCCCGCATTCCTCCAGAGCGCAGGTTAACGCGAACACGTTGCGCACGTCGTCGTCGACCATCAGGATCTTCCTGTTCGCCAGCCCCCGAGCCACCTCCCGTGGCCCGGTCAGCGCGCGGCTCGTGGGTTGCAGACTGCGCAGGGCACGGTGCAGGAACAGCGTGATCTGCTCCAGCAGGGCCGTGCGCGTCGGCCCTTTCTTCATGACCAGCACCTCCGCCAGTTTGCGCGAGTCCTGCTGCTCCGGGCCGCCGAGGCTCTCAGTCCCGTAGATCACGAACTGCATCTCGGTAATGGCTTCGGACTCGGCGATTCTCCTGAGCAGCTCGATCGCGCTCATGTCGCTCAGGGAGGGACCCAGGAGCACGCAGTCGAAGGGTGCGGCGCGCAGCGCCTCGAGCACCCGTGTTCCCAGGCTGGCCGAGGTAATCTGTACCTCCGCGCAGCGTAACGACTCCTCGACGTCCGAGCGGCGCGCTTCATCGCCGTCGGCCACCAGTAGCGCCTTGGCGTCGCGCTCGATGAGGTTGCGTATCTTGAGCAGCGCCTCCCGCAGCGCTTCGGTAGCCGACTCCTTGCGCACTACCGCCACGGCCCCCAGGTGCAGGCTCGCGGCGGTCTGATCCCCCAGCGACACCACACTCACGGGAATGTGCCTGGTTTGTGCGCTGTGCTTCAGCCGCTCGAGGACCGCCCAGCCCTCCACATCCGGCAGTCTCGGGGCCAGCGTGATCGCATCCGGCCTGAGCGCCTGAGCGAGTGCCAAAGCGGCACCGCCATTGGAAGCAACGACTCCCTTGACGCCGTGTTCCTTCGCGATGTCGAGCAGTGTGGCCGCGAACCGGGCGTTGTTCTCCACGATCAGCACGACGCGGTCGCCGGGATTGATATTGTCGCGATGGTCGCCGGTGTGAAGCACGCGGGTAACCGCCGGGTCGGCACGCGGCGGCTGCGCGGCCGGCGCCGTCGTTTCCGCGCCCATGGCGGGCGGCGCCCTGTCCACGGCCGGTTCCTTCGGCAGGGGGAGATAGAGCACGAAAGTGCTGCCCGTGCCTGGAGCACTCTCGACCGTGATCTCGCCTCCAAGCAGCCCCGTCAGCTCCCGGCTGATCGACAGCCCGAGACCGGTGCCACCGTAACGACGGCTGGTGGTACCGTCCGCCTGCTGGAAAGCCTCGAAGATTACCTTCTGCTTGTCCGCCGGAATACCGACGCCGGTGTCCGCGACCACGAAGGCAATCACCTGTGCGGCAGCGTCCAGCTGCGCGTGACCCGGCGACCAGCCGGTCTCGGCGGGCACGATTCGCAGCTCTACGGTGCCTTTGGCGGTGAACTTGAGAGCGTTCGACAGCAGGTTCTTCAGAATCCGCTGCAGGCGCTTCTCGTCGGTCTCGATCACCGTGGGCAGGCGCGGATCGATGCTGATTGTGAAATCGAGGTCCTGCTCCCGCGCGGTCGGGCGGAAAGTTCGATCGACGTAGTCCCGCAGCTCCGCCAGGCGCAGCGGCCCGAGGTCCAGCGTGATGGTCCCCGACTCGATCTTCGCCAGATCGAGGATGTCGCTGATCAATGCAAGCAGGTCCGCTCCCGCGGCGTAGATGGTTTGCGCATAGTCGATCTGCTTAGGAGCTTGGCCAGGATCATCAGGCTGTTCAGCGGCGTTCGCAGCTCGTGCGACATGTTCGCGAGAAACTCCGACTTGTAGCGCGAGCTCAGCGCAAGCTGTTCGGCCTTTTCCTCGAGCGCCCCCTTCGCCAGCTCGATCTCCTGGTTCTTGTACTCGACCTGCCTCATGTGCTCGGAGAGCAGCTGCGCCTTGTGCTGCAGCTCGTCGTTTGCCCGACGCAACTCCCCGCGCTGCGTCTTCAGCAGGCTCTCGGACTTCCGCAGATTTTCGGCCTGCTGGCCGAGGCGGTCGTTGGTCTGCTTGAGTTCCTCCTGCTGCTTTTGCAGCTCCTTGGTCAGCAATTGCGATTGCGCCAGCAGCTCCCGGGTGCGGGTGTTCGCCTCGATCGTATTGAGCACGATGCCGAGGCTGTCAGCGAGTTGATCGAGGAAGGAAAGGCGCGTGGCGTTGAACCTCTTGATCGAGGCGAGTTCCAGCACGGCCTTCACGTCACCTTCGAACAGCACCGGCAGGATATCGACGTTCAGGGGCACAGCCGAGCCCAGCGATGAGCTGATGCGGATGTAGTCCTGCGGCACGTCCTCGAGCAGAATACGTTTCTTCTCGGCGGCGCACTGACCGACCAGCCCTTCCCCGATCCGCACTACCTTGGCGAGATGTCGGTCGGGGCTCGCGGCGTAGCTGGCCACCATCTCCAGACACCGCTCGCCGTCGTGCGTCGCGTGCGCGTACAGCACGCCCTGTTGCGCGTCGACCAGCGGGGCGAGCTCCGAGAGCACCAGCTGCGATGCGGCGACCAGGTCGCCCTGCCCCTGCAGCATGCGGGAAAACTTCGCCAGATTGGTCTTCAGCCAGTCCTGCTGGTCGTTCTTGAGGGTGGTCTCCTTCAGGTTGCGGATCATCTCGTTGATGTTGTCCTTCAACGCGGCGACCTCGCCCATCGCGTAGACCATGATCGAGCGCGTGAGATCACCCTCGGTTACCGCGGTGGCGACCTCGGCGATCGCGCGCACCTGACCGGTGAGATTGGCCGCCATCGCATTCACGTTGTCGGTGAGGTCCTTCCAGGTCCCGGCCACCCCCGGCACCCGTGCCTGGCCCCCGAGCTTGCCCTCAGTGCCCACCTCGCGTGCCACCCGCGACACCTCCGAGGCGAAGCCGTTCAGCTGATCCACCATGGTGTTGATCGTGCTCTTGAGCTCCAGGATCTCGCCGCGCACGTCCACCGTGATCTTCTTCGACAGATCGCCCCGGGCCACCGCCGTGGTCACCGCGGCGATGTTGCGCACCTGAGCGGTGAGATTGGCCGCCATCGCATTCACGTTGTCGGTGAGGTCCTTCCAGGTCCCGGCCACCCCCGGCGCCCGCGCCTGGCCCCCGAGCTTGCCTTCGGTGCCCACCTCGCGCGCCACCCGCGACACTCCCGAGGCGAAGCCGTTCAACTGATCCACCATGGTGTTGATCGTGCTCTTGAGCTCCAGGATCTCGCCGCGCACGTCCACCGTGATCTTCTTCGACAGATCGCCCCGGGCCACCGCCGTGGTCACCGCGGCGATGTTGCGCACCTGGGCGGTGAGATTGGCCGCCATCGCATTCACGTTGTCCGTGAGGTCCTTCCAGGTCCCGGCCACCCCCGGCACCCGCGCCTGGCCTCCGAGCTTGCCCTCGGTGCCCACTTCGCGCACCACCCGCGACACCTCCGAGGCGAAGCCGTTCAACTGGACGACCATTTTGTTCACGACCTTGCCGATCCGCTGAAACTCACCGCGCAGTGGCAACCCGTCGATCTCGAGCAGCATGCGCTGCGACAGATCGCCGTTGGCCACCGATTCGATGACGCGCGCAACGGCCCCTGTCGGACGCACCAGGTCGCTGATCAGCTCGTTCACCGAATCGACCTGGCTCGCCCAGGAACCGACCACCGCCGCAACCCGCATCCGCTGATTGACCTGACCCTCCCGGCCGACCTCCCTGCAGACGCGCGCGAGCTCCCCGGCGATCGATTGATTCAATTCCACCACGTCGTTGAAAGCCTGCGCGATCTCTCCGTCGATGCCGATCATGTCCGACGGCATGCGCGCGGCGAAGTCGCCCTTCTTCAGCGCGCGCAACGCGCGCAGCAACGCCCGGCGCTCGAGAGTCGGCGGGGCAAGATGCAGATCGTTCATCGAACCTCCCCCTTGCGCAACGCCGCCACGCCGGCGACGCGCCCCGGGTGCGAGAAGATTCCTGCCATCGTAGTGCTTGCCGCTTCGGCTCACTATTCCATGCACGCTCGATCCCGGTGTCGTGATCCGGCGTCATCAGGTAGTCATTCCACTACAGGCTGGATGAGCAGCGCCTGGCCGGCAGCTCTGGTATCGGCCAAACCTCGTCGTCTCGATGGGTGCCAGTCAGGTCACGGTGCCGAATGTCGTTGGCCAGACGCAGGCGGCGGCCGCGAGCGCCATCACCGGCGCGGCCTGGTTTCAGATATCGAGGATGCGCAGCTCCAGCGCCCTGCCGACGGCGTGCGTGCGGTTCTGGGCGTTGAGCTTGCGCAGGATCTTCTGGACGTGATTCTTGACCGTGAGCGGGCTGATACCGAGGATGGTTCCGATCTCGAAGTTGCTCTTGCCGAGATGGATCCAGCGCAGGATCTCCTTTTCCCGCGCGCTGAGCGGGTCGACGCTCTGCGCCGTAGCGCTACGGTCCTCAAGCGCACCCCCGAGTTGTGTGCGCATCCATGCAAGGTGCAGGAATGGGACCACCAGTTCGAGGAGAAAGGCCTGCTCCGGGCCGAGGTCTGCGGGCATTGCGGCCAGGACAAACAGGCTGACGGGCTTGCCGAGCGAATCGTAGGTGCCGTGCGCTATGACGCTGTCCGTCCGGAGACGCTGCAGCTCGGCGGCAAACGCCCCGCGCGCGAGCGGCACGCCGCTGCCAGCGCTGTAGACGATCGGACGGAATTCACCCTCGACCCACTGGCTGACGAGATGCCCCACGAACGCCGCATCGCGCTGGAACACCTCGCTCACCCTCTCCGGGTCGATCCACGGGCTCGCGAAGCAATCAACCTGATAGCTCGTCGGGCGGGTACTGCGCAGTGCGCACACCAGCAGCTCGTGCTTGAGCAGGCTCTGCAGCATTCCCTGGGTCCAGCCGAACAGATGATGGCGCGCGTGGACTCGCAGCGAAGCATCGATGTTGAGCAACAGCGACTCGACCTGC
Source organism: Gammaproteobacteria bacterium (assembly GCA_005877965.1). Classification (GTDB taxonomy): domain Bacteria; phylum Pseudomonadota; class Gammaproteobacteria; order Steroidobacterales; family Steroidobacteraceae; genus 13-2-20CM-66-19. The sequence continues at coordinate 2,261 of VBNP01000170.1, read as the reverse complement.
CGCGGGTGCAGCAACGCCGCGCCGCGGCTCTCCCCGAGCCTGCGCTCCGCCCTGGCTGACTTCGAACCGCGCCCGGTTGGCCGGGTGTGCACATTCACCTGGCAGCCGCCTATCTGCATAAAGTGGCTTTCCGTGCCGCTTGGAAGACCTGAGGTCCCGCCGCGACAACGACTATGTGACGCGCATGTTACGTAATTGTGATGCGAGGCAGGTGGCGCACGGGCGGGTCCAGACGCGAACCTGGCACCCCTTCGGTCGCAGGTTTCTCGCGGAACTCCCGCGCAGAATTCGCCTGCGGGCGGCCGGCGACCGCCTCCGCCGTCTGCGCCTGGTAGGTACTACTTCCCAGGGGTTTCACCCCATATTAGCGGGAGCACGTCGAGACGAAGGTCCGAACGGCCTATGTCGCATTTCTAAAGGCTACACGGGCATTGCATACGCTGCTGCGCGCTTGACTAGTTGTTTGTACACGCATGATCGGTCCGAGTTAGGCCAGCGTCACCTGGTCGAGACAGGGAAGTCCGTGAAGAAAGTGCTCAGCGTATTTGGAACGCGGCCAGAGGCGATCAAGATGGCGCCACTCGTTCACGCGTTAAGGGTGCACCCTGGTTACGAGCCACGCGTGTGTGTGACCGCACAGCACCGGCAAATGCTCGATCAGGTGCTCAAGCTGTTCCACATCGTTCCCGACTTCGATCTCAACCTCATGCGCACGGGGCAGAGCCTCAGCAGCGTAACCTGCGCTGTGCTTCAGGGGCTTGACAGTGTCCTCGATACGTTCGCTCCCGACGTAATCCTCGTGCATGGCGACACGACGACGACCCTCGCAGCGAGCATTGCCGCGTTCTACCGGCGCATCCCGATTGGCCACGTCGAGGCGGGGCTGCGCACCGGCAACCTGCGGTCACCGTGGCCGGAGGAGATGAACCGCCGAATGACCGATGCGATCGCCGACCTGTACTTCGCGCCGACGGAGCAGGCGCGCGGCAACCTGTTGCGCGAGGGCGCCGATCCTGCGCGCGTGGTGCTTACGGGCAACACGGTAATCGACGCCTTGTTGCAGGTGGTCGAGCGGCTGCGTTCCGATGAGGTCCTGCGCCGCCGCGTTGCGGCACGCTTTCCATTCCTCGACGACGACCGGCGAATGATTCTCGTCACGGGACATCGACGCGAGAACTTCGGCGAGAAGTTCGTAAGTTTCTGCAGGGCATTGCGGCGCATAGCAACTCAACGGCCCGATATCCGGATCGTATACGCGGTGCACTTCAATCCAAACGTACAGCAACCTGTACGCTCGATCCTGAACAACCTCGCCAACGTCAGTCTGATCGAGCCGCAGGAGTACCTGCCGTTCGTTTACCTGATGATGCGCGCATACCTGATCATCACGGATTCCGGGGGTATTCAGGAGGAGGCCCCTGCGTTGGGGAAGCCGGTACTCGTTGTACGCGACACGACCGAACGGCCGGAGGCGATCGAGGCGGGTACTGCGCGCCTCGTCGGCACGGGTACTGAGGCTATCCTCGCGGCCGTGATGCAGCTCCTGGACGACGACGGTGAATACGAGCGCATGGCGCACGCCCACAGTCCCTACGGCGATGGCCACGCGACTGAACGGATCGTAGCCGCGCTCGAGCGCCGGTTCCTCGAGCTGCCGCAGCGGCGCCTTCCGATTTCCGCTCATGCCGCCGCCCGTATCGCCTCATTCGCAGACTTCGTCGAGAGGACCGCCACATGAGCGATGCCATCGCTTACTTGTTGGTGGCATGCCAGCTACTGACCGCGGTGGTCGGCGTGGTGTTCCTGGTCAGCGGAATTGACGACCTCTTCGTTGACATCTGTTATCTGGTGCGGGTCCTCTACAAGCGCTTGTTTGTAGCCCCGCGGTATCCGGCGCTACGCGAACAGGAGTTACGGGTCCGACCAGAACAACCGATCGCCGTGATGATTCCGGCCTGGCGGGAGTCGAGTGTCATCCGTCAGATGCTTCTAAACACCCGCAGCAGGCTCGACTACACGAACTACGTGATTTTCGTGGGCACCTATCCGAACGACCCGGCGACGGCACGCGAAGTGGATGGGCTCGAGGAGGTCGGAGCGTGCGTCATTCGCGTGACGGTGCCGCACCCTGGACCGACCAACAAAGCCGATTGCCTGAACTGGATTTATCACGCCATCCGGCGTTATGAGGCCGTAGAAGGCATCGCGTTCCAGATCTTCGTGATGCAGGACTGCGAGGATGTGATCCACCCGCTGTGCTA
>VBNP01000008.1 GCA_005877965.1 Gammaproteobacteria bacterium | reverse complement strand
CCAGCGGCTGGCCATCGGCACCGGATGGTGGTGCAGGCACACCATGCAATGGCGCGTGCCGGCGCTTGCCAGGGCCGCCTCGAGCCCGGCGAGGGCCGGCGCGCTCAAGGCACCGCTGGCCGAGCCTGGCAGGCAGCTGTCGAGCAGCACGATACGCCAGCGCCCCAGGTCCACGAAACCGCCGAGCACGAACGGCTCTCCGCGGAGCTCGCGCTGCATGGCCTCGGGCTCGTCATGATTGCCGGGCAGGCACAGCACCGGCAGCCCCAGCGCACCAAACAGGCGGCGGAAGTGCGGGTAGCCCGCCGGATCGTCCTGTACGAGGTCACCGGTCACCAGCAGCGCATCCGGCGGCCAGTCGCGCGCGCGCGCGTGGGCCAGGGCCGCGGTCAGCGCCGGCAGCGTCGCCACTCCACGGAGCGATTCGCTTTCGTCACCGTAGAGATGCGGGTCGGTAAAATGTGTAAGACGCACAGCGCTCATGTGGGAAGCGTAGCAGAGCCCCTGCGGCTCCCGCAGTGAACCAGGTCGCCGCGCGAGGGGCGTCAGCGGCGTGCGACAGGACGCCGTACCGGCAGCTGATGCGGATAATGTGAAACAGGCCCGCGCTCAAGTCGCGTATGCGGGAACTTAAGTCGCCTCGGGGCGTACACGGGCTTAGGCCCCGGCTTATGTCCGTGTGATTGAGCATAGGGCGCGACTGGTGGAGAATGCGCGCCCCTGCACCGTGCGCGCGCCTCGAGCCGAAGCGCGGCACCTGCCGTCCGAGGACTGAGTATGCGGCCGCGCGCCGCCGGAAGAGCCGCATGACAACACGCCGGGAACTCGCCAACGCCATCCGCGCACTGTCCATGGACGCGGTGCAACGCGCGAACTCCGGACACCCGGGCATGCCGATGGGAATGGCGGACATCGCCCAGGTCCTGTGGGGGGATTTTCTGCGGCACAACCCGGCGAACCCGCGCTGGGCCGACCGCGATCGCTTCGTGCTCTCGAATGGTCACGGCTCGATGCTGTTGTATTCGCTGCTCCATCTGACGGGCTACCCGCTCACCATCGAGGATCTCCAGCACTTCCGCCAGCTCGGCAGCAAGACACCCGGCCACCCCGAGTACGACCTGCACTGCGGTATCGAGACCACGACCGGGCCGCTGGGCCAGGGACTTGCCAATGCGGTCGGTATGGCGCTCGCGGAACGGCTGCTCGGCGCGCAGTTCAACCGTCCGGGCTTCGACGTCGTCGATCACTACACCTACGCCTTCTGCGGTGACGGCTGCCTGATGGAGGGGGTGTCCCACGAGGCGTGCTCGCTGGCGGGCACGCTGGGGCTGGGGAAACTCATTGTCTTCTACGACGACAACGGCATCTCCATCGACGGCCGGGTGAGCGGCTGGTTCACCGACGACACTCCGCAGCGCTTCGGCGGCTACGGCTGGCACGTGGTGCCCAACGTCGACGGCCTCGACGCCGGCGCGGTGAGCGGCGCGATCCAGGCGGCGCGCGCGGCGCGCGATCGTCCGTCGCTGATCTGCTGCAAGACCATCATCGGCTACGGCGCGCCTCACAAACAGGGCACCAAGGAGGCGCACGGCGAGGCGCTGGGGGCGGAGGAGGTGGCCGCGGCGCGCCTGCAGCTCGGCTGGCCCTACCCGCCGTTTGTGGTGCCGGAGGAGATTCGCGCCGCGTGGGATCAGCGTCCGCGGGGAGCGGCGCTCGAGGCGGCGTGGCGGGAGCGGTTCACGCGCTACACCGACGCGTTCCCGGAACTGGCGCGCGAGTTCGAGCGCCGCATGCGCGGGGATCTGCCGCGCAGCTGGCAGCAGAGCGCGGCGCAGACGCTCGAGACGATGCTCAAGCAGGCGGCGCCCCAGGCCACGCGCCAGTCCTCGCAGGCGGTGCTCAACATCCTGCGTCCCGCGCTGCCGGAAGTTCTGGGCGGTTCGGCCGATCTCACCGGGTCGAACAACACGCTGTTCAATGGCGCGCGCACCGTCACGCCGGCGCAAGCGGCGGGCGACTACCTGCATTACGGCGTGCGCGAGTTCGGCATGACGGCGATCATGAACGGCGTGTCGCTCCACGGCGGCTTCATCGTCTACGGCGGCACGTTCCTGGTGTTCTCCGACTACGCGCGCAACGCCGTGCGGCTCGGCTGCCTGATGAACCTGCGCGTCATCCTGGTGTACACGCATGACTCCATCGGGCTCGGCGAGGACGGGCCCACCCACCAGCCGATCGAGCACCTGAGCAGCCTGCGCGCCATGCCCCACATGAATCTGTGGCGCCCGTGCGATGCGGCGGAAACCGCGGTGGCCTGGACGCTCGCCATCGAGCGCCAGGGACCGACGGCGCTGGTGCTCACCCGCCAGCCGCTGGGGCAGGAGCCGCGCACCGCGGCGCAGCTCACCGACATCCGCCGCGGCGGCTACGTTCTGCTCGACTGCAGCGGGGCGCCCGAGTGCCTGGTGATCGCGACCGGTTCAGAGGTCGCCATCGCGGCGCAGGCGGTGAACGCCATGAACGCCGCCGGGCGGCGCGTGCGCCTGGTGTCGATGCCCTCGACCGAGGCGTTCGACGCGCAGGACGCCGCCTACCGCGAGAGCGTCCTGCCGCGCGCGCTGACGCGCCGCCTGGCCGTGGAGGCGGGTGCGACCCAGAGCTGGTGGCGTTACGTCGGCACCACCGGTCGGGTGCTCGGCATCGACCGGTTCGGCGCCTCGGGCAAGGCGGCCGACGTGTTCCCGCATTTTGGTTTCACGGCCGATAATATCGCGCAACAGATACGCCAACTGCTGGAGGAATGAGCGCATGGCAATCAAGGTCGGCATCAACGGTTATGGGCGCATCGGGCGCAACGTGCTGCGTGCCCTGTACGAGGGCAAGCGCACCGGGCAGCTGCAGATCGTGGCGCTCAACGACCTGTGCGACTCCAAGGCCAACGCACACCTGACGCGCTACGACACCGTGCACGGCAGGTTCGACGGCGAGGTGCAGGTCGACGGCGACTACATGGTGGTGAACGGCGATCGCATCCGCGTGTTTGCCGAGCGCGACCCCGCCAAGGTTCCCTGGGGCGAGGTGGGGGCCGACTACGTGCTCGAGTGCACGGGACTGTTCACCAGCAAGGCCAGGGCCGGCGCGCACCTCAAGGGCGGTGCGAAGAAGGTGGTGATCTCCGCCCCCGGCGGCGACGATGTCGATGCCACCATCGTATACGGCGTGAACCATAACGTGCTGAAGAGCGGCTACAGCGTGATCTCCAACGCCTCCTGCACGACCAACTGCCTGGCGCCCGTCGCCAAGGTGCTGCACGACCAGGTCGGTATCACCGCCGGCATCATGACCACCATTCACGCCTACACCAACGATCAGGTGCTGACGGACGTCTACCACCCCGACCTGCGGCGCGCCCGCTCGGCGACCATGTCGCAGATCCCGACCAAGACCGGCGCCGCCGCCGCCGTGGGCCTGGTGCTGCCCGAGCTCAAGGGCAAGCTCGATGGTTTCGCGGTACGGGTGCCGACGATCAACGTGTCGCTGGTGGATCTGACGTTCACCGCCAGGCGCCCCACCTCCGTCGAGGAAGTGAACAAGGCCCTGCAGCAGGCGGCGGCGGGTGCGCTCAAGGGGATCCTCGCCTACAACGACGCGCCGCTGGTGTCGATGGACTTCAACCACGATGCCCATTCCTCGGTGTTCGACGCGACGCTCACCAAGGTGATCGAGGGCACGCTGGTCAAGGTGTGCGCCTGGTATGACAACGAGTGGGGATTCTCCAACCGCATGATCGACACCACGCTGGCGTGGTCCCGCGCCTCATGAGGGTATTGCGCATGGCCGACACGGACCTGCGCAACCGGCGGGTCCTCATCAGGGAAGACCTGAACGTGCCGGTGCATGAGGGGGTGGTGACCAGCGATGCCCGCATCCGCGCGGCGCTGGCGACCCTGCGCTATGCCCTCGACCAGCGCGCCAGGGTGTTTGTCATCTCGCATCTCGGCCGGCCGCAGGAGGGGCGCGAGGACCCCGCGCTCACACTCGCCCCGGTGGCGGCGCGCCTCTCGGAGCTGCTCGGCAAACCCGTGCCGCTGCGCAAGCAGTGGCTGGACGGGGTTGATTGTGCCGCCGGCAGCGCCGTGCTGTGCGAGAACGTGCGCTTCAACAAGGGCGAGAAGGCAGACGATGAGCAGCTGTCACGCCGCATGGCGGCGTTGTGCGAGGTGTTCGTGATGGACGCCTTCGGCACCGCGCACCGCGCCGAGGCGAGCACCCACGGGGTGGCGCGCTACGCGCCGGTGGCCTGCGCAGGCCCCCTGCTGGTGGGCGAGCTGGAAGCGCTGGAGCGCGCGCTGCAGGAGCCCGCCCGGCCCCTGGTGGCGATCGTCGGCGGCTCCAAGGTCTCGACCAAGCTGCTGGTGCTCGAGTCGCTGCTCGAGAAGGTCGACCAGCTGATCGTGGGCGGCGGCATCGCCAATACCTTCCTCGCCGCGACCGGCGTCGGCGTCGGCAAGTCGCTCTACGAGGCGGAGATGCTCGACGTCGCGCGCCGCCTGCTGGAGAAGGCGCGCACGCGCGACACGCAGATCCTGCTGCCGACGGATGTCGTGGTCGGCAAGGAATTCGCCGCCACGGCGCACGCGGATGTGCGTGCCGTGAGCGAGGTGCGCGCCGACGACATGATTCTCGACATCGGGCCGGACACCGCCGACCGCTGCAGCGCGCTCCTGCAGGCCGCCGGCACCATCATCTGGAACGGGCCGGTGGGGGTGTTCGAGTTCGCGCAGTTCGGTGAAGGCACGCGCGTCATCGCCTTGGGCGTAGCGCGCGGCAAGGCCTTCTCGCTCGCCGGCGGCGGCGACACGCTCGCCGCCATCGAGAAGTACGGGGTCGAGGACGGCATCTCCTACATCTCCACCGGCGGCGGCGCATTCCTCGAGTTCGTGGAAGGCAAGACCCTGCCGGCGGTCGCCATCCTCGAGGAGCGCGCTCGTGCCTGAGCGCGCCTGAGCCATGCTGAGACGCACCAAGATCGTCGCCACCGTGGGGCCGGCCACCGACTCACTCGAGGTGCTCACGGAAATGATGCGCGTCGGTGTGGACGTCGTGCGCCTGAACGCCTCGCACGGCACGGTCGCGGACCGCAGGCGGCGGCTGTCGCTGGTGCGCGAGGCCGCGCAGCGCGCCGACAAATGCATCGGCGTGCTGCTCGACCTGGGGGGACCCAAGATCCGCATCGAGGGCTTTCGCGATGGCCCCGTACAGCTCGTGGAAGGCGCCGCCTTCACGCTCGACACCGCGCTCGATCCCAAGGCCGGCACCGCCGCGCGGGTGGGCGTCGCCTACAAGGATCTGCCGCGTGACGTGGCCGCCGGCGACACGCTGCTGCTGTGCGACGGGCAGATCGTGCTGCACGTCGAACGCGTCGGCGACACGACCATCGATACCCGGGTGCGCGTCGGCGGCGAGCTCTCCGATCGCAAGGGCCTCAATCGCCAGGGCGGTGGCATCTCGGCGCCCGCCGTCTCGGTGCGCGACCACGAGGACATCCAGTTCGTCGCCGACGAGGGCGTGGATTACATGGCGGTATCGTTCGCGCGCGACGCCGCCGACATCGAACAGGCACGCGCGCTGCTGCGTGCGGCGGGGGGCGAGGCGCGCCTGGTCGCCAAGGTGGAGCGGCACGAAGCCGTCGACAATCTCGCCGGCATCATCGAGGCGAGCGATGTGGTCATGGTCGCCCGCGGCGACCTGGGCGTGGAGATGGGTTACGCGGAGCTCACCGGCCTGCAGAAGACCATCATCCATGAGACCCGCACCCGCAACCGCGTGGTGATCACCGCGACGCAGATGATGGAGTCGATGATCCAGAACCCGGTGCCGACGCGCGCCGAGGTGAGCGACGTCGCCAACGCGGTGATGGACGGCACCGATTCGGTGATGCTGTCGGCGGAGACCGCCACCGGACGCTATCCGGTCAAGGCGGTGCAGGCGATGGCGCAGGTCATCGAGGGGGCCGAGAAGTATCAGCTCACCCACACCCGGCCCCAGCGCATCAAGGAAGGCCAGTTCCAGGGAACCGAGGAAGCGATCGCCATGGCCGTCATGTACACGGCCAATCACATGAAGGTGCGCGCCATCGTGGCGCTGACGGAATCAGGCGCCACGCCCCTGTGGATGTCGCGCATCCGCTCCGACATTCCGGTGTACGCGTTCACGCGCCACGAAGCGACCCGCCGGCGCGTGACGCTGTACCGCGGCGTCTACCCGGTGATCTTCGACGTCACCGGATCGGACAACTCCACCGAGAACCTGTACCGCGCGCTGTTCACGCGGCTGCTGGAGCTGCAACTGGTCAAGAAGCGCGACCTGGTGATTCTCACCAAGGGCGAACTGTCGGGCGTACAGGGCGGCACCAACTCCATGCAGATCCTGAAGGTCACGCTGGACTGAAAGCGCGCGCGCATGCGGACGCTGAAGTACACCGGCGCCGCCGCTGCGCTGCTCCTGCTCGCGGCGCTCGCCCTCGGCATGGGGTTGTTGCGCGCCTCGCTCCCGCGCCTGGACGGTGCGCTCGCTGAAGTAGGCCTCACGAGCGCCGTGCGCATCGCGCGCGATTCACGCGGCGTGCCCACCATCGAGGCGGCCGATCGCCCGGACCTCGCCTACGCCACCGGTTTCGTGCACGCGCAGGACCGCTATTTCCAGATGGATCTCTCGCGCCGGCTCGCCGCCGGGGAGCTGGCGGAGCTGTTCGGCACGGTGGCGCTCGAGCAGGACCGCAGGGCCCGCCTGTTCAGGTTTCGGGCTGTCGCGCGCGAGGTCATCGCGCAGGCAACCGCCGCGGAGCGCGCGGTGCTCGAGGCGTACGCGCGCGGCGTGAACGCCGGGCTCGCAGATCTCGCCGCACGGCCGTGGGAGTACTGGGTGCTGGGGCAGCCCCCGCTCCCGTGGCGCCCGGAGGACACGATCCTCATCGAGCACGCCATGTGGTGGGATCTGCAGGCGAGTGGCCTGCGGCGCGAGATGCTGCGGCAGGAAATCAACGCGCGGCTCGGCGGCGCGCAGTGCGGCGCGCTCTGGAAGTGCGGCCTCAACTTCCTCTATCCGGCCGGAACCAACTGGGATGCGCCGGTGGTGCCTTCATCCGGGGGCGCGATGACCGCGGCGCAGCCTCCGGTGCCGGCCGCGGAGGTGCTCGATGTGCGCAACGGCCGCGCGGCGGCGACCGCGCCCGGGAGCGTCCCACGCGCGCCGGCGGCCGGCAGCAACAGCTGGGCGGTCGCGGGCCGCCTGACCACGACGGGCGCGGCGCTCATCGCCAACGATATGCACCTGGGGCTGCGGGTGCCGCCGGTCTGGTATCACGCACGCCTCAGGACCCCCTCCGGTGCTGCCGGAGACGAACTCGACCTGAACGGCGTCACGCTGCCCGGGGCGCCGCTGCTGGTCGCCGGGTCGAACGGACACGTAGCCTGGGGCTTTACCAACAGTTACGGCACCTGGCTGGATGTCACCCGGGTGCCGTGCACCGCGGTGGGGCAGCATGAGCTGACGACGCCGTCCGGCCCGGTGGCGCTGTCGGTGGTGCGCGAGGAGATCCGGGTGCACGATGAGGCCCCGGTGGTGCTGGAGGTGAAATCCGCTCCCGCGGGCGTGTTGCTGCGCGCCGATGAGGCGCAGCACAGCTGTTGGTTCGGCTCCTGGCTGGCGCAACAGCCGGCGGCGACCAACCTAGGCCTGATGGCACTCGAGCGCGCCACCTCGGTCGCCGAGGCGCTGGCGCTCGCCCCCGCCGTGGGCATCCCCCACCAGAACGTGGTGATCGGCGACGCCCAGGGCCACATCGGCTGGACCATCTATGGCCGCATCCCCGAGGACACCGGTCCGACGCGCGCCCGCGGCGGCGTGCCCTGGACCACCGCCGCGGATCACCCGCGGATCGTGGATCCGCCGCTGGGGCGCATCTGGACCGCCAATGCGCGCGTGGCCTCCGACGATCATCAGCTGCAACTCATCGGCGGGGACGTGGCGGCGCTCGGTGCCGAATACGATCTCGGGGCGCGGGCCGGCCAGATCCGCGATGATCTGCTGGCCTTGCAGGCCAACATCACGCCCGCGGACATGCTGCGCATCCAGCTCGACGACCGCGCCGTGTTCCTGGCACGCTGGCGCACGCTGCTGCTGAGCGTGCTCGATACCGACGCACTGCGCGATCACCCGCGCCGCGCCGACTTCCGGCGGCTCATCCAGGGCTGGAACGCCCGCGCGAGCGTCGACTCGGTGGGCTACCGCCTGGTGCGTGCCTATCACGAGCGCACCCGGCAGGCGGTGTGGGACATGCTGCTCGCGGGGCTGGGCCTCGAGGCCGAGCAGGGCGCGGCGCCGCCGGCGCAGTTCGAAGGTCCGCTGTGGCAGCTCGTCACCGCGCAGCCGCTGCATCTGCTGGCGAAGACCTATCCCGGCTGGCCGCAGTTCCTGCGTGCGCAGGTCGACGCCACGATCGCCGAGCTTGGCGCGAGCTGCCGGCAGCTCGCGCACTGCACCTGGGGTGCGCACAGCCTGGTGCGAATCCGTCATCCGCTGTCGGGCGCCCTGCCGTGGCTCGCCTCATTCCTCGACATGCCGACCCTGGAACTGCCGGGCGACCACGACATGCCGCGGGTGCAGGACGGGGCGATCTTCGGCGCCTCCGAGCGCTTTGCCGTCTCCCCCGGCCACGAGGAGCAGGGTTACCTGCACCTGCCGGGCGGCCAGAGCGGGCATCCGCTGTCGCCGTATTACCGCGCGGGCTTCACGCAGTGGGCGCTTGGTAGGCCGCTGCCGTTCCTCCCGGGACCCGCCGAGCACACGCTGACCCTGACGCCGAACTGAGCGGCTCTCTGCGGCTGGCGGTTCCGCGCATGTTCAGGCGTCGGCGGTTAGACTTGGCCCGTATGAGTGATCAGCGCTTCAGCGGCGCGCGCGCGAGCTCGTGGGTCAACGGATGTTTGCGCTGAGGATCGCGGAACTGGTTCTCGCCAGCAGCGGGCTCAAACACCGGTTGCGCGGTGTTGGAGTTGGGCACGGCTGCGCCGCTGCGACTTCCATCACACAGGGGCCGGCGCCCGCGGTTTCATAATAGCCGCGGGGTGTACTCACCTATGAATGACTCCGGCGAATCTGCGCCCAGACCCGACTACCGCCCGACCGTCGGGCTGGTGCTGACGGGCGGCGGCGCGCGCTCGGCGTACCAGGTGGGTGTGCTGCGGGCGCTCGCCGAGCTGTTGCCGCGGGCGCGCAATCCGTTCCAGATCATCGTCGGCACCTCCGCGGGCGCGGTGGCGGCGGGCGTGCTGGCCGCCGAAGCGCATCACTGGCGGCGCGCGGTCGCGGGACTGGAGCAGGTGTGGGCGAACTTCCGCTCGAGCCAGGTCTTTCACGTGGATATGCGGCACATGATGCGCGCCGGCGCGCACTGGGTGCTGGCCCTGGTCTCCGGGGGACTGGTGCTGTCGCCGCCCAGATCGATGCTCGACAACACGCCGCTGCGCGAACTGCTGGGCGTGCACGTCGATTGCGCCGGCGTCCGCCGCAGCATCGCGCGCGGGCACCTGCGGGCGTTGGCGTTGTGCTCCACCAGCTACGCCACCGGCCGCTCGGTCGCCTTCTACGACGGCATAGACTCCATCGACGACTGGGCACGTGTGCAGCGCCTGGGGTGCCGCACCGAGCTGACGGTCGATCACCTGATGGCGAGCGCCGCCATCCCGCTGCTGTTTCCGCCCATCAAGATCGGTGAGGAGTACTTTGGCGACGGCGCCATGCGCCAGCTCCACCCCCTGAGCCCGGCGATCCACCTGGGGGCCGATCGCCTGCTGGTGATCGGCGTGCGCGCGCGGCGTGCCGCCGGCGTGACCGTCGACCGCCTGAACACCGTCATGCCGACGCCGGGCGAGATCTTCGGCTACATGCTCGACACGCTGTTCACCGACCAGATCTACGGCGATCTCGAGCAACTCGAACGCATCAACACGCTGGTGCACAGCGCGCCGCAAGCCGCCCGCGGCGAACGGCCGATCGAGACGCTGATGCTGGCCCCGAGTGTCGATCCGCGCGAGATCGCGGCGCGCCACGTGCGTGAAATGCCGCAGGGACTGCGGGTGCTGCTGCGGGTGATCGGCGGGCGCGACGTATCCGGCTACCAGCTGGCGAGTTACCTGATGTTCGAGGCGGGCTACACGCGCGCGCTGATCGAGCTCGGCTACCGCGATGCCATGGAGGCGCGCTCGGCGCTCACGGCGTTCATGAGCGGCGAGAAGCTGCCGCAGGTGATGACCGCCGCCGGGGTCGCGCAGGCGACCTGAACCGCAGGGCGGTGCCGCGGCCGCGCGCAGCCGCGCCCTGGAGAAACCCGCTCTAGGCGCTCTCCCCGGTCGCCGCCGGTGAGGGCGGCTGAAAGAGCTGGGCACCCGGCAGGCCGCTGTGGCGCGCCGTGACGTTGCGGAACTCGCCGGCGAACCCCTCGGCCAGGCGGTCGACGATGTACACCGAGCGGTGTTGCCCGCCGGTGCATCCGACCGCCACCGTGAGATAGCCACGGTTGCTCGCCTGATACTCCGGCACGCGGCCACGCACGAATTGCGCGATATCCGCCACCAGCGTCGCCACGTTGGTGTGGGTCTCGAGAAAGCGGATGACCTCGGCATCGCGGCCGGTGAGGTTGCGCAGGCCCGGCTCCCAGTAGGGGTTGGGCAGTGCGCGCGCGTCGAACACGAAGTCGGCGTCACCCGGAATGCCGTGTTTGAAGCCGAATGACTCGAAGCTGATCGACAGGCGTCCGGCGCTGTGCTGCTCGACGCGCTTGTGGATGATGTCGCGCAACGCGTGCACGCTGAGGCGCGAGGTGTCGATCAGCAGGTCGGCGACCGAGGCGATCGGCTCGAGGAGCGAGCGTTCCATGGTCATCGCCTCGCGCAGGCCGACGTCGCTGCGGCTCATGGGATGCTTGCGGCGCGTTTCCGCGAAGCGCCGCAGCAGCTCGTCCTCGGCCGCGACCAGGAAGATCACCTCGCACTGCAGCCCACTGCGCCTGAGCTCATCGACCAGCTGCGGAACGCTGGCCACCTCGGCCGCGGTATTGCGTGCGTCGAGCCCGATGGCGGTGCGCTCGTAGGTGGTCTCGGGCCTGCGCACCGTGTAGGAGACGAACGGCTTCAGCAGCGCCGCCGGGATATTGTCGATGCAGTAGAAGCCGAGGTCCTCGAGCATGTGCAGGGCCACGCTCTTGCCGGACCCGGACAGCCCGCTGAGGATGATGATGCGCACGCCTCAATGGTTATCCACCGGGGACGGCCGCTGCAAGTCCCGCGGGCGCGCGCCTCCGGTGCGGCCTCACACCCGCAGCGCGCGGCGCCCCTCGGCGGCATGGTGATCGGTGCGCTTTTCCTTGTGCTTCTTGATGCAGCGGTCCAGCTTGTCCGCCAGCAGATCGATGGCGGCGTACATGTCTTCTTCGGTGGCGTCCGCGTAGATGGCGCTGCCGCTCACGTGCAGCGTGGCTTCGGCTTTCTGTCGCAGCTTCTCTACCGTCAACACACAGTGCACGTCGATGACCTGATCAAAGTGTCTGCCGATGCGCTCGAGCTTCTTCTCGACATAACCCCGCAACGACGGGGTGACTTCGACGTGGTGACCGGTGACGCTGAGCTGCATGGTCCGTCTCCTGTTACATCTGTTTCAGTCCCGCCCGCCGGCGCTCGTTCGAGGCCGCGATGCCCATCGCTTCGCGATACTTGGCGACCGTGCGACGCGCCACCGGAATGCCCTCCACCGAGAGCAGTTCCGCGATGCGCCCGTCGCTCAAGGGGGCGTCCGCGTCCTCTTCCTTGACGAGCTTGCGGATCTTGGCGCGGATGGCGGTGGAGGAGGTGCCGGAGCCGTCGGCGCCTTCGACCTGGCTCGAGAAGAAGTAGCGCAGCTCGAAGACCCCGCGCGGTGTGTGCATGTACTTGCCGGAGGTGACGCGCGAAACCGTCGACTCGTGCATCGCGACCGCTTCGGCGATGTCCTTGAGGATCATCGGCCGCATGTGCTCCTCGCCCTGCTCGAGGAACGCCGTCTGGCGCTCGACGATGGAGCGGGCGACTTTCATGAGGGTTTCGTGGCGGATCTCCAGGCTCTTGAGCAGCCAGCGCGCCTCCTGCAGCTGCGCGCGCATGCTCGCGTGGCTGGCGTTGCGCCCGATGAGGCTGGCGTAGCCCTGATTGAGCCGCACGCGTGGCAGCGTCGCCGGGTTGATCTCCACGCCCCAGCCGTGCTCGGTGCGGCGCACGAACACATCCGGCACCACGTACTGCGCGCTGCCGGCGCTCACGGTCGCCCCGGGGCGCGGATGGCAGGAGCGCACCAGCGCGAGCGCCGCGTCGAGCTCCTCCTCGGTGGCGCGCAGCTCGCGGCGCAGCAGCGTCAGCTCGCGCCCCGCGACCAGCTCGAGGTGCTGGCGCGCGATCTGCAGCGCGGTGCCGAAGCCGGGCGTGGCCGGGTCCAGCTGCCGCAGCTGCAACTCGATGCACTCGGCCACCGAGCGCGCGCCGACGCCCGGCGGGTCGAGAGCCTGTACCCGGGCGAGCACGCCGTGCACTTCCTCCGCCGAGCACTCGAGCTCCGGCCGCAGTGTGTGCGCGATTTCCGCGAGCGATTCGGTGAGATAGCCGTCGTCGCTGATGGCATCGACGATGGCGCGTGCCACCGCGAGCTCCCGGGGGGCCAGGCTCGCGAGCTCCAGCTGCCACAGCAGGTGATCCTGCAGCGACTGGCCGCTCTCGTCGGCGTATTCCTGCTGGCGCTCGTCCTCGTCGCCGCTCCAGGGGGTTTCGGCAGGCCCCACGCTCTGATCGCCCCACCCCTCCTCGAGCACCTCGACCGTGCTCTCCGCGGCGCGCTCCGGGGGCTTGGGCTGCTCGGCGGCGGTCACCACCACCTCGAACGTGCCGGTGCCCTCGGCCTCGTCGGGCTCGAGCATCACGTTCGTTTCCAGGAGCTCGCGGATGTGCGCCTGGAGCTCGAGCGACGGCAGCTGCAGGAGCCGGATTGCCTGCTGCAGCTGCGGAGTCATGGTCAGTTGTTGACCCAGCTTCAGCTGCAGAGAGGGTTTCAGCATGGTGGAACTATTTGAAAAACAATGGATTTGGCTTCAAGTAATCCAGAGCGCTCACAGCCGGAACGACTCGCCCAAGTACACCTCACGGACTTGGGGGTTGGCAAGGACTTCTTCGGCACTCCCGGAAGCAATGACCGTGCCCTGATTGACGATGTAGGCCCGGGCGCACACGCCCAGGGTCTCGCGCACATTATGGTCAGTGATCAGGACGCCGATGCCGCGGTGCGTCAGCTCGCGGATGATGCGCTGGATGTCCAGCACGGACAGCGGATCCACGCCCGCAAAAGGCTCATCCAGGAGCATGAACCGCGGCTCGGCCGCGAGCGCGCGGGCGATCTCGACGCGCCGCCGCTCCCCGCCCGAGAGGGCCAAGCCGAGAGTCCTGCGCACGTGGCCGATGCGCAGCTCCTCCAGCAGCTGCTCGAGGCGCTGCTGGCGTGCGGCGCGCTCCAGGTCCGGGCGGGTCTCGAGAATCGCCATCACGTTGTCTTCCACCGTCAGCTTGCGGAACACCGAGGCCTCCTGCGGCAGGTAGCCGAGGCCGAGCTGTGCCCGACGGTGCATCGGCAGCAGCGTGACGTCGGTGTCCTCCAGGCGAATGCGGCCCGCGTCGCACGGCACGAGCCCGACGATCATGTAGAAGGCGGTGGTCTTGCCGGCACCATTGGGCCCGAGGAGTCCCACGACCTCACCGCGGGCGAGCTCGAGCGACAGGTCGCGCACGACCTGACGGGACTTGTAGCTCTTGGCGAGTCCCGTAGCCTGCAGCGCACTCATGGCTGCGCGGTCGAATGCGGTTTGGCAGGATCGCCCTTGCCGGCATCCGGCGGCGGCGGCTTCACGCGCGGAGCGATGGTGATGTGCACACGCTGGTCCGTGCCGGGAGATGCGGCCGCCTGGACGCGCTGCTCGCGGATGTTGTACACCAGCAGGGGACCTGAGATCTCGGTCTGCCCGTCCGTCAGCCAGGCCTCGTTCGCCAGCCGCACGGTCCCGTCGTTCAGGTCGTAGACGATCTCACCGGCGTGACCGCGCGCCATCTGCTCGGAGTCGGTGCGCCTCTGCTCGAACTCGGCGGGTGTGCCGGTGACCGTGGCGCGCGCAATGTGGTTGTCCCTGAATTCGACCATCGCCTGGTCGGAGCGCAGGTTGCCGTGCTGCTCCGCCTCGATACGTACCTTGCCGTCGAAGGTCCACCGGCTGTTGGCGAAGTTGAGCCCGGTGGCGTGCGCGCGATCCGCCTGCACCCGGGTAGCTCCCTGCGAGATGACGACATCGCTGAATACCAGCGTGTTCGTGCGGCCGTCGACCTCGGTGGAGGCCGCGTCCAGGTTGATCGGCTGCTGGCCGGGCTGCAGCGCCGGTGGCGGCGTCGGCGCCGCGGCCGCGGAGCCGGCGAGCCCCGCGGCCAGCAGCAGCATCAGCTTAGGGCAGGAACGAGCCATGCACGGCCGATTCTAACTGCACGTGACGTTCCTTCAACCTGGCGATCAGCCCCTGTGCGTGCAGCTGATGTCCCGACACGAGCAGCGTGACCGGATCGCGCGTCGTGACGATCTGCGACTGGGTGTCGAACGAGAGGTGCTCGGTGGAGATCTCGGCGGGCTCGCCCTTGTCCGGCAGTGCGCCGGCAACCCGCACGCCACCCTCGAGCTGCACCACGCCGCTCTCCTGGGTGAGCCGGCCGCGATCGGCGCGGGCGGTCCATTGGGTGCCGCTGGTGTCGCGGAACCCGAGCTGCACCTGTTGCAGGTCCACCGTTCCCTGGTTCGGCTGCTGTTGAATCTGCGCGGCGTCGAGTGTGTACAGCGCGTGTCCGTCGGCGCCGGTCTGGATGAGGCGCGCCTTGCGGGCCGCATAACCGGGGTCGTGCAGCGGCCCGACGGTCGCGGGCGCTGCGCTCTCGCGCTGCGGTCCCGAGAGCACCACGACACCGACGATCAGCGCCACCAGCGCGAGGATCGCGAGCAGCCGATAGATCATCGCGCCCGCGCCTGGCGCGCCCGCAACGCGAGCAGGTGATCGCACACCTCGCGCACCGCGCCGCGCCCGCCGCGACGCCGGGTCACGACATCGGCGGCGCGCCGTACCTCCCGGTGCGCATCTGCGACCGCGAAGCTGAGCCTGACTGCGCGCATCAGCGGCACGTCCGGCAGGTCATCGCCGACACAGGCGCACGCCGCGGGCTTAAGACCCAGGCGCGCGCACAGGCGCGCCAGGGCGGTCAGCTTGTCGGTCACTCCCTGGCGCACGTGGCGCACGCCCAGTTCGCGACAGCGCGCGGCCACCATGGGCGAGCGCCTGCCCGAGATCACCGCGACCTGCACCCCGGCGCGATGCAATTGCGCGATGCCGTGCCCGTCGTGCACGTGAAACACCTTGAGCGCCTCCCCGCGCGCGCCGAAGTACAGCCGTCCGTCGGTGAGCACGCCGTCCACGTCCAGCACCAGCAGGCGGATGGCGGTCGGCATGTGCGCGGGGGCCGGACGCCTCACACGACGCCGGCGCGCAGCAGATCGTGCACGTTCAGCGCGCCGACCAGGCGGCCGTGCGCGTCGCTGACCGGCAGCGCCGTGATCCGGTGCACCTCCATGAGGTGCACGGCTTCGGCCGCGAGCTCGCGCGGGCCGATGGTCCGGGCGTGCGCCGTCATGACCGCACTCATCACCGTGGCGTGCACATCCATCTGCCGGTCGAGCGCGCGGCGCAGGTCCCCGTCGGTGAACACCCCGAGGATGCGCTCGTCACGATCGACCACCACCGTCATCCCCAGGCCCTTGCGCGACATCTCGATCAGGCCCTCACTCAAGAGGGCGTGAGGGGCGACGCGCGGGACGGCCGCGCCGGTGCGCATCAGATCCTCGACGTGCAGCAGCAGCTTTCTGCCGAGCGCGCCGCCGGGGTGGGAGCGCGCGAAGTCCTGGCGGGTGAAGCCGCGTGCCTCGAGCACCGCGACGGCGAGCGCATCGCCCATGGCGAGAGTCGCGGTGGTGCTGGCGGTGGGCGCGAGATTCAGCGGGCAGGCTTCCTCCGGCACGCCGACATCGAGCGTCACGCTCGCGGCGCGCCCGAGCGTCGAATCGGTCTTGCCGCTCATCACGATGAGCGGCACGGCGAGGCGCTTCAGGTGCGGCAGCAGCAGCACCAGCTCGGGGGTCTCGCCGGAGTTGGACAGCGCCAGCACCGCATCGCTGCGGGTGATCATGCCAAGGTCGCCGTGTCCGGCTTCCGCGGGGTGCAGAAAGAAGGCCGGTGTGCCGGTACTGGCGAGCGTCGCGGCGATCTTGCCGGCGACGTGCCCCGATTTGCCCATGCCGGTGACCACGACGCGGCCGTGGCAGGCGAGGCACACGCGGCAGGCCTGCGCGAACGCGGCCCCGAGCCTTGCGGTGAGCGCCTCGACCGCGCGCGCCTCGATGGCGAGCGCGCGCCGCGCGGAGGCGAGCAGCTGCTCATCGTCGGGTATCGGGTGAGGGGTGGCCGCGGCGGCCGGGTGCGAATCCATACGTCTCATTATAGGCGCGCGCGGCGCGGGCCCATGTAATATCCCGCCCATGAACCCTGAAGATGTCGCGCGGCTGATCCGCGCAGGCCTCCCCGGAGCACGGGTGCGCGTGCAGTCGGATGACAATACCCATTTCGCCGCGCACATCGTGGCGCGCGAGTTCGCGCAGCTGAGGAGCGTGGCGCGCCACCAGCTTGTGTACCGCACGCTGGGGGAGCTCATGGGCCGTGAGATACACGCCCTGTCGATCGAGGCACTGACGCCCGAAGAGTCCGCGCAGAGCTGACATGGACAAGCTGCAGATCCAGGGGGGCGTACCCCTCGAGGGCGAAGTGCGCATCTCCGGCGCCAAGAATGCCACGCTGCCGATCCTCGCCGCCGCGCTGCTCGCGGAGGATCCGGTGGTGGTCGCGAACGTGCCGCACCTGAAGGACGTCACCACCACGGTGGAGCTGCTCGGCAGGATGGGCGCAACCGTCACCGTGGATGAGCGCATGCGCATCGAGGTGGACGGCTCGACGGTGCGTGAGTGCTTCGCGCCCTACGACCTCGTGAAGACCATGCGCGCCTCCATCCTGGTGCTGGGACCGCTGGTGGCGCGTTACGGGCGCGCCGACGTGTCGTTGCCCGGGGGCTGCGCGATCGGCGCACGCCCGGTGAACATCCACGTCGCGGGGCTGCAGGCGATGGGCGCGGATATCACCATCGAAGGCGGCTACATCCGCGCCCGCGCCGCACGCCTGAAGGGGGCGCGGCTGGTGCTCGACACCGTGACCGTCACCGGCACCGAGAACCTGATGATGGCGGCGACGCTCGCCGAGGGCGAGACGATCATCGAGAACGCCGCGCGCGAACCCGAGGTCGTGGACCTCGCCAACTTCCTCATCGCGATGGGCGCCGACATCTGCGGCGCGGGCACCGACAAGATCGTCGTACAGGGCGTGCAACGGCTGCGCGGCACGACCTACGAGGTGCTGCCGGATCGCATCGAGAGCGGCACCTATCTGGTCGCGGGCGCGATCACCCGCGGCCACGTGCGCATCAAGAGCACGCGCCCCGAGCACCTGGATGCGGTGCTGGCGAAGCTCGAGGAGGCGGGCGCCAGGGTGGGTGTGGGCGAGAACTGGGTCGAGGTGGACATGCGCGGGCGGGCCTTGAAGGCGGTCGACGTGCGCACCGCGCCGTACCCGGCGTTCCCGACCGATATGCAGGCGCAGTTCGCCGCGCTCAACACGGTGGCCTCCGGCGTCGGCACCATCACCGAGACGATCTTCGAGAACCGCTTCATGCACATGCTGGAGATGCGCCGCCTGGGAGCGGAGATTCGCCTGGAAGGCAACACCGCCATCATTCGCGGCGTAGCTAAGCTCACCGCGGCGCCGGTGATGGCGACCGATCTGCGCGCCTCGGCGAGCCTGGTGCTGGCCGGACTCATCGCCGAGGGACGCACCGACGTCGAGCGCATCTACCACATCGATCGCGGCTACGAGGCGATCGAGGAGAAGCTGGCGCAGCTCGGAGCGCAGATCCGGCGGGTGCCAAACTGACGCATTCAGGAGTGAGGCGATGCGGATCGG
>VBNP01000169.1 GCA_005877965.1 Gammaproteobacteria bacterium | reverse complement strand
CACGACTACACCAAAGAAGATCAGGTTGCGGCGCGAAGTCCGATCGGCGAGCAGTCCGAAGGGGATCCCGGCGACGCCGTAGACAACGGCAAAGGCAGTTCCAAGCAGCAGACTGACTTCGGTATCGCTGATGAGCAAATCGCGCCGGATAGGGTCGACGAGCAGGCTCAGCACCTGCCGGTCCGTGTATGACAGGATCGCGGTGCCGACCAGGATCGCGACGACCGCCCAGGCGTAGGAACGCCGCGGGTAACCCGCGTCGTCGTCCGCAGGAAGCGGGCTGCGCACGTTGTCAGAACTTATAGGTCGCAGCCACTCCGACCGTTCGCGGCTGGTTGGTCGCGATCCGGTTGAAGATCGGGATGTTCGCGGACAGCGCGCCGGTGTCACTCAGCAGAGCCTTTTTGTTGGTGAGGTTGTCCACGAACAGCGACGCCGACCAGCTCTTATCCTCGACTCCCAGCCGCATGCCAGCCAGGTCATAGGACGGGAGCGTATTGCGCGTGAAAGTGATGTCCTCGATCGAACCAAAGTAACTGTTATTGAGTCGCGCGACGAAGTTCATGGTGCCTGCGAGCGGCCTGCGGTACGTCAGGTTGGTGTTCGCGGTTGCTTGCGGAACGTCCAGAAGACGTTGCCCGGCCACGACACCCGCGAGGGGCACGTCGGTCGTGTTGGTCGCGTGCGTGTAGCTGGCATTTTGCGACAGCACCAGGCCCGGTGCGAGGATGAGCCCGATCTCCAGCTCCGCACCGTAGGCTGTCGCCTTGCCGGCGTTCGCCGTAAACTTGAAGCCGCAACCCGGGGCGACCTGCTGCTGCACGCTCGACCAGTCGATGTAGAACACGTCCCCGGCGATCGAGACGCGTCCGCCCAGAAACCGCAGCTTCTCACCCAGCTCGTAATTCCACACGCTGTCCGGCCCGAATTGCGTAGGAGCGGTCGCCGGGCACGGCGGCGAGGGGATCGGCGAATTAGGCCCGCCGGGGCGGAAGCCCTTGGAGACCGTGCCGTAGAGCGTCGTGTTCTCGTCGGGAATGTAGGCGAGGTTCAACTTCGGCGTGACACCGGAGTTGGACGCGCGCCCGAAGAGCGGAGCGCTGGTGCCGTTGGCGGAAACGCCGCTCACACTCGTCACCGAATTGCTGCGATAGGTGTAGTAGCGTGCCCCGACGGTCGCCTTCAGGGACCTCGGCAACTGATACGACACCTCGCCGAAGGCTGCGTACTGGTCGATGTCGACCTTGCGATGATTATCCGCCAGGTTGGTCGTGCCGAAGTCGGCGTTGAATCCGTTGTTGGTAGCCGGGTAGAACGAGTAGACGTGGGATGTCGCTCCGTAGCCGGCCCAGTACCCCCCCGCCAGCCACTGCAGCGGCCCGCTGCCGGTCGAGGTGAGGCGCAGTTCCTCGCTGTACTGGCGCGTGTAGTCGTCCTCGGCAATCGTTCCGGCACCGAGTCCAAAAAAAGTGCCGCCTCCCTCGGTCACCGTGGCCGTGCTCGAGAACGGCCAGTTCGCCGGAGGGCCGAAGAACCCGCCGATGTAGAACTGCATGGCCTCGGAAATGTCCTGGGTCTGGTTCTGTTGACGGTCCCAGTCGGCGGAAGCGGACACGAGCTGGAAGGAGTCGAAATCGTATTTCAGGGTCAGCGTGTACAGGTTGAATCTGTCCGAGAAGGGCTCCGCGACGTCAAACGGCTGGTAGTGCGCCTGGCTCAGCGGAGGACCATCGATCGTGTTCGGGCTGTCCTGGGTAATCTCCTGGTGCATGTAGCCGAGCGTGGCGCTGAAGCGGTCGTTCGGCTGGGCGAGCAGAGACGCCCGCCCTCCACGCAGGTCTTCCCAGTTGGAACGCGAGATCTGCGCCCCCGGCGGGGCGGCCGCGACGTTACCGCGCGCGGTACTGTTGTTGACCTCGATGGGGAAGGGGTTCAGTACCACGCGGTCGGTCCAACCGTCGATGCGCTTGTCCGTGCCGACGAGCCGTAGCGCGACCACGTCCTGCATCAGAGGCATGTTCAGCATGACGTTCTCGGTGTGGTTGAACCCACCACCGGATGTCCCGGAGCCGATGCCCTCGACGCTCGCGGCGAAAGCCCGCGGGTCCGGTTGGTTGGTCACGAGCTTGATCGTGCCGCCCATCGACCCTGCGCCGTACAGCGTCCCCTGGGGCCCGCGCAGCACCTCGACGCGATTGAGGTCGAAGAGGCTCGGGTCGATCACCGTCTTGCCGTTCTGGGCCATCGCGGCCGGCGTCAGCGCGGCGTCATCGAGGTAGAAACCGACGGTAGGCGACTCGCCACCGGTCGAGGTCAGGCCGCGCATCTCAAATTCCGTTTGCCCGGGACCGGAGGTCTTGAAGGAGATGCCGGGGACCTGTTGCGCGAGGGTGAGCATGTCCGTCACCCCCTGGGCCTGCAGCGCAGCCCCTTCGATGGCCGTCACGCTGATGGGAGTCCTCTGCACGGTTGATTCGCGCTTCTCGGCGGTGACGACCACCTCTTCAAGAGTCTGTGCCGGCGCGCCGGCGGGTGTCGTGCCGGACCCGGACTGCGCAGCTGCCTGATCCGCCCGAGCGGTGCCTGCGAGCACGGCGGCGCCAATTATTGTCGCGCCAATCGCAGCCCGAAGGCTCCGTGCAGCGCGCGCCATCACTTGCAACAGAATTCGCTCCGCCGTCATGGTAGCTCTCCCCGTGTGAGCGGCTGGCAATGGCCCGGCCCCGCGACCATTGGTGCCGCGTTATTTGCTCAGGCGCGCACGACGTCGGCCGCGCCACCACCTGCTAGTGCATTCGAGTTGTATTTCATGATCGCGCCGTGGCGCCCCGTCCGGTCACGCTCGAGTTCGTAGACGTCCCCCTTCGGACCCCGGCGGCGATCTGTCACCGACGCGATGGCCGCCCGATCTTCGGTCTCGAGGCGCAATGCGTCAATGCGCGCGTGAGCCGGCAGGTGAGCCGCGCTCGTGGCCCCCACAATAGCCGCGGCAACCTGCGGCAAGTCAAGCACGGCACGGGTTGCCACGGAGGCGATGTCGGAGCGGTGCTTGCGCGCAATGCCCGCAAGGATCATCAACAACTCCTGGAACAGAGCCCAGCCTCCGAAGTCATCGATGATCAGCTTGTATTTGATCAAGGACCGGTTCGCAAGCGCGGCGGAGGGCTCTGGCCGGCCAAGCCAGTGCTCCGATAAAAACCCGCCGCCCACGGTTCCGTAGCACAGCAGCGCTATTCCGTGATCGCGGCAGCAAGCCACCATGGTCGCCCGTGGCCGATCGTCGACGAGTGAATACTGGAGCTGGTGTGCGACGACGGGCACGCCCGCGGCGAGCAGCTCTTGGAGATGCGGCGTATCGAAATTGGTCACACCGAGACGCGCAATCTTGCCTGCGCGCTGCAGTCGATCCAGCTCGAGGGCCGTCTCCACGTAGCGCGGCAGGGCGAAGTCCCACCAGTGAAACTGCACGAGGTCGAGGCACTCCATGCCGAGCCGTCTCAGGGATCGATCGATGACGGCTTCGATGGAGCAGCGGTCCAGTGTCTTCAACTCGGCCAGATCGGGTACGAACTTCGTATGCACCTGGATCTGCGTGGCCAGGGAG
This sequence comes from Gammaproteobacteria bacterium, assembly GCA_005877965.1. Taxonomy (GTDB): domain Bacteria; phylum Pseudomonadota; class Gammaproteobacteria; order Steroidobacterales; family Steroidobacteraceae; genus 13-2-20CM-66-19. The sequence continues at coordinate 1,487 of VBNP01000169.1, read as the reverse complement.
GGGTAGGCGCGACGGAAGGAGCCAATCAGTGCTTCGACGCCGGTGTAGATGTCGGCGCAGTCGAAGGTCGTGATGCCGGCCTCGACGAACCGCGCCATGTCTTTCACCGCCTGCCCGGAATCGATCGCGCCATGGCCGCCAGCCAGGTGCCAGCCGCCCTTGATGAGGCGGGACACCGAGTAGCCGTGGGGGAAGGAATACCTGGGAATCACTTGGTGCGGCCGGCGGGCGGGGCGACCGCCGTCACGTCGGAACGGCGAAAACGCCGCCGCCCGGTGCGCGTGATTCGGAACCGGGTCGGGCAATTAGGGTCCGGGCAGGCGATCTCCGCGTCCGTCGACATCCAGTCATGCGGATCGGTCATACGCTGCTTGGCTGGCAGCAGCGGCAGCAGTGCGGCGAGCGAGTAAATGGAGAATCCCTGCCCGGGAGGGAGCTTGAGCATTTCGCCATGGAGCTCGAAGTAGTCACCCACGCGCGCACCGCAGTAGATCGGCCGATCCGTCGGACCGACGACCTCCACCCTCAGGTCGTAGAGCTCGAAGCCGACATCGTCGGAAGCCGACGCGGGCGATTCGTTCATCATGGCGCGAAAGAGTACTCTGAAACTTCCGTATTAAGAACCGGACACCGTTCCTGGTCGAGGCTATGGGAATTTGCCGGCTGAGAGCGCCGTCGTATCAGGCACCTTCTTCCGGCATCTGCGCGAGCATCCTTCCAAGCACCGACAGCAGCTCCGAAACGCGGGTCGTGGCGATGCCAAAGACGCGACGATGATCGAGTGTCGCGTAGCCGTGAGCCAGTACATTCCGGAATGCGACGATGAGATCGCCGTCTGGAATCCTTGCAAAGAGCGCTGCATCCAGCTTGCGCAACCCGCCAAGAGCGTCCCCGGCGATCTCGAGTTGCCGCTCGACGGCGGACTGGCACTGGTCATCCGCAAGGTATGCGGCAAGAGTCCGGCCGCCGAGGAACTTGCGCGCCTGGCGCAACGCACGCAGTGCGATTTCGATTAAGGCGTCAGGCCGCTTTTCCATAAACGGAAATCTGGCTGCGCTCGATGTAGCGCTTCAGCCGCGAGTCCGGCATCGCGGCGAGCTCGACCAGGTCTACGGGACGCCCAAACAGCGCTTCCAGCGCCGCCTTGAAGTCGAAGTATTGCCGCTGCGGCGATCGACCGCGCGACTTACCGAACTGAACGGTCACGTCCAGATCGCTGGTTGCCGGATCAAAGTCGTCACGGAGCGCGGAGCCGAAGAGCGCGAGACGCCGGACGCCATAGCGACGACACAGGGTATTGAGCTTACGACGACGTTCGTTTATCAAGCTCAGTCCGACTGCATGATCGGTCCGTTCATGCTCGGATGGATTCCTGCTCGCTGGCCGTGGCGTTTCCGCGGTCTTTGCACCCGACGCCGCACGGCGCGCTTTCCACTCGCGTAACGCTTCGCGCACGACCTCGCTGCTCGAAGCGTAATCGCCACCCT
>VBNP01000188.1 GCA_005877965.1 Gammaproteobacteria bacterium | reverse complement strand
GCGTCCCCTGATTCGGCCGAACGCCCTGCTCGCTCCGAGCAATCATCTCACCGATTCTCTGCTCTATGATCGGCAACCCCTCTTTCACCTCGGCTATCAGCCCAGAAAGAAGCAGCAGCGCCCGGGCGAGCTGCTCACTCTGGTTATTCAGCGCTCCGACAATGTTCTGCAGCGATCGGGCCACTGCAGCAAATTCCGACGCCATGTTCACGATATCAGTGAAGCGTGAAGCCGCTTCCGTCATGCTCTCCCGGGTCGCGGTCTCCTGCTCTATCAAGGCCTCCAGTTGCTTCTCGTATTGAACCTGCCAGGAAACCAGCCTCTCGACGGCGGAGTTCAAGTGCCTGAAGTTGTCGCCGAATTGCTCATTGATCTTCGCGTTGAACTCCCGGACCACTTCGAATAGGGCACTTACAAGCGCCTTCGAGTTCGTCTCTGCAATATTCTCCGCGTATCTGTCGAATGCTTCGGTCAGCCTGTCGATGCGATCGTTGCTGTCCGCACGCAAGAGCTTGACCTGGCTCAACACACCGGAATCATCGCCGCCCGCAATCGAGTGGTTGAGCTGCACCAGCAAACGGGCCAGGTCGTCCGCGGTGGACCCTTCCTGCGCACCGGACGCCGGTACGGTTGCGTCGCCAAACAGCGCGACCCGGATCTTGAGCGTGAGTGCCCAGAATATCCCCACCACGGATGACCAGAACGCCGTGCGGATTCCCCCGAGCAGGTGCGGGACAGTGCTGCGAACGTCGTTCGGGTCGAAATCCAGCAGCCCCCAGGCAATGCCCGCGAAGCAGAAGAATATGCCGAGTGTCGTCAGGATCGTGGGGCCGAGTGCCGTGCCGCGGCGTGACCACCTGATGTGGAACAGCAGGGCAATTGACGATATCAGTACGGTGGAGAATAGCGTAAAGCCGTTGAGACATTCCCAGATGCGTTCCATCGCCTTCTCCTCGACACGAGACCCGCGCGGCCAGGACCAGCCGCTCGCGAACGTCCGCACTGGGCCGCCAAGGAATTTACAAGCCTTCGCCAGAAGCCTGGTGGTAGGACGGCCGGCATTCTCCGGGCAGTAGTGTATGCAACGTCCATGTAGCCTTGAAAATATGACTATGCGCCGTTCGGACCACCGTCTCGACGTGCTGCCGGTAACTACAAGCTGAGTAGAAGCTGGAGTTCGCCGTCGACCCGGCGATGCGAACCTGATCCAGCGGCAGTTCAGATCTCGTAGATGCTATGGCTCGGGCTTTACCGGAGCTGTGCCGCGGCGATGAGAGCGAAGATGCGCACATCCGCTGCCATGCCGGGATCGACGATCACGCAACCCGAGCATCCAGGCTTCGCGCCAACGCCTCACGCAGCTCGCGCAGCTTCGGTGGCTTGCTCAGGACGCGGTCCACATGCGGCGGGATGTCCCCGTCGGCGACCAGTCGCTGTCCCCACCCGGTCAACAATAAGGCGCTCGTCCCCGGAGCGGCAGTCTTCACAGCGTTGGACACTTTGCGCCCATCGACGTAGGGCATACCGAGATCGGTAATCACGACAGGGAAGGGATCGCCTTGTGCGCGTGCCGCAAGGAAAGCATCGATGCCGGCTTGACCACCATCCGCTGTTGCCACCCTGTGGCCATCCCCCTCCAGGGCATCGCGCAGCGAATTGAGCACCAGTGGATCATCATCCACGACCAGGATACGCAGCGGCGGCACCGCACTGGCGGTGGTTGACAGGGCTGCACCGACGGCGGGCGTGGGCGGTATCGCAAAAGTCAAGCGCATGGTGGTGCCTTGGCCGACTGCACTCTCGATTTCGATATCCGCGCTGTGGCGTTGCACCGTGCCATAGACCATCGCAAGTCCAAGCCCCGTGCCACGCTCGCCTTTGGTGCTGAAGAATGGCTCCAGACATCGGCGTCGCGTGTCCTCATCCATCCCGATGCCGCTATCGATCACCTCGACCTGAACGAATCGGCGGACCGCCGGCTCCTGCGAATCCGGTCCTTTCTGCTGTGCGACTCCGGTTCGCAACGTCAGCGGGCCGCCGTTGGGCATGGCATCGACGGCATTGAAGATCAGGTTGGTGAGCGCTTCCCGAATTTCATTGTCGGCGCCCATGATCGCCGGCAGGTCCGGGGCGAGCTCGGTCCGCATCGCAATGGCAATACCGCGCTGCTGTGCCATGTCGCTCCAGCGGGCACGCGTCAGGTCCACGACCTGCTGCACTATTGCGTTCAATTCAACGGGAACCAGCGTCAACCGCGGTTCACGCGGGCGATAGAACTCGCGCATCCGCGCGACGGTTTGCGCGACGTCATCGATGGCGCGCTGGATGGTTTCGAGCTGACCGCGGGCGCCTGGGCTTAAGCCCGGCTCCCGCTCCAGGAGCGATTCGGTATAGAGCGCCACGGGGGAAATGGCATTGTTGATATCGTGCGCGATGCCGCTCGCCATTTGACCCAGAGCATGCAGACGCTCCTGCTGCATCACCGCCTTCTGCGTCTGCCGCAAGTCGTCGTACGCCTGTTGCAGCGCGCTGTAGAGCTGGGCCTGGTGGGCCGCCAACGCGACATGCTCGCTCGCTTGCTTCAAGAATTCACATTCGCCACTGCTGAAGCTGTGCGCTTGCTGGCGGGCGGCGATCAGGACGCCGAACACCTTGCTTTCCACCAGAAGGGGAGCTGCGACCATCGAGCTCAACGCCCCTCTCGCCAGGCGCTGGGGGAACGGGAATGGCACTTGCGCGATATCCGGTTCGTAAACGAGCCGGCCGTTCACGCAATGCGACAAGCCGTTCCGATCGATCTCGATGCGAGCCTGCGCCGTCATCGCAAGCTCCATCGAGAGTGCTTCGCTGTGCAAGCCGACGCTGGTGACGATCAGGCAATTCTCGGCCGGGTCATACAGACAGATGCAGCAGAAATCCACCGGCAGCTGCTCCTCGAGCGTGCGGATGACGACCTGAAAGATGCTCTGGATGTCCTGCCGCTCGCCGATCGCGCGGGTGATCTGGTGCAGCAGGTGCAGGCGCGCGAGTTGGGCCTGCACCTTGCCTTGCGCGAGCTTGCGGTCGGTGATGTCCCGGGCGATCTTGGACGCGCCGATGATGCGGCCCTGGCCGTCCCGGAGGGGGGAGATGGTGACGGAAACATCGATCTTGTGTCCGGCCTTGCCAATCCGTACCGTCTCGAAATGATCAGTCGTCTCACCGCGCGCAATTCGCGCCAGGATAGTCGCCTCCTCGCTCGCACGCTCCGGCGGGATCAGCACGGCCATAGGCTGGCCCACGGCCTCCTGTGCGGAATAGCCGAACAGCCGTTCGGCCCCAAGGTTCCAACTGGTGATGATGCCCTCCAGATTCTTGCTGGCAATCGCATCGTCCGACGATGCGATAATCGCGGCGAGCCGTGCATTCGTCTCTGCCGCCTGCTCACGCTCCGTGAGGTCCCGCACGAACCCGGCAAAGGAGGGCGGCCCGTCACCGGGCATCCGCTTGATGCTCAGCTCGACAGCGACTTCCGAGCCGTCAGCCCGCAAACCGCTCAGCTCCAGCCTTTTGCCGAGTAGTGGCGCCTCGCCGGTGGCCAGATAGCGCGCGAGCCCGGCGTCATGTCGCTCGCGTAGCCTCGAGGGAATGATGACCTGCGCCAGCGGCCGCCCGATCACTTCGCTGCGGCTATAGCCGAAGATGCGCTCTGCTGCGGGGTTGAACTCGGTGATTTTGCCCTCGTGATCCATCGTCACGATGCCGTCCAGGGCGGTGTCGACGATTGCGCGCGTGCGCTCGTTGGTCAGGGCAAGCTCTGCGGTGCGCTGCCGGACGCGCAATTCGAGCTGATCTCTCGCAGCGCGCAATGCTCGCTCGGCTCGGGTTCGGCCCGCAAAGTCCCGGTGGATCGCCCACAGCGCCACAGCGACGAGTCCGCAGGCGAGTAACCCGCCCGCGATGATGACCAATTGAGCGATGGTGGAGCTACGGCGGGTCAGTTGCTCGCGCTGCCTGAGCAAGGACGTCTCGGCATCCTCCATCTGACCGATGAGGCGGCGAATCCGATCGTGCCACTGTTGACCTTTTCCGGTGAGAATCTCCTCTTGTACCGCTGCGAAGCCCTGGTCTTTCCGCAATTCGATGCCCGCGCGTAAAATGGCAAGTCGCTCGGTCACGAGCGCCGCCACCGAGTCGAGCCGTTGCTGCTGGGCACGGTTGTCCGCTGTCAGCTCGCGCAGTCGCCTCGTCTGGCTGTCAATGACCGCGGCAGCCTCGCGGTAGGGTTCCAGATAGCTCTCATCGCCCGTGATGACGTAGCCGCGCTCAGCGGTCTCGGAGTCGGTTGCGGCGGCCAGCAGCAATTCGAGGCTGCCGAGCACCTCGCGGGTGTGCTCGACCCGCGCCGCATTCTCGTTCAGGCGCACGACACTGAGATAAGAGACTATCCCGACCACGCCCAGACAGGCGAGCGCAAACCCGAAGCCGACCCGGACTTTCCACTCAGTGAATGCAGGTATGGGTACGGCGACTCCGTCATCGGTGGCTTCGCTCATGAGCTCCCCGTGAGACTTTCAGTCCGCACCACTGCATCGGCGTACGCCGGACACGGGTGATGCTAGCAGTTACCGGCGTCCCCGACCCGGACTGGGCTCGCACAATGGATCGGCGGGACCGGGCAGGCGCTGTCCTTCAGTGCCTGCCGGGTACTCGTGCTTAACTGCCGGCCCGCGCAACCGGGCGCGCCCCGGCGGTGTCGGCGACCTCGTCGTGACGCACGAACAGCTCATCGCTGAGGGTCTGCTCGAGGACCGCCCGCGCGCGGCTCTGGGTGAATGTGTGATCGGCGCTGTCGACGATGTGCACGTGGCAGCGATCACCGAGCCGCCTGACCGCCGATCCACCCTGGATCCTCAGCAGCTCGACGCCCGGATCACCGCGCGCGAACACAAATACCACTCTGATGCCGCGCGCGGCGATCTCCTCCAGCTCCGAGCCCAGATCGTGCGGCAGCCGAATGTGCAGAGCGCGCGCGGCATTGCGCGCGGCGGATTCCACGGCGATACGCACCCGGTGCAGGTAGACGCGCACGATGTGCCAGACGTTCACCTGACCCCCCAGCAACCGCTTCCAGGCCGCCGCGGAGAAGACGCGCTCGCGATATCCGCCGACGTTGCGCACCACCTCTGCCGGTGGCAGGTCACTGCTCATCTGGTCCTCGTCCCAGACGAAATTCTGCGGATTCACCATCAGGAGGCGGTTCACCGGCAGCCCCGCTACCGCTGCGCGCAGGGCGTGGTAGGCGGCCGAGCATAGCCCCCCCAGCGCGACCTCGCGAGCGTCGTAGTGGCGGGCCACGAAGTCCAGCGCGGTACGCACGTCCTCGAGCGCGGCCGGCGGAAAGACTTCGTTATCCGGCTGTCCGGGCCGCGTCGCGCTGTCACCCA
>VBNP01000187.1 GCA_005877965.1 Gammaproteobacteria bacterium | reverse complement strand
CCAGGAAAATCGACGAGGGTCGCGAGCAGGACATCCGCGAGTGCATCGGCTGCAACATCTGCATCTCGAGCTGGCACGACTCGGTGCCGGTGCGCTGCACTCAGAACCCGACGATCGGCGAGGAGTGGCGCCGCGAGTGGCATCCTGAGCGCATCGCCCGGGCGGGCAGCGCCGCGTCGGTTCTGGTGGTCGGCGCCGGTCCCGCGGGCCTCGAGTGTGCCCTGTCGCTCGGCCGGCGCGGTTACGAGGTGACCGTGGCAGAGGCGGCCGATGAGATCGGCGGCCGGTTGCGCTTCGAGACCCGCCTGCCCGGACTGGCGGGCTGGGGGCGCGTCCTCGACTGGCGCCGCGGCCAACTGGAGCGGCTGGCGAACGTCAACATCTACCGCGGCAATCGCCTGACGGCGGAGGACATCCTGGGCCTGGGCAACACGCACGTGGTCATCGCCACGGGATCGCGCTGGGCACGCCTGCTGTACTCGGCGCTCGAGATTCCGGTGGGCCGCATCGAGGGTCCCGGGGTCTTCACTCCCGACGACATCGCGGACGGCGTACGGATCGAAGGGCCGGTCGTCGTCTACGACTTTGACAACTACTACATGGGCAGCGCGCTGGCGGAGCACCTGGCCAGGCTCGGCCATGCGGTCAGCTACGTGACGCCTGCGGGGCACGCGTCGGCCTGGGCCATCATGAGCAATGAGCAGCCGCAGGTTCACCGGGCGCTGTTCGCTGCCGGAATTGCCCTGCACACGCTGTCACGCGTGACCGGATTCGCGGGCGGCGACCTCACGCTCGCCAACCAGTTCACCGGCGCCGCCACGCGCCTCGCCTGCAAGTCCCTGGTTATCGTCGGCGCGCGCTTTGCGAACGATTTCCTGTACACCGCGCTCAGCGCCCGCTCGCAGGAACCGGCCGGGATCCAGTCCGTCACCCGGATCGGGGATGCGCTCGCTCCGGGGGCGATTGTGCATGCCGTGTACAGCGGTCACCGGTATGCTCGGGAACTGGATGCCGACCCGGCGACCCTGACATACCGACGCGATGCACCCCTGGGCAGGCAGCGCGGTACGGGGATGCCGGGGCTCGCTGCCAATGAAGACCTGGAGAAGCTCCCGTGAGCACCCACGAGCCGCCCCCGCGGCTGGCCGGTCTGGAAGCCACCCTGCCGTCGAGCTGGTATCGCTCGGAGAGCGTATTCGCTGTGGAGAAGGAGCGGATCTTCTGCCGCGACTGGATCTGTGTCGGGCGCGAGGAAGAACTGGTGCAACCCGGCGCGTTCCGCGTGCTCGATATCCTCGGCGAAAGCATCATCCTGGTGCGCAACCGCGAGGCTCGGCTGCGCGCCTTCTACAATGTGTGCCGGCACCGGGGTACGCGCCTGTGCCGGGAGCCGGCCGCGGCGCGCCCCGGCGCGGTCCAGCTGCCCGGCGGCATCGCCGCCGGGCGTATCACCTGTCCGTATCACCAGTGGACCTACGACCTCGACGGCCGGCTGATCGGCGCACCCCATCTGAGCGCTCAGCCGCAATTCGACAAGGCACGGTTCAGCCTGTACCCGGCGGAGGTCGAGTCGTGGGGCGGTTTCGTGTTCCTGAACCTGACCCCCTCCAGGGCCGCGCCACTGCAGCGGCAGATGGGCGGAATTCCCGAGCGCCTGGCGCGCTACCCCTTGGGGGAGCTGCGGATCGGTCACACGATCCGCTACCAGGTGGCCGCGAACTGGAAGGTGCTCTGCGAGAACTACAACGAGTGCTACCACTGCGGGGGCGTGCATCCGGAGCTGTGCGAGCTGGTGCCGGCGTTCCGTGATCGCGGCGGCGCGAATCTCGACTGGCTGCGCGGCATTGCGCATCGCCCCGGCGCGTATACGTTCACCAAGTCAGGCACGACGCGTCGCCGCGCGTTTCCGACCCTGAACGAAGACGAGCGGGTGCGCCACAAGGGCGAGCTGCTGTATCCCAATCTGTTCCTGAGCCTCGCCTGCGATCATGCCGCGGTATTCATCCTGCAGCCGCGCAGCGCCGCGCACACCGACATCACCTGTCAATTCCTGTTCGAGCCATTCGAGATCGACAAGCCCGATTTCGACCCCAGCGACACCACCGAGTTCTGGGATCTCGTCAACCGCCAGGACTGGGCGATCTGCGAGGCGGTGCAACAGGGCATCAGCGCGCGCGTGCACGAGCGCGGCTATTACGCTCCGATGGAAGACTTCAGTCTCGACATCCGTCGCTACGTCCTGGAACGGATCGGCGACGCGGTCGAAGCGACGTGAGGGACAAGCCGGCGGCGTCAGCGTCCTTCCCCTCCCCGCAGCGCATACGCGTGCGCTGGAAGATATTCCTGTTCCTGTTTGGCTTCGGCTTCATCGCCTACGTGCAGCAAAGAAGCCTGACCGTCGCCAGTTACCGGATGATGCCGGACCTGGGCTTCACCCAGATGCAGATCGGCTGGCTGGAGACCGCGCTACTGGTGGGCTACACGGCCCTGCAGTTTCCCGGAGGTGTGCTCGGCCAGCGCCTCGGAGCGCGGCTGATGTTCGTGGTGATCGGACTGATCGCCTTCGCGTCCTGCATGGTGATCCCGCTGGCTCCGTTTCTGCTGCAGGGCGGCGCGTTGCTTGGAGTGTTGCTCGCTGCGCAGTTGCTGGCGGGTGCCGCACAGGCACCGATATTCCCGGTCTCCGCGGGAGTATTCGAGACCTGGTTCACGCCCGACAAATGGCCGCTGGTGCAGGGCCTGCAGAGCCTGGGACTGGGCCTCGGAGCCTCCCTCACTCCCCCGCTCATCGCCTGGCTCATGACCGCGTTCGACTGGCGGCGGGCGCTCGCCTGGACGACCCTGCCCGCGCTGCTGCTGATCAGCTGGTGGGCCTGGTATGGCAGGAACAGCCCAGCCGAGCATCCGGCGGTGAGCGCGGAGGAGCTCGCCGAGCTCGGTGCGGAGCCGCCCGCGAGTGTGGACTCCAGCATCTCATGGTCACGCGTCTGGACGCTGATGAGGAACCGGGACGTGCTGGCGCTGACCGGCTCCTACGTGTGCATGAACTACGTGTACTACCTGCTCGCGAACTGGTGTTTCCTCTATCTGCTGCAGGAGCGGCACTTCACCGTGCTCGAGAGCGGCTGGCTCGCCAGCACGCCGCCGCTCGCGGCCGCCATCGGCGCCGGTGCGGGCGGCTGGCTCGCGAGCGTCCTCGGCAGGCGCTATGGCGTACGCACCGGCCTGCGGATCCTGCCCCTGTTGTCTCTGCCTACCGCCGGCGTGCTGCAATTCCTGGCGGTAGACGCGACGAGCCCCTATCTGGCCGTGACGGCCCTGGCGCTGTGCTTTGCCTGCGTCGAGCTGAACGAAGGCCCTTACTGGGCGGCGATCATGCACGTCGGGCGCGCCGACACCATGGCGGCCTCGGGGCTGCTCAACACCGGCGGAAACGCCGGCGGCCTGATCGCCACGCCGATCGTTGCCTATCTGTCGAGCCATCACGCCTGGACCTCGGCGTTTCTCATCGGGACCGCTTTCGCCGTGGTGAGTGCGGCTGCGTGGCTGCTGGTGGATCCCACCCGTCGGGTGGGCAGCGAGGCGCCTGCCGCCGCGGCGTCCTAAGGCGCGGGCGCCTCCGCCACCACCGCGTTGCTTCCCAGCCTGCCGCGCACCGAGGCGCGCGCGCCGCTGACACCCTCGGGCCATTGCAGCTGCAGATTCCCGCGCACACCCTGTGCGGTCCGCAGGTTCAGATCGGCGTGCACGACGCCGCTGCGCCCCGGCCAATCGATCCGGCCGGAAACGCCGGCATCCTCGGTCCACAGAACGTCGCGCAGGATGAGCCGATAGCCTTGCGGCGCTTGCGCGACGGTGAATGTGCCGCCGCGCAATCCAACGCCCCTGCCGGTCCCGTTGGCTTCGGCCCGCACGATGGCGTCCCCGCAAGTCAACAGCACCGCTGTGACGGCTCGCAACTGGTCTTCTCCCGCCGCATTGCCCGCGAGCCCGCGTGCGGGTGTCAACTCGCCCACCTGCCTGGCGAAGCGTGGCACGAGGCGCGCTGCGGGCACCGCGCTTGCACAGCTCTCATCGCCGCTCTCCAGGCGCTCGATGAAGCGGCGCGCCAGGAGGGCGCCGCATTCACTGCGGGCATGCGGCAGGGCATTGACGTGGAAGCCGTTGGCGATGACGACGTGGCGGGCTCGCGCAAAGCGGGCCGCGGCCGCGGCTCCGTCCGCCGGGCTGGTCATATTGTCCAGCTCGCCGGAGATCACCAGCACGGGAACATCCGGGTAGCGGGCGCCGGCGGGAACCAGCGGCACGGCCGGCGCGCCGGGCGCCGCGGCAGGCCAGCGCACGCACTCATCGATGAAGGCATAGTCGAGTGGCATCCCGCGATATTCATCGATGGTGAACGGCGCATAGGTGTCGGGCGACTCGGCCTGGCGCTTCGCGATCTGCACATCGCGTGCGATCAGTCGCTGGGCGGGCACGAGACTCATGTCGAAGATCTGCGGCGGGTCCTGGCAGAACACGGCGGCCGCCAGCCCCGCGCTGAACTGCCGCGGCGAGCGCGTCGGATCGCGTGAGTCCACGCTGGCCAGCGTTTCCGCCATCAGTCTGAGGAGAGGTAACCGGTCCCCGTCGCCGAAAGCGCGCGCCGCTGCATCCAGCTCGCGCACCGTCGCGTAGGCCGGCGAGCCTGCAAACATGACGATCGCCAACTCGCTCGCATCGGCGGTGAACCGCATGGATCGCCCGCGGCCATAACGCACCTCGGCGCTGACGGGTGCGGCGCGCAGCAGCTCGAGCGCCCGGGCGATGTGCTCGAGCGAGCTTCCCGCGACTGCCTGGCAGGCAGGTGTGCGCTCGCAAGCGCGGTTGAACTTGTCGCGCATCGCGGGTGCGTAATGCGGGTACCAGGGGTAGTCGGGACCGTCCAGAGGATAGGCTCCGTCGAGCACCAGCGAGCGCAGCTGCTCCCCGTGGCGCAGCGCAAAGACCTGCGCGAAGTAGCTGCCGTAGGAGTCGCCGTACAGGTCGATGCGCCCGAGCGACAGCGCCTCCACGATCGCAGCCAGGTCATCGGCTGCCAGCGCGGTGCTGTAGAGCGGCGCCGTTCGCCCGAGCGAGCGCCCGCAGGAGCCGATATTCGCCTCGGTGAGCGCCACCGCGGTCTGCAACGGCTCGCAGTCGACGGCGGCCGAGCGCCCCGTTCCCCGATTGTCCATGATCAACACGTCGTGGCTCGGCCGCAGGGGCCCGAACAGCGCCAGGTACTCGCTGCGTGACCCCGTGGCCGGATAGCCGGGGCCGCCCTCGGTCGCCACCAGCGTGCCGGCGGCGGGACCGCCGGCGGTATGCGGGTAATACTCGAAGTAGATCGAAATGGCCCCGGGGACTGCGCCGCTGGGATCGAGGCGGCGGTACAGCCCGCCACACCAGGGCGCGCGCGTGTCGCAGCGGTGCAAAGTCAATCGTCCCACCTGCCGTGCCGCCATCGGGCGCGCATCCGATGCGGGCGCGCTGACACCAGTCAGCAGCAGCATGCCCAGGATCCGGAAGCGACGGTAACGGCGGTGTGTCATGGGCGGGACGCCTGCTTGTATGATAAGGATCCTGCCGCGAGCTGTCGCGAGCTGAGGGTGTGCAGCTGTCACAGGAGCCGGCCGATGTTGCTCCCCGATCGGCTGGTGCACTCTGCTCGTGGCACTCACCGCATTCCCGCCCGCCGCGCGCGCCCAGACACCGACCCCGCCGAATACGCGCAACGTCGTGCTTATCGTCAGCGATGGTGTTCGCTGGCAGGAGATTTTCACCGGCGCCGACCCCAGCTTGTTGAACGAGAAAGACGGCGGCATCTGGGATAAGGAGCAGGACCTGCGCCGCGAATTCTGGCGCGCCGACCCGGAACAGCGCCGCAAGGCCCTGTTTCCGTTCCTGTGGACGACGGTCGCCGCGCGCGGCCAGATCTTCGGCAACCAGGCCAGAGGCAGCATCGCCCGGGTCACCAACGGCCTGGCCTTCTCCTACCCCGGATACAACGAAATGCTGACCGGCCATCCCGATCCGCGGATCAACTCGAACGAGTTCGGCCCGAATCCCAACCCTACGGTGTTCGAATGGTTGAACGGTCTGCCGGATCTGCACGGGCGCGTCAGCGTGTACGCAACGTGGGAGACGTTCAAGGATATCTTCAACGTTCGACGCAGCAATCTTGCGCTGCAGGTCGGATGGGAGCTGCCCTATCGCGGCAGGCTCACCCCGCGGCAGGAGCTGCTGAACCAACTCTACCGGTCCACGACGAGGTTGGACGGCCACGATGTCTACGACGCGTTCCTGCAGATCCCGTTGCTCGACTCGTTGCGCGAACACCCACCGCGGGTATTGTTCGTCGGCTACGGCGAGACCGACAACTGGGCGCACGCGGGCCGCTACGACCTGGTGCTGCACAGCGCGCACGTGTTCGATCAGTTCGTCGAGGAGCTCTGGCAGACCCTGCAGGGCCTGCCGGCGTATCGCGATCGGACTACCTTCATCATCACGACGGATCATGGCCGCGGCAGCGGACCGATCGATTGGAAGGAGCACGGCGTCGAGCAGCCGGGCTCGGAGGACATCTGGATCGCGGTGCTGGGCCCCGACACCCGGCCGCTCGGCGAGCGCACTCACACCGCACCGGTCACCCAGGCCCAGATTGCGGCAACCGTGGCCGCGCTGCTGGGCAAGGACTACCGGCAGGCCGTGCCGGCCGCCGCCGCCCCCATCGCAGAGGTGTTGAGCGAGCGCCCCTGAGGAGCGATCAGTCGCGCAACGCTGCGGCGCCGCTCAGCGGGGCGCCCACCACCTTCGTAAGCACCTCGATGAGCTGGCCGGGATCAACGGGCTTCGGTACGTGCTCATCGAAGCCCGCCTCGAGCGCGTGCCGGCGATCATCGTCCCGGGCGAACGCCGTGACTGCCACCGCGCCCACGCGCGGCGTATGCCCTTCGCCCTCGCGTTTGCGATTGCTGGCCAGCAGCTGATAGCCATCCTCGCCGGGAAGTCCGATATCGCAGACCACCACATTCGGGTGGCGCAGCGCCAGCGCCTCTCTTGCCGAAGCCGCCGAGGTCGCGATGCGCACGCGCGCTCCGGCCGCCTCGAGGAACTGCCACATCGCCTCCGCCGCTGCCGGTTCGTCCTCGACGATGAGCACCTGCATCCCCGCGAGCTTCGCGCCCCGGCTCGCATCCGTGTCCCCGTCCGTAACCGGCAGTTCCTGTCGTCTGGCGAGCGGCAATCGCACCGTAAAAGCCGAGCCGCGTCCCTCCCCCTCACTGTGCGCGCTGATCGAGCCGCCGTGCAGCTCCACCAGCTCCCGGGCGATGGCCAATCCCAGGCCCAGCCCCGCATGCTGTCGGCTGGTCACCGCTTCAGCCTGCTTGAACCGGTCGAATACCAGCGGCAGGAAGTCGGCACGAATACCGATGCCGTTGTCGCGAACGAGGATCTGCACGGCGCCGCCGTCCCGGGACAACTCGACCTCGATGGCTCCGCCCGAAGGGGTGAACTTCACCGCGTTGCTCAACAGATTCAGGACCACCTGTTGAATCCGATCCGGATCGGCGCGCACCACGCCCACTTCGTCACTGAGCCGCGATTCCAGCTTGATGCTGCGGGAGGCCGCATTGGGCAGCACGGCGTCAACCGCGCCCTGTACGACCTCCGCCAGACGAGTCTCGCGCAGCGCCAGACGCAGCTTGCCGGAGGCCATCCTTGAGGTGTCCAGCAGATCGTCGATGAGCGCCGCCTGGGCCTTGGCCGCGCGATCAATCGCCTGAAAACCGGAATCGAGGTTCTTGGCGGTCAGCTTGCCGCCCAGGAACAGCCCCGACCAGAGACGAATGGTGTTGAGCGGGGTACGCAGCTCGTGACTCACCGTCGAGATGAAATCGTCCTTGGCGTGGTTGGCACGCTCTGCGCTCAGGCGCAGCTCCTCGGACGTCCGCAATGCCTCGTGAAGGTGCTCCCGCGCCTGCCTGAGTTCGGTGTGATCACGCATGACACACGCAAATCCCGGAACGGCGCCGCTTGCGTCGTGAATCGCCGTCAGTGTGCCGCTGGCCCAGAAGCGGCTGGCGTCCTTTCTCATGTAGGCACGCTCGTCGCTCGCCTTCGCGCTGTCGAGCGCCATGCGCAACTGCCGCTCGGGCACCCCCAGCAGGCGATCCTCGGGGGTGTAAAACATGGCGGCCGGACGGCCGACTGCCTCACTCTCGCTCCAGCCGAGCAGGCGCTCCGCGCCGCTGTTCCAGGTGGTGATGCGGCCCTCGGCGTCGATCATGAAAATCGCGTAGTCGGCCGTGCTCTCCAGCAGCAGCCTGAAGCGCTGCTCGCTTTCGCGCAGGGTCGCTTCCATGCGCCTGCGCTCGCTGATGTCCCAGAACGTCGCGACCGCGGCGACCACTGCGCCCGCGCGGCCGCAAATCGGCGCCGAGCTGACCGACAGCGAGCCGCGCGTTCCGTCGGTGCGCAGAAAATCGAGTTCCTCGTCGTTGACCGTCGCGCCCGATGCGAGCGTGCGCGCCAGGGGCCACTCCTGCGGCTCATACACCACCCCGTTCGGGTGCAGACCCTTGAACGCGATCGACGCCGAGCTCCACGGCGTTCCGAGCATCGGCAACGGGAAGGGCAGGCCGAAGAGTTTCGCGGCGCCTCGATTGCCGTAGATGACCGTACCGGACGGGGCTTCCACCATCAGCATGGCGGCCGGCATCTGGTCGATGGTCGCTTGCAGGCGCGCCTGGGCGGCATCGACGGCCTGCTCCGCGTGCTTGCGCGCCGTGATGTCCACGAAGGTGATGACGATGCCATCGATGCGATTGTCGGCGGTGCGATAGGGGACCGTACGCCGCAGATACCAGGCGCCGTCGTGCGTGCGTGTTTCGGCTTCCGAGGGGATCAGGGTCGCGAGTACCAGGCGCGCCTCCTCGGTGAGATCGGCGTCGCTGAATTTGGGCTGGAAGTGATCGATCGGCCGTCCGACGTCGGACGGACGCAGCGCGATCAGCTCGTTCATCGCCGGAGTGAAGCGGCGTACCCGCAGCTGAATATCCAGGAATACCACCCCGACACTGGTGCTGCTCCACAGGTTGGACAGGTCATTGTTGGCGGCCTCGAGCTCCGCGAGTTTCGACTGCAGCTGCCCATTGACGGTGATCAGCTCCTCGTTCATCGACTGGAGCTCTTCCTTGCTGGTTTCCAGCTCCTCGTTGGCGCTTTGCAGCTCCTCGTTGATCGAGATGACTTCCTCGTTGGAAGCCTTCAGCTCCTCGTTGCTGGACTCGAACGCCTCGATGGTGTCCTGCAGCTCGCGGCGCGCGACGCGCAGCTCCTCCTGCAGCAGCGCGTCGTTCGCGGAATCTTTCGTCATGCCCTCCGCTGGCACGGTGCGCACGGCCGAGCCCGGCGCCGCGGATGCTGCACGCGAGCCCTCGGGCTGGAAGCTCACCCGCAGGTACCCCGGGCCACCCGCCGCCGCGAGCGGTGCGACCGTAATGCGAACCGGCGGCGCGCCGGCGCCGTTTTGCATGTCGACCGCCTCGATCACGATACGTCCGCCGCCGGCACGCGCCTGACTCAG
>VBNP01000186.1 GCA_005877965.1 Gammaproteobacteria bacterium | reverse complement strand
ACACCAGCAGCGTGGTGCGATCCTCGCCGCTGGGCGTGAAGAGCTTGCGCCCGAGCACCAGAAAGCGCGTGGTATTGTCGGCGCGATCCTCGATCTCCGCGGCCAGGATCTTGAGACCATAGACCTCCGCGGCGGTCTCGCCCGCAATCGCCGCACTGCCCTTCTCGTCGCGTGCGCGCCGCGCCCCTTCCGCGTTGCTCGATACCTGCACCTGCTCGACACCCGGCAGATGCTCCTCGAGCCACTGGCGGCACTGGCCCAGTGACTGCGGGTGGGAGCAGACGCGCTCGATGCCCGCCAGCGCGCTCATGGCGCCCATGAGGTGATGGCGCACACGCAGCTCCACCTCCCCGCAGATCTTCAGCGGCGAGGCGAGAAACCGGTCCAGCGTGTGGTTGACCGTGCCCTCGGTGGAGTTCTCGATGGGCACGACCCCGAAATCGGCGCTCGCCGCCTCCACCTCGTGAAACACCTCGTCGATCGAGGCGAGCGGCAGGGCGCGCACCGAGTGCCCGAAATGATTGAGCACCGCGGTTTGCGTGAACGTGCCTTCGGGACCGAGGAACGCCACTTTGAGCGGCTCCTGCTGCGCGAGACACGCCGACATGATCTCGCGGAACAGCCGCAGCACCTCCGTATCGCGCAACGGTCCCGCGTTGCGCGCCCGCGCCCGCCGCAGCACCTGCGCCTCGCGCTCCGGGCGATAGAAATCCACCGTCCGCCCGTCGCTGCTCTTGGAAATCCCCACCTGCTGCGCCAGGCGCGCGCGTTCGTTGATCAGGCCGTGAATCTGCTCATCGACCACATCGATGCGGGCGCGCACCTGCTCCAGGTCCTGCCGCTGCGGCACCGATGCCGGGTCGCTCGCGGGCGCGCCCGGCGTGGCCGCCGCGCGCGAACGCCGTCGCACGGCGCGCACCGGCTTGCTGTTCTTGACTGCCATGAGCGTTCCCGACTGCCGTCAGACGATGCGCGCCGACAGCACGCCGTCGATGGCGCGGATGGTTGCCAGCAGGTCCTCACCGACCGCGCCGTCGGCGTCGATGAGCGTGTAGGCGAATTCGCCGCGCGACTTGTTCAGCAGGTCGGCGATGTTGATCCCGCGGGCGGCGAGGCAGGTGGAGATCTGGCCCACCATGTTGGGCACGTTGCGGTTGGCGACGCTCAAGCGCGTGGTGTTCGGCACCCGCGGCAGCACCGCTTCGGGATAGTTGACGCTGTTGCGGATGTTGCCGTTCTCGAGAAAGTCGCGCAGCTGCTCCGCGACCATGACGGCGCAGTGCTCTTCGGCCTCGCCGGTGGAGGCGCCGAGGTGCGGCAGGGTCACCACCCGGGGGTGATCCTTGAGCGCGCGGCGGGGGAAGTCGCACACGTAGGCGTGCAGGCGGCCGGCATCGAGGGCTGCCAGCACCGCCCGGGTGTCGACGATGGCGGCGCGCGCGAAGTTGAGGAGCGTGGCGTCGGGCTTCGCGAGCGCGAGACGCGCGCCGTTCACCAGCGCCTGCGTGTCCGCGTTCAGCGGCACGTGCACCGTGATCGCGTCCGCGCGCGTGAACAGGTCTTCGAGCGACAGCGCCTGCTCGACGCTCGAGGACAGCTGCCAGGCGCGCTGCACCGTCAGCTGC
This sequence comes from Gammaproteobacteria bacterium, assembly GCA_005877965.1. Classification (GTDB taxonomy): domain Bacteria; phylum Pseudomonadota; class Gammaproteobacteria; order Steroidobacterales; family Steroidobacteraceae; genus 13-2-20CM-66-19. The sequence continues at coordinate 10,893 of VBNP01000186.1, read as the reverse complement.
GGGTCGTAGCCGAGCACCCTCATCCCGAGCGCCAGGGCGGAGTTGGCCACCTCGACGCCGATGGCGCCCAGGCCCACGACTCCGAGTGTGCGTCCGGGCAGCTCGAAGCCCACGAAGTTCTTCTTGCTTTTTTCGACCGCCGCCTCGATGGCCTCGTCGTCGCCGTCAAGCGCGCGCGCGAACAGCCACGCCGGCCCGATGTTGCGCGCCGCCAGCAGCAACCCCGCGAGCACCAGCTCCTTGACCGCGTTGGCGTTGGCGCCCGGCGTGTTGAACACCGGAATGCCGCGCCGGCTCATGTCCGCGACCGGGATATTGTTGACGCCCGCCCCGGCGCGGCCGATGGCGCGCACGCCCGGCGCAACCTCGAGGGCGTGCAGGTCGGCCGAGCGCACCAGGATCGCGTCCGGGCGCGTCACCGCGGCGCCCACTTCGTAGCGCTCGCGCGGCAGGCGCGCCAGGCCCCGGCTGCTGATGTCGTTGAGCGTGAGAATGCGGTAGGTCATGCGAGTTCAGCCGTGGCGGCGCTCGAACTCCCTCATGAGAGCCACCAGGGCCTGCACCCCGGCGAGCGGCATGGCGTTGTAGAGGCTCGCGCGCATGCCGCCCACGGAGCGGTGACCTTCGAGGCCCACCAGTCCAGCCTCGTGTGCCGCGGCGAGAAAGGCGCGCTCGAGCCCGGGCACGGCGAGCGTGAACGGCACGTTCATCCACGAGCGGCATGCCAGCGCCACCGGGTTCGCGTAGAAAGCGGACGCGTCGATCGCGCCGTACAGCAGTTGCGCCTTGGCACGGTTGCGCTCGGCGGCCGCGGCCAGCCCGCCCTGTGCCTTCAGCCACCTGAACACCAGCCCCGCGCAGTACCACGCGAAGGTCGGTGGGGTGTTGAGCATCGAACCCTCATCGGCCATCGCCTTGTAGTCCCACACCGCCGGGGTGCCCGGGCGCGCCTTACCCGTGAGGTCCTCGTGCACGATGACCACCACGAGTCCGGCGGGACCGATGTTCTTCTGGGCGCCCGCGTAGATGAGAGCGAACTTCGACACCGCTACGGGGCGCGACAGAATGGTCGAGGACATGTCGGCCACCAGCGGCACCCCGGCGGTGTCGGGGACGTACGGAAATTCCACCCCGCCGATGGTCTCGTTGGGCGTGTAATGCACGTAAGCCGCCCGCGCACTGAGGCGCAGCGCCTCGGGCGCCGGCACGGTGGTGTAGCTCGAGGCCGCCTCGTCGGCTGCGATGTTGACCTTGCCCGTCAGGCGCTGGGCCTCGACAAGCGCTTTCTTCGACCACGCGCCGGTGTTCAGGTAATCGACGCTGGAGTCCGCACGCGCGATGTTCATCGGGATGGCGGCGAACTGGCCGGTTGCGCCGCCCTGCAGGAACAGCACCTTGTAGTGCGCGGGGACCGCGAGCAGCTCGCGCAGCAGTTGCTCGGCTTCCTGAGCCACGCCGGTGAAGGCCTTGCCGCGATGGCTCACTTCCATCACCGACATGCCGCAGCCCTGCCAGTCGGTGAGCTCCTCGCGGACCTGTTCGAGGACTTCCACGGGCAGCGTGGCCGGCCCCGCAGCGAAATTGAATACGCGCACGAGCCTAGTTCTCTGCGGCCGGCTCGCCGGCACCGGCCTGCGGACCCCGCTCGGGCAGAGGCTCCTCCTCGCCGGTGTCCAGGCTCTCGACGCGCTCGATGCCGACCAGGCGCTCCCCCTCCCCGAGGCGGATGAGCCGTACGCCCTGGGTGTTGCGTCCCTGCACGGAGATCTCATCCACGGTGGTGCGCACCAGCGTACCGGTGGAACTGATGAGCATGATCTCCTGCCCCGGCATGACCTGCAGCGCCGCCACCGTGACGCCGTTTCGATCCGAGGTCTGCAGCGCGATCACTCCCTGGCCGCCGCGGCCGTGCGGCGGGAATTCCGCGAGCGGCGTGCGCTTGCCGTAGCCGGCGGCGGATGCGGTCAGCACGTGACCCTCACCCACCACGATCAGCGCGATCAGCTCCTGGCCGGCTCCCAGACGGATGCCGCGCACACCGGCCGCCTCGCGTCCCATGTAGCGCACCTCGCCCTCGAGGAAGCGGATGGCCTTGCCGCCGCTCGACACCAGCATCTGATCGTTGTCGTGCAGGTCGACCGCAATGATCCCGGTGGACCGCGGTCTCGAGAACGCCGCGAGCGGCGTCTTCTTCACCGTGCCGGCGCGCGTGGCCATGAACACGAAGTGCTGCTCGTCGTACTGCTTGACCGGCAACAGGGCGTTGATCTTCTCGCCGTCCTCGAGCGGCAACAGGTTCACCATCGGCTTGCCGCGTGCACCGCGTCCGGCCTGCGGCAGCTCGTACACCTTGAGCCAGTACACCTTGCCGCGGTTGGAAAAGCACAACACGGTGTCGTGCGTGTGTGCCACGAACAGCTTCTCGACGAAATCCTCGTCCTTGACCGCGGTGGCGGTCTTGCCGCGTCCGCCGCGGCGCTGCGTCTGGTACTCGGTGAGCGGCTGGCTCTTGGCGTAACCGGCGTGCGACAGCGTCACCACCACGTCCTGGGGCTCGATCAGGTCCTCGGTGGTGAGATCCAGGTGATCGCGGTTGATCTCGGTACGGCGCGCATCGCCGTACGCCGCGCGGATCTCGAGCAGCTCCGAGCGCAGCACCTGGGTCAGTCGCTCGGGGCGGGCGAGAATGTCGCTCAGGTCGCGGATGCCCTCGAGCAGCTCGCGGTATTCGGCGACGATCTTGTCCTGCTCCAGGCCCGTGAGCCGATGCAGGCGCATGTCCAGAATGGCCTGCGCCTGCGCCTCCGACAGCCGATAACCCCCGCCGCCGGGACCCAGGTCGGCGGGCAGATCCTGGGGTCGGGTGGAAATGGAGCCGGCGTGCTCCAGCAAGGCGGTGACCACGCCCGGCGGCCAGGCGCGCGCCTGCAGCGCCGTGCGCGCCTCGGGGGGCGAGGGCGCGGCCTTGATGAGCGCGATCACCGCATCGATGTTGGCGAGCGCCACGGCCAGGCCTTCGAGGATATGCGCCCGCTCGCGTGCCTTGGCGAGGTCGTAGATGGTGCGCCGCGTGACGATCTCGCGGCGATGGCGGATGAAAGCCTCCAGCATCTCCTTCAGCGACATCAGCTTCGGCTGGCCGTCCTGCAGCGCCACCATGTTGATGCCGAACACCGTCTCCATGGGCGTTTGCGCATAGAGGTTGTTGAGCACGATCTCGGTGACCTCGCCGCGCTTGAGCTCGATGACCACGCGCATGCCGTCCTTGTCGGACTCGTCCCGCAGGCCGTCGCCGGCGATGCCGTCGATCAGCTTCTCGCGCACCAGCTGCGCGATGCGCTCGATGAGACGCGCCTTGTTGACCTGGTAGGGGAGCTCGGTGACCACGATCGCCTGGCGATCGCCCCGGCCGACGTCCTCGATGGTGACGCGCGCGCGCACCGACAGGCGGCCGCGGCCGGTGCGGTAGGCGGTGGCGATTTCCTGCGCGCCGTTGATGATGCCGCCGGTGGGAAAGTCCGGCCCCGGCATGTGCTGCATCAGCGCCGCGAGCGGCAGCGCCGGATCATCCAGCAGTGCGATGCACGCGTTGACGGTCTCGGTGAGGTTGTGCGGCGGGATGTTGGTCGCCATGCCGACGGCGATGCCGGTCTGCCCGTTGACCAGCAGGTTCGGGACGCGCGTCGGCAGGACCGAGGGCTCGAGCTCGGACTCGTCGTAGTTGGGCGTGAAATCGACCGTTTCCTTGTCGATGTCCGCCAGCAGCTCGTGCGCGATGCGCGACATGCGCACTTCCGTGTAGCGCATCGCGGCCGGCATGTCCCCGTCCACCGAGCCGAAATTGCCCTGGCCGTCGACCAGCAGGTAGCGCATGGAAAATGGCTGCGCCAGGCGCACGATGGTGTCGTACACCGCGGTGTCGCCGTGCGGGTGGTACTTGCCGATCACGTCCCCGACCACGCGCGCGGACTTCTTGTACGCCTTGTTCCAGTCGTTGCCGAGCTCCCGCATGGCGTGCAGCACGCGCCGGTGCACGGGCTTCAGTCCGTCACGCACGTCAGGCAGTGCCCGCCCGACGATCACGCTCATTGCATAGTCGAGATAGGACTGCCGCATCTCGTCTTCGAGACTGACCGACAGGACTTCGCGGGCGATATCAGCCATGGAAGGGCGTAGTCCGGACGCCCGGCTGGACGTCGAAATAAAACGGTAATTCTATCACGAGGCGCCCTTGCGACCCGCGCCGCGGGCCGCTCACGGGCGGCGCCTTGTCAGAGCAACCGCCGCCTGCGAGGCTGCAGCGCCCGCAGGCGGCGGGGCGGGCGTCACTTAAGCGCCGGGGGCCCGATAAGTGAGCTTCTTCGCCAGCGCGCGATCGGTCTCCTCGACGCTGAGCAGTGCCGTGGTGCTGGTTCTGGCGAGGCCGGTCGCCGATACCGCCAGAGAAAGCGCCGCGGCGCTGACGGCGTCGGGCAGCTCCGCAATGACGACGACATCCTTGTCACCCAGCGCGAAGTAGAAGGCGTCGACCTTCCCCTCGAGGCTCTCCACAGCCTTGATGACTGCCTGCTTGCGACCGGAGGCCTTGTCTTTCTGCAGACCGCGCAAGCCTTCGGCCGAATAGGCCGCTTCGATGAGGTACTTGGGCATGGTGTGCTCCTTGCGGTTGCGTGGAACCGCGCGACGCACATTCTAAGCCTGGGCACGCACCGATATACTGGCAAACGATGCCCCCGGGCGAAACGATGTCCATCAGAGAACGCGCAGACCTGCTGATCGAGGCCCGCTGGCTGCTGCCGATCGCGCCCGCCAACACCGTGCTCGCCGATCACGCGGTGGCGGTGACCGCCGGACGCATCGTCGCCCTGGGTCCCGCGGCGCAGCTGCGCGCACGCTTCGAGGCCCGCGAGCGCGTGGTGCGCGAGCGGCATGCGCTGCTGCCGGGCCTGGTGAACGCCCACACGCGCGCCTGTCACACGCTGCTGCGCGGCTTGCCGGTGCGCGGCCCGCGCTGGCGCTGGCTGACCGAGATCCTCGGCCCGGTGGAACAGCGTTGCCTGAGCGCGGATTTCGTGCACGACGGCACGCGCCTGGGCGTGGCCGAGATGCTGCGCGCCGGGATCACCTGCTTCGCGGACCTGAGCCTGTTTCCGGAGGAAGCCGCGCGCGCCGCCGCGGCGGCCCACATGCGCGCGGCCATCGGTCTGCCGGTCGCGGAGGTCCCCACTCCCTGGGCCGAGAGCGCGACCGCGCACCTCGCCAGGGCCGAACGACTCTGGGACGAGTACCGCTCGGACTCACGCATCGGTCTGTATTTCGCGCCGCTGACGGTGCGCGGCCTGAGCGAGGCGCTGCTGCTGCGCGTGCGGCGCGTGGCGGATGAGCTCGACGCCCGCGTCGCCGTGCACCTGGCGGAGCTCGCCGGTGCCGCTGACGCCGCGGAGCTGGCCGCGCTCGCCGGCGCTGGCGTGCAGGACAGCGCGCGCGCGCCGCGCTGCGAGCGTCCGCTGCGCCAGCTCCACGCGCTCGGCCTGCTGCGCCCGGGGTTCACCGCGATCGGTGCCGGTGTCTGCGACGGCGCAGATCTGGAACTGCTGGCGCGCCACGGCGCGAGCCTCATCGCCTGCCCGCAGGCGGATCTGCGCCTCGGCGCACGCTCGCCGGTCGTGGCGCTCGAGGGCAACCGCACCGGCCTCGGCACCGACAGCCCGGTCGCCGCCGGCGCGCTCGACGTGCTGGCGGAGGCACGCGCCGCGGCGCTGCACTCCGGCCTCGGGGCCGGGGAGGCGTTGCGCCTGGCGACGCTCGGCGGCGCCACGGTGCTGGGTCTCTCGGCACAGATCGGATCGATCGAGCCTGGCAAGGCCGCCGATCTGACCTGCATCGATCTCGGCGCGCTCAGCGGCGAGCCGGCCGCGGCCATCCAGGACGCCATTACCTTCGCCGCGACGCGCAGCCAGGTGAGCGATGTGTGGACGGCCGGGCGCCTCGCCGTGAGCGGTGCGCGCCTCGTGGCCTTCGACGAGGAAGAGCTGGCCGCCCTGCCCGCCCGCTGGGCACAGCGCGTACGGATGGGGGCCGCCGCGTGAACGCCGATGCCGCGGAACTGGCAAAGTTCGAGGCCAGCGCGTCGGCGTTCTGGGACAGCCACGGGGAATTTCGTCCCCTGCACCTGTTGAATCCCGTGCGCGCGCGGTTCATCGCGGAGCGCAGCGCGCTCGCGGGCAGCCGTGTGTTGGACGTGGGCTGCGGCGGGGGCCTGCTGGCCGAGGCACTGGCGCGCGCCGGGGCACGCGTCACCGCCATCGACCTTGCGCCCGGCATGATCGAGGTCGCGCGTCTGCACGCCGCCGAATCCTCACTCGCCGTCGATTACCGCCTGGCCGCCGCGGAGGAGCTGGCGGCGGCGGAACCGGGCGGCTTTGATGTCGTCACCTGCATGGAGGTGCTCGAGCACGTTCCCGATCCCGCGGCCATGACGGCGACGCTCGCGCGCCTGCTGCCCCCCGGCGGCGCCCTGTTCGTCTCGACCGTCAACCGCAACCTCAGATCCTTCCTGCTGGCGATCGTCGGCGCGGAATACCTCCTCGGCCTGATCCCGCGCGGCACGCACGAGTACGAGCGGCTCATCCGCCCGGCGGAGCTGGCGCGCTGGGCGCGCGCCGCGGGGCTCACCCTCGAGACCATCGCGGGCATCGAGCTCAACCCCTTCACCGAGCGCGTGGCGCTCAGCCGCAATGTCGCCGTGAACTACCTGGCGCATTTCCGGCGATGAGCACGCTCGTCATCTTCATCGTCGCCGGGGCCGCGCTCGCCACCGGCGCGGTGCTCGGCGTGCTGTTCACGCAGCTGCGCGCCGTGCGGCGCATCGAGGCGCTGCGGATCGAGCTGGCCGCCGCGCAGGTGCGCCTGGAATCGAGCGCCCTGCAGGACGCGGACCGGCTGAGACTCCTCGAGCAGTCCGAAACGCGCCTGCGCAGCGCGTTCGACTCCCTCGCCGGCGAGACACTGCGCACCAACAGCGAGTTGTTCCTGCGCCTGGCGCGCGAGGCGCTCGGGCGCGACCAGGTCGTCGCCCAGGGAGCGCTCAAGGAGCGCGAGCTGGCCATCGCGCAGCTGGTGGAGCCGCTGCGCGCTGCGCTCGAGCGCACCGAGGCGCAGGTGCAGGCGCTCGAGCGCGAGCGGCGCGACGCCTTCGCGACCCTGCGCACCCAGATCGAGACGCTCGCCGGCGGCCAGGCGCAGCTGCACCGCGAGACGCGCAATCTGGTCACCGCGCTGCGCCGCCCGGAGGTGCGCGGCCGCTGGGGCGAGCTGACGCTGCGCCGCCTGGTGGAGCTTGCCGGCCTCAGCGAGCACTGCGACTTCACCGAGCAGCTGCAGGTGGTGGGCGAGGAAGGCGCGCTGCGTCCGGATCTGGTGGTGCACATGCCCGATGCACGCGACCTGGTGATCGACGCCAAGACCCCGCTCGACGCGTATCTCGCCTCCCTCGACGCGCCCACGGACGAAGAGCGTCAGCTCGCGCTCAGGCGACACGCCCAGCAGGTCGAGACGCGCGTACGGGAGCTCGCCGCCAAGAGTTACTGGACTCAGTTCGAGCGCAGCCCTGAGTTTGCCGTGCTGTTCCTGCCGGGCGACCAGTTTCTCTCCGCGGCGCTCGCCGAGCGCCCGGAGCTGCTCGAGATCGCCCTTGGCCAGAGCGTGATCATCGCCACGCCCTCGACCCTCATCGCGCTCCTCAAGGCCGTGGCCTACGGCTGGCGGCAGTCGGCCGTGGCGCACAACGCGGCGCTGATCCGCGACCTGGGCCAGGAGCTGTACCGGCGCCTCGGAACCTTCAACGGCCATCTCGGCCGCATGGGGCAGCGTCTCGGCGCCGCGGTGGAAGCCTACAACGCGGCCGTCGGCTCGCTCGAGCGCCAGGTGCTGCCGCAGGCACGACGCTTCAGGGAGCTGGGCGTGACCGCGGACGCGCCGCTCGCCGAGCTCGAGCCGATCGGGCAGCTGGCGCGCAACCCCGGCACGCCCACCGCGGCCGAGCCGCCCGCCGGGACTGAGCCGCCCGCCGCCGGCGATCCGCCCGCGGGCAGCGCGGGCGCGAGCAATGCCCGCAAGGCCTGAGTGGCCGGCGACGCGTGGGCTGGCCTGGCTCTACTTCCCGGTGGCGCAGCGTCCGCTGCTGGCGGCGCTGTGCGGCATCGAGGGCGAAATCACCGCAAGCCTGAGCGCGGGGCTCGATCACCAGGTGGCGCACGCACGCCTCGGCTGGTGGCGCGATGAGTGCGAGCGTTGCGCGCAGGGGCGGCCGGCACATCCGCTCACGCGCGCGCTCACCGCGGCCTTCGCGTGCGGCGATCTCGCGCCACTCGCCGGACTCACCGGACTCATCGACACCGCCGTGTGGGATCTGGCGGCGGCCACCTTCGATACCCGCCGTGAGCTCACGGCGTATTGCGAGCGCTGGAGCATGGCGCTCATCGAGCCGCTGGCGCGCTTCGCGCTCCCCGGGATCGCCCCCGACTGCTGCCGCGCCTTCGGCCGCGGCCTGCGCGAGATCGAGATGCTCGGCGCTCTGGCGCGCGATGCGCGCGCCGGCCGGCTGCGGCTGCCCCTCGATGAGCTGGCGCGCGCGCACGCAGCCCCGCAAACTCTCGCGCAGCCGCCGTGGGCGGCGGGGCTTGCCGCGCTCGTGCGCGAGCGCCATCGGCAGGTGCGCGCGGCGCTGGCGGCGAGCGTCGCCGCGCTGGCGTCTCACGAGCAGGCCGCGCTGCGGGGCCTGCTGGTCTGGGCGGCGCTCGCTTGCGGCCACTCGCGGCGGGCGGAGCGCGCCTTGCCCGGCGCCCTCACCTCGGGCGACCATCACGCGCCCCTCGACGCCTGGCGCGCGTGGCGCGCGGCCCGCCAGGCCGATGCCGGCCGCTTTGCGCTGCCGGCGGACTGAGGAGGTTTTGAGAGCGTGAGTGCCACGTTCGATCCCCGCGCACACAGCGCCGCCGCCGCCGAGCTCGCGGGCCGCGTGATCGCCATCACCGGCGCGAGCGATGGCATCGGCCGCGCGGTCGCGCTCGCCTGCGCCCGGCACCAGGCGAGCGTCGTTCTGATCGGCCGCAACGTGCGCAAGCTCGAAGCCGTGCACGCCGAGATCGCCGCCGGCGGCGCGCCCGAGGCCAGCATCGCGGAGCTCGACCTGGAACGGGCGCTGGCCGCCGACTACGACCGGGTGGCCGATGCGGTGCTCGAGCGCTACGGGCGCCTCGATGGGCTGCTGCACAACGCAGCGCTTCTCGGCACCCTCTCGCCCATCGAGCACTACGACGTGCCGACCTGGTGCCGGGTGCTGCACGTCAATGTCACCGCCGCCTTTGCGCTGACGCAGGTGCTGCTGCCGGCGCTGAAGAAGTCTGCGGACGCCTCCGTGGTATTCACGGCCAGCGCGGTGGGCCGCCAGGGCCGCGCCTACTGGGGCGCGTATGCGGTGTCCAAATTTGCCGTCGAAGGACTCTCGCAGGTGCTGTCGGCGGAGCTGGAAGGCATCAGCCGCGTACGCGTGAATGCGTTGAACCCCGGACGCGCGCGCACCGCCATGCGCCGCCAAGCCTATCCGGCCGAGGACATCGAGACCCTGCCGCTGCCGCAGGCGCTCACGGGTCCGTACATCGCGCTGTTGGGTCCGGCGAGCCGCGGCGTCAGCGGCAGGTCTTTCGACGCTCAGCCCTCGCCCGTCGAGTCCGCCAGCAGCGCGCGCACCTCCTCCTGAGTGAGCGCGCGGAACTGCCCACGCGCGAGTGCGCGCTCGAGCCTCACCGGTCCGAGCTGTGTACGCAGCACGCGGCTGACGAGGGCCCCCTGACGCTCGAACAGCTGCCGCACCTGCTTGCCGCTCGCGCCGTGCACGCCGAGCGTGTACCAGCGATTGGCGGCCTCCCCGCCGGCGGCCTCGCAGCGCTCGACCGCGAGGCGTGCGCCGCTGTCGAGCGCCCCGGCGCGAATGCCCTCGAGCTGCCCGGCGCTGAGTTCGCCGCGCACCCGTACCCCGAATTCGCTCACCAGCGTGTGCACCGCGCGCTGCAGCCGCATCGCCAGCTCCCCGTCGGAGCTGACGAGCTCGAGGCCCCCGTCCACGCGCGGCATGGGACTCACCGCGATGAAGCGCCGTCCCGCGCGCCGCGGCAGCCGCTCGAGCAGCGCCGCGCGCGGCGCTTGCGCCCCGGGGTCAGCCGCCGGCAGCGCAGCGGTCCTCAAGGGTTCACCCGGTGAGCGATGACAGAGGAATGCCCGCGGCCCCGCGATGGGGGCGCGCGCGCGCACCAGGCGTCCGTCGAGGCGCACCTGGTCGTGGGGAGCCACCCGCGCGCCGAGCTCGGCCGGCTGTCCGTTGATGGTGAGGCGGCCGGCGCGGATCCAGGCTTCCGCTTCGCGCCGTGACGCGAGCCCGGCCCGGGCCAGCATCTTCTGCAGCCGCTCGGCCTGCGCGGCCTGCCCGCGCGGCATCAACCGTCCAGATCGCGCGGCGCGGCCACGAGCTCGCGCGAGCCGTCGCCCTCGGCGGAGAGCTCGTCGTCCTCGGGGCTCTCATCGCCCTCCGCGGTATCGGGACCCGCGCCGCCCGGCGCGGCCGGCTCTGGCGCCGCCGCGGGGACGTCCTCCCCGGCGAGCCCCAGCTGCAGGTTGAACTCACCCAGGGCCTGAACTTCAGCGAGCGGCGGCAGCTCATCGAGGCTCTTCAGGCCGAAATAGTCGAGGAACTCGCGCGTCGTGCCCAGCAGTTCCGGGTGGCCGGGCACGTCGCGGTGCCCGACGACGCGCACCCAGTTGCGCTCGATCACCGTCCTGATGATGTTGGGGTTGACGGCGACCCCGCGCACCGCCTCGATCTCGGCGCGCGTGATC
>VBNP01000185.1 GCA_005877965.1 Gammaproteobacteria bacterium | reverse complement strand
GCCTGCCGCGCAGCCAGGCCGTGACGGAGGTGCTGTTCGCGCGCGAGCGCGAAGAATCGCGTGACCGCGCTCGCGACGACGCCGTCATTACCGCGGCCGTCGCCGAAGTGGTGCGCCGGCAGGTGGGGGTCGGCATCGATCTGGTCAGCGACGGCGAGATGAGCAAGATCAGCTACGCCACCTACATCGCGCGGCGCCTGTCGGGCTTCGACGGCGACACGCCGCGCGAGCCGGGCCAGGACTTAATCGAGTTCCCGGGACTCCTGCGCAAGCTCGCCGAGCGCGGGGCCACGGCAAAGTACCGGCGCCCGCGCTGCGTCGGTCCGGTGAGCGTCAAGGACCTGCGGCCGCTCGAGGTGGATATCTCGAATCTGAATGCGGCGGCGGCCGCGGCGCATCCCATGGGGACCTTCATGAATGCCGCATCCCCTGGAGTTGTCGCTCTCTTTCAGCCCAACGACTTCTATCGCACGCAGGACGAGTACCTCGAGGCCCTGGCTACGGCCCTGGCTGCCGAGTACGAGGCTATCGTGGGTGCGGGCATCATTCTGCAGATCGATGCGCCGGATCTCGCCATGGGCCGGCACACGATGTATCGCGACCGCTCGCTCGAGGAGTTTGCCAGCCTCGCCGCGCGCCACATCGAGGTCTTGAATCACGCGCTGCGCAACGTACCGGCGGAGCGCGCGCGAATGCACGTGTGCTGGGGCAACTACGAGGGCCCGCATCATCACGACGTCCCGATGGCGCGCTTGCTGCCGATCGTGCTCGAGGCCAAGCCCCAGGGACTCTTGTTCGAGGCGGCCAACCCGCGACACGCGCACGAGTGGTCGGTCTTCAAGGACGCGAGCATCCCGGACGATAAGATCCTGATCCCGGGCATGCTGGCGACGACCACGAACTACATCGAGCATCCGCAGCTGGTCGCCGAACGCATCGAGCGCTTCGCCAGCATCGTGGGGCGTGAGCGGGTCATGGCGGGGACGGACTGCGGCTTCGGTACTTTCGCCGGCTTCGGTCCGGTGGAGCCGGACATCGCGTACCTGAAGCTCGGGTCGCTGGTCGAGGGAGCGCAGCTCGCCTCCCGCCGGCTCTGGAGTTGAGCCTTCAGTGCCGTGGTGGTGCCGCAGGTGCCGAGCATGAACGCCTCCGGGGACTCAGCGCCGGAACCCATCGCCGGTGCGGCGGGCACCTCGCCCCCCTTTCGCTTCTATGACAACCGCCAGAAGTACCTGGCTTTCGTCACCAGCTGCAATGAGAAGTCCGCCATCGCGCGCCGCGCGGCGCACGAGGTGACACTGCTGCGGCCCACGCCGCCGGCGGTACGCATGTTCGACGCCGGCATGGGTGACGGCACCGTCATCGGGCGCGTAATGAGGAGCACGCATCGGCAGTTTCCCACCGTGCCGATGTTCGTGGTCGCCAAGGAAATCAGCCTGGAGGATGTACGGCTGGGACTTGAGAAACTGCCGGACCGCTTCTTCGAGCATCCGGCGACCGTATTCGTCGTCACCAACCTCAACTATGCCGAGGCGCCGCGCCTCATGCCGCGCGATGCACAGCTCGCCGCGGCGCTCAACTGGCAGGAAGTGCCCCTGACCGGCACGACGGCACACGAATACGCACAGCAGATTGAGGAGCTGAGCGCCGCGCTCGCCAGCGGCTGGCAGACGCGCCCAAGTCTGAGGACCGGCAACCCGATAATCGTGCGCCCCTCGGTGCTCATCATGTATCGCGAGGATCACAAGTTCCTGCTAGACGGCGTTATCCCGAAGCCCGGCCAGATTTTCGAGCACTACGATCTGGTGCTCGCTTCACAGCCCTGGCGTGCGCGCATGGGGGCGGACTTCAAGGTGCAGAAGGTGCTCGCTCCGCTGGCCCGCAGTCTTGCCTCCGGGGGCCGACTGCTCGCGATCCAGTCCTGGGGCCGGGATCCGGGACTGGAGATCATCCGGGAGCTTTGGCCGCAGGAGCACCCGTTCCAGGTCGACCGCCACGAGCTGCTGGCCGCCCTGCGGCGCGAGCTTGGACGCGACGCGCGTGAATTCAACCTCACAGCGCTCCCGGATGACAAGGCTGTTTTTCGTTACGAGATGCACACGCTGCCCTCGGAGATCAGCGACCGCATCGGTACCTCGACCCTGTTTGCCGCCTGGAATGCCGCCATCTACGTGAACCAGATCGAGGACGAGCGGCTCGACGCCGTCGTCACTAACGGGGCGTACCTGGAGGCCACGCAACGCGTGCTGCAGAGACACGGAGGCCTTTGGTTCAATGACGAAGCCTTCGTCGTCTCCAGGCGCCGCGACCGGCAGACCGGGCAAATGGCATGCAACGCCGGCTGAAGAGCACTCGGCGGGCGGCGAGTTGGGTCGCGGCGGCCGCCGTGGCCCTTCTGACTCCGATCGAACCGATGCCGGATGCGCATGCGGCCGCAAGACGCCCGGTGGACGGCGAGGCACTGATCTCAGCCGCGGACGATCTCACGGACTGGCTGACCCATGGCCGTACCTACGACGAGCAGCGCTTCTCGCCGCTCGAGCGGATCAACACCGGCAATGTGAAGAATCTGGGTCTGGCCTGGTTCGCGGACCTGGACACGGCGCGCGGACAGGAAGCAACGCCGCTGGTGATCGACGGTGCTGTCTACATCACGACCGCTTGGTCCAAAGTGAAGGCGTATGAGGCGGTCTCGGGCAAGCTGCTGTGGGAATACGATCCCAAGGTGCCGGGCGAAGCGGGCGTTCTGGCTTGCTGCGACGTCGTCAACCGGGGCCTGGCCGCCTGGGGCCACCGCCTCTACCTCGGAACGTTGGATGGCCGGCTGATCGCGCTCGACCGTGAGACTGGAAGGCTGATCTGGTGGAAGCTGACCGTGGACCGCTCCAAGCCGTATGCAATCACCGGCGCACCGCGCGTGATCGACGGCAGGGTGATCATCGGCAACGCCGGCGCGGAGATGGGCGTACGTGGATATGTCGCTGCGTACGACAGCAAGGACGGGAAGGAACTCTGGCGCTTCTATACCGTCCCGGACCGCCGGGGCGCGAACGTCGCGCGGCATCTGAAGCGCGCCGAGGCGACTTGGAAGGGCGAATGGTGGACCCTCGGTGGCGGTGGGACCGTGTGGGACTCGATGGCGTATGACCCCAAGCTCGACCTGCTCTATGTCGGCGTGGGCAATGGAAGCCCCTGGAACCAGGCCTACCGCTCGCCCGGCGGCGGCGACAATCTATACATCTGCTCGATCATCGCGCTGAAGCCCCAGACCGGCGAATACGTCTGGCACTACCAGACCACACCGGGCGACACCTGGGACTTCGACGCCACTCAGCACATCATCCTCGCGGACCTCCAGATCGGCGGCCGGGTGCGCAGGGTGCTGATGCAAGCCTCGAAGAACGGCTTCTTTTATGTGCTCGACCGCGTAACCGGGCAGCTGATCTCCGCCGCCAACTATGTGGCGGTCAACTGGGCTAAGGGTATCGATGTCCACAGCGGGCGACCCATCGAAAATCCGGACGCGCGGATCGACAAGACCGGCAAGCCTTACGTGGTCGTGCCCGGACCGGGCGGCGCGCACAGCTGGCAGCCCATGGCCTATGACCCGAGGACCGGGCTCGTCTATATCCCGGCGCAGGAAGCCGGCTTTCCGTATGTGCCCGAAGCCCATTGGCAGGGAGCGGCGCAGGGCTTCAATACGGGTATCGATTTTCCGGCAGCCGCGATGCCCGCCGATCCCAAGGTCCGTGCAGCAGTGATGGCGGCAACCAAGGGAGCACTCATCGCCTGGGACCCCATTGCACAGCAGGAGCGCTGGCGCGTGGCCTTCAAGGGGCCGTGGAACGGTGGCGTGCTGGCGACGGGCGGCGGGCTCGTGTTCCAGGGCAACGCGGCCAAGGAGTTTGTGGCCTACGATGCCGTGAGCGGCGCGCAGCTCTGGTCGAGCAGCGTGCAAACCGGCATCACCGCGGCCCCCGTCACCTACTCGATCAAGGGCGAGCAGTATGTGGCGGTGCTGGCGGGGTGGGGCGGCATATGGGCGCTGGCCCCGGGCATCCTCGCCGAGGTTGCGGGACCGGTCCGCAATGTGTCTCGACTGCTCGTCTTCAGGTTGGGCGCCAGCGCACAGCTCCCACCTGAGTCCCCCGTCCCGCTGCCCCCGCTCGACCCACCCGCCACAACCGGCACGCCCGAGCAGATCGCAGAAGGCGCGCGACAGTACGGACGTTTCTGCGGCGGCTGCCACGGCGATGCCGCCTACGGCAGCACGGTGCTGCCGGACCTGCGCCGCAGCGCGCTGATCGCGGACAGCAAGGCCTGGGCGAGCGTGGTGCATGACGGAGTCCTGCGGGATCAGGGCATGGTCGGCTTCGCCAACGTCCTGAATCTGCAGCAGATCGAGGCGATCCGTCACTACGTCATCAAGCGCGCCAACGAGGACAAAGCACTGGGGCTGCGCTAAAAGGCATCGAGTGTTGGACTGGCGGGATCCCGTTTGCTGCCGTTCATGGCGCATTGACTGAAACAATAGCCCGCTACATAGGACTGCAGTAGTTAAAGAAATTGCTGCCGAAACCAAAGCTTATCTCAACTAGCCACTCTGCGCCGATCGGCTACCCTCTGCGGCATTCATTGACAATCGGGATCCCGACAGGAACACTTCCTTCGCTTAAGTTCGGGTCCGCCCAATGAACCGCCATCAAACCCGAGCGATCGTACGCATCCGCGAAATGATTCTGCGCGGCGAACTCGCCGCGGGAGCGCGCGTGGCGGAGGCGCCGCTCGCGCAACTCTTGGGCATGTCGCGCACACCAGTGCGTCAGGCGCTGCCGGTGCTGGCGCAGGAGGGCCTGCTCACCGAGCACGAGACCCGCGGCTACGTCGTCCGGGGGCTCAGCGCTACCGATATTCTCGATGCGATCGACCTGCGTGGTGTTCTGGAGGGTCTCGCTGCGCGCCGCGTCGCGGAGCGCGGCGCCTCGCGAACTCTGCTGCAAGCGCTGCGCGTCTGCCTGGCCGACGGCGATCAGATCCTCGCCGAAGGCCACGTCGCCGACAAAGCCGAAGCGCTGTACGTCGACATGAACGTCCGCTTCCACCAGCTCATCGTGCTCGAGTGCCGCAGTGCCATCATCCAGCAGGCTCTGGAGCGCAACGCACGCATTCCGTTCGCGGGTCCGCAGGCGCTCGCCGTGGACAGGACGAGCCTCCAGCGGATGCACGAGACGCTGGCTTACGCGCATCGGCAGCATCACTACATCGTGTCCGCTCTGGAGCAGGGTGAGGGCTCACGCGTGGAAGCGTTGATGCGCGAGCACACGAACCCGGTCAAGGAGAATCTCAATATTGCGGCGACCGCCGGGGAGGACCGGGAGATGATACGGCGCCTCTCGCTTGTCCGGTGAGCGTGGGCACGAACCGGACGGCGCATCAGCGCCGCCCGGTAGGACTAGGGGTTGCAGGACGACGACCGAAGTAGCGTCGAGCGCTGCTGCGCCTTCTGGGGTGGCTCTTTCGAGGGGGAGAATACCAACATGAATTTCTCGTCTGCCAAATGGTTTCATGCCTATGCCCGCCGGGCGCTGTACAGCGCGGCTGTTGCCGTGGTCTGCGTGCATGCCGTGGCCCAGGAGAAGCTGCAGGAGGTCGTCGTGACCGCTGAGCGGCGCGAGGAGAAGCTCCAGGACGTGCCGATCGCGGTGACCGCATTCACCACTGAGGCTCTGCAGAGCCGCGCGCTCGGAGATATCCACGCGCTCAGTAATCTCACCCCGAGCGTCAACCTCGATTCCGGCGCGCCATTCTCCGGAGACCGATCGGTGCTGTCCGCCTCCATCCGCGGTATCGGACAGGATGATTTCGCGTTCAACCTGAACCCCGGCGTCGGCGTCTACCTGGACGGCGTGTATCTCGCGCGCACGATCGGGGCGAATCTAAGCCTCCTCGACGTGGACCGCCTCGAGATTCTGAAGGGGCCGCAGGGCACGCTGTTCGGGGCCAACACCATCGGCGGTGCGATCAGCGTCGTCACCCATACGCCCGGCAACACCCCGCGCTTCATGGGCACCGCAACCGCAGGTGAATATAACCGTCGTGACCTGGCCTTCACCGCCGACCTGCCCATCATCCAGGACAAGCTTCTGAGCTCGATCAGCGTCTCGACGCTGAACCAGACAGGCTGGGTGAAGGTCATTCCCTATCCGACCGGTTCACCCCAGGGAGCGACGCCGTTCATCGTCGATCCACAGAATGTCTATCCGAAAGCCGGCTACCAGACCTCGGACAACTACGGCGGGACGGGTGTGACGAGCCTGCGTGCCAAGCTTCTGTGGAACGCGTCGGACAAGTTCAAGATGACGTTCACGGGCGACTGGTCGCACGAGGATCAGACCGCGCTGCCGTACACGGTCCTCGGCGTCTACGCGGGGAACCTGAATGCATCTACGTTCTCGACCCTGTACAACCTCTGCATCAGCAACAATGCGTCGACGCTGCCCGGGGCGATTGCCGCCGCAGGTGGTCCGCCGACCGGCATCAATCCGACGCTGGACTTCGTCAACGCCGCCTTTGCCGCTAACTGCGCCAAGCCTCGCGCGCAGGTCCCTGGCCTTTCGATCGGCGGCGCTCCACTCCTGGGTGCGGGGTATGTGGGCGGTCCACCCGGACCGTTCAACTACAATAACCATCCCGGCACGAGTTACCTCGGCTCCAACCAGCCGCGTCTGTACTTCGACTATGCCGCAGCGAATACCGGCAACATCGATA
>VBNP01000007.1 GCA_005877965.1 Gammaproteobacteria bacterium | reverse complement strand
TCACCGGCGAGCTCCTCGCATGCGAGGGCTGCACGCTCGATGCCATCGAGATCGATCGCGATCTCGCGGCGCTGCTGCGTGAGCGCTTCAGCCCGCCGCGCTGCGTGCTGCACGAAACGGACGCGCTGCAATTCGACTTCACCGCCCTGGCGCGGGAGCGCGGCGGGCGGCTGCGCGTTGCCGGCAACCTGCCCTACAACATCTCCACGCCGCTGCTGTTCCGGCTGCTGGCGCACGCGCCGGCGATCCTC
Source organism: Gammaproteobacteria bacterium (assembly GCA_005877965.1). GTDB lineage: Bacteria > Pseudomonadota > Gammaproteobacteria > Steroidobacterales > Steroidobacteraceae > 13-2-20CM-66-19. The sequence goes on along the minus strand of VBNP01000007.1, from coordinate 18,304 downwards.
GACCTGCACGTCATGTTGCAGCGGGAGGTGGCGGCGCGCCTCGCCGCGCAGCCCGGCGATGCCGACTACGGGCGCCTCGGGGTCATGCTTGCTCCCCGGGTCCGGGTCGAGCGGCTGTTCGAAGTCGGTCCCGGCGCCTTCCAGCCGGCGCCGAGGGTGTGGTCCGCGCTCGTGCGCCTCACCATGCGGGCGCAGCCGCTGTTTGCGGTGAGCCCGCACTACCCGGCCGTGGTGGCCGCGGCCTTCATGCAGCGCCGCAAAACCCTGCGCAACGCCCTGAGCCGGCTCCTCACCCGCGAGCAGATCAAGGCCTGCGCGGTCGATCCCGGTGCCCGCCCGGAGACGCTCACGCCGCAAGCATTCAACACCCTGGCACAGGCCCTCGACCGCGCGCGTCCGTGACGTTAGTCTTCCGGCAAGCGGTGCATGGGGGACTCGTCATGACAGTTTACCGTCGCATCCTGCTGGTCGTTGATCTGACGGAAGGCAGTGTCGCGATCGGGCGCAAGGCGCAGGCGCTCGCCGCGGCGCTCGGCGCCGAAGTCGAGCTGCTGCATGTCGTTGAATTCGTGCCGGTCGAGCCCATGGGCGAGACCCTCATGCCCTCGGTGCAGATCGAAGAGGAGCTGCTCGAGCGTGCCCGGCAGCGCCTGGCGGGGCTCGCGATCGAACTCGGGTTGAGCGGCGCGTCCTGCCGGGTCGAGAGCGGCAATGTCAAATCCGAGATCGTGCGCGTGGCGCGCGAGCGCCGTGCCGACCTCATCATTCTCGGCAGTCGCGAGCGTCACGGGCTCTCGATTCTGGTAAATCTCACCGAGGACACCGTGCTGCACGCCGCGCCGTGCGATGTGCTGGCAATGCGCGCCGGCCGCAGCTAGTGGGCGCGGCACTCCGGTAGAATCACGCCCATGAGTTCCCTCGAGCACAAGATCCGCGTCGACGTCGAGACCAGTTACCTGGACGAGCAGTCCGACCCGCGCGAGAGCCGTTACGTCTTTTCCTACACCATCACCATCCGCAACGAGGGCCAGGTGCCGGCACGACTGCTGACCCGCCATTGGGTCATCACGGATGCCAACGGCAAGGTGGAGGAGGTGCGCGGCGATGGCGTGGTGGGCGAACAGCCGTACCTGAAGCCCGGCCAGGGTTTCCGTTACTCCAGCGGCGCGGTGCTGGAGACCCCGGTCGGCTCCATGCAGGGCAGCTACCAGATGCTCGCCGACAACGGTGCGCACTTCGATGCGCCCATCCAGCCGTTCCGGCTCGCGATGCCCGGAATTCTGCAGTGACCCGCTATGCCATCGGCGATGTACAAGGCTGTGACGAGGAGCTGCGCGCTCTGCTGAGGCGGCTGAGGTTCTCGCCGGATCGCGACCGCTTGTGGTTCGTCGGGGATCTGGTCAACCGCGGCCCGAACTCGCTGGCGGCGCTGCGGCGGGTGCGCGCACTCGGCGACAACGCGGTCGTGGTGCTGGGAAACCACGATCTGCATCTACTCGCGCTCGCGCACGGCGCCCACCGCCGCCGCAAGTCCGACACCCTGGACGAGGTGCTCGCGGCACCGGACCGCGACGCGTTGCTGGAATGGCTCCTCACGCGCCCCCTGGCGCACGCCGAGGGCAGGGATCTCATGGTGCACGCCGGGCTCGTGCCGCAATGGACGGTCGCGCTGACGGTGAGTCTGGCGCTCGAAGTGGGCAGCGCGCTGCGCCGCGACCCGCAGGCGCTGTTCGATCACATGTATGGCGATGAGCCGGACCGATGGCACCCGCAGCTTGCCGGCGTGGAGCGACTGCGCTTCGCCATTAACGTGCTGACACGCCTGCGCGTGTGCACCGCCGACGGGCGGGTGGACTTCACCGTGAAGGGTGAACCACCCCCGCCGCCCTCCCCGCTCCGTCCCTGGTTCGCGCACACGCAGCGCGAGAGCCGCGACGCGCGCGTCATCTTCGGCCACTGGTCAGCGCTCGGCCTGGTGCGCGACCACGGTGTCATCGGCCTCGATACCGGTTGCGTGTGGGGCGGCGCGCTCAGCGCCGTGGACCTGGATGCCGAGCGGGCGCCGCTTTGCGTGCCGTGCGCGGGCCATCAGATCATCGGCTGATCGGTCCCCAGGTGACGCTCATCTGCTTCGTTCGGGAGGTGTACAGGCGCGGCGTGAGTTCCAGGTCGATCGGCCTGCCGGCCGGTGTGATGGGCAGGTTGAGACGCTGATCCGCGCGTACCTCCAGGAACCCGATCGCCCCCGGTGTGACCCGGAAGGCGAGCCGCACCGGCCAGGCGGCCCCGGCGGCCGGCTTCAGGGTGATGCCGCCCGAACCGCTGGCGGCCGTCAGGTCCACCACCAGGGTATTGCGCTTCCAGAACTGCGGGAGGGACTCCGGGACGCCCGCGGCGGCGCTGATGTCGAGCTCATGCGCGGGCGCGGCGGCGGGCGCCGGCCGCTGGTGCCAGGGCCAGTGCAGGGCCGGCAGGTGGCCGCAGCCGGCCGCCAACAGCACCAGCGCCGCGGCGCCTGCGCGCCCCGCGCTCGCTCCTCCGGACCCTGACCGCATCGCGCGCTCCTCGCTCCAGCCTTGCTGCGGGTAACATACGCCAACGGCACGGAGGACACATGCAATCCCTGCAAGCGTTCAATTTCCGGCAATGGATCGATGCCAACCGCGCGCAACTGAAGCCGCCGGTGGGCAACAAGCGCGTGTTTCGCGATGGCGATTTCATCATCATGGTGGTGGGCGGCCCGAACGCCCGCAAGGACTACCACGTCGACCCGGGGCAGGAATTCTTCTACCAGCTCGAAGGCGACATGGTGCTCAGGACCATGCAGGACGGCCGCGCGGTCGACGTGCCGATCCGCGCCGGCGAAGTGCTGCTGATTCCGCCCAACCTGCCGCATTCGCCGCAACGACCCGCAAACACCGTGGGCCTGGTGATCGAGCGCCCGCGCCGCCCGGGCGAGCTCGATGGCTTCCAGTGGTACTGCGAGCACTGCGGTGAGCGCCTGTACGAGGAGTTCTTCCCGCTCACCGATATCGAGAAGCAGTTTCCGCCGGTGTTCGAGCGCTTCTTCGCGAGCCAGCCCAAGCGCACCTGCGCACGCTGCGGCAAGGTCATGGAGCGCTCGTAGGTGAATGCGCGCATCGCGGTCGGCGGCCGCGAGCTCGAGTTCGACGTGTCGCGGCCGGTGATTCTCGCCCTGGCACTGGATTTCTCGGGCCCGCAGCCGCGTCATTTCGGCGCGCCGCGCGCCAGCTCGCAGCCGTTCGAGGCCGCGGGGTTCAAGGGCTCGGTGGAGCGCGGCGCGAGCTGCAATTGCGAGCTCATCACGCTCATCCCGCACTGCAACGGCACGCACACCGAATGCGTCGGGCACCTCACGCACGAGCGGCTGGATGCCTGGCGGGTGGTGCCGGCGGGATTTCTGCCGGCGCTGTTGCTGTCGGTCACCGCGGAAGCACCGCGCGCCGCGGCTGAGGGGAGCGACCCGGCCCCGCAGGCGAGCGACCGGCTCATCACGCGGCGCGCGCTCGAGCGCGGCTGGCCGGCGAGCGCTCCGTTCGAGGCGCAGGCGCTGCTGATCCGCACCCTGCCTAACGCCGCGGACAAGCGCACGCGTGACTACAGCGCAGAACCGCCCCCTTACCTGTCGCAGGAGGCGGCGCGGCTGCTGGTCAGCCGCGGCATCCTGCACCTCATCGTCGATGTGCCCTCGATCGATCGCGCGCATGACGAGGGCCGGCTCACGGCGCACCGCATTTTTTTCGGGCTGCCGCCGGGCTCGGCGCAGCTGGGCGCCGCGGCGCGGCCCGGCGCCACCATTACCGAGCTCGCCTTCATGCCGGACGAGCTCCCCGACGGCGCCTACCTGCTGGAGCTGCAGGTGCCGGCGCTCGGCGGGGATGCGGTGCCGAGCCGCCCGCTGCTGTACCGGTTGGTGAGGTCGGCATCATGAGCGGGGATTCGACCCTGGAGGCCGCGCGGTCCCGCGATGCGCTCGACCCGCTGCGCGGCTTTCGCGAGCGCTTCGCGCTGCCGCGCAATGCGCGCGGCGAGCCGCTCGTCTACCTGTGCGGTCATTCCCTGGGGCTGCTGCCGCTCGCAGCCCGCGAGCTGGTGACCGAGGAGCTCGATGAGTGGGCGCGGCTCGGCGTGCAGGGTCACGAGCACGCGCGGCGGCCGTGGCTGCCTTATCACGAGAACCTGACCGCCGGGCTCGCAGCCCTCACCGGCGCACACCCCGCGGAAGTGGTCGCCATGAATTCGCTCACGGTGAACCTGCACCTGATGCTGGCGAGCTTCTACCGCCCGGCGGGCCGGCGCACCCGCATCCTGATGGAGGCGGGCGCGTTCTCCTCCGACCGCCACGCGGTCGCCTCCCAGATCGCCTGGCAGGGCCTCGATCCTGCCGCTGCGTTGCTCGAGCTGGCGCCGCGCGCGGGCGAGGACACCGTGCCGGAGGAGGCCATCGAGGCCTGCCTCAGGGAGCACGGCGAGGAGATCGCGCTGGTGTTGTGGCCGGGGGTGCAGTTTCGCACCGGCCAGGCGTTCGACCTCGCGCGCATCGTCCGCGCCGCGCACCGCCACGGCTGCATTGCCGGCTTCGACCTCGCGCATTCCATCGGCAATACGCCGCTCGCGCTGCACGACGCCGCGGCCGACTTCGCGGTGTGGTGCAGTTACAAGTACCTGAACGGCGGCCCCGGTGCCATCGGCGGCTGCTTCGTCCACCAGCGTCACGCGGACGCGCAGCCGCGCCATCACCACAGCGGCGGCCTGCCGGGCGCGCGGCTCGCCGGCTGGTGGGGCCACGAGGAGACGACGCGTTTTCAGATGGAGCCGCAGTTTCGCGCCGCCGGCGGCGCGGCCGCCTGGCAGATCAGCAACCCGCCGATCCTCGCCGCCGCGCCGCTGATTGCCTCGCTGGCGATATTCACCGAGGCGCGCATGGAACGGCTGCGCGCGAAGTCGGTGCAGCTCAGCTACTTTCTCGAGCAGCTGCTGCGGCCGCTCCAGGGGCAGGTGCAGGTCATCACGCCGAGCGACAAGGCGCGGCGCGGCTGTCAGCTTTCGCTGCGCATCGAGGGCGGTGCCGCGCGCGGCACGCGCGTGTTCGAGGCGCTCGGCGCACGCGGCATGGTGTGCGACTGGCGCCCGCCCGACATCATCCGTGTGGCGCCGGTGCCGTTATACAACCGCTTTGAAGACGCCTGGCAGTTCGCCCGCGCGCTCGGCGAAGTCCTGCGGGAGAGCGCTTGAGCCCGCAGGCGCACCGGACGGTCAACATCGTCGGCGCGGGCCTGGCGGGGTCGCTGCTCGCACTGCTGCTGGCGCGGCGCGGACTGGCGGTGATGCTGCATGAGCGCCGGCCCGATCCGCGCCAGGCGCAACCCGAGCGCGGGCGCTCCATCAATCTGGCGCTGGCCGCCCGCGGCATGCGCGCCCTGGAGCGCGCCGGCGTCCTGGAGCGCGTGCGTCCGCTGCTCATCCCGATGAGCGGGCGCATGGTGCACGAGCGCTGCGGGCAAACCGCCCTGCAACCGTACGGCCAGCGCGAGCACGAGGTCATCTGGTCGGTCGGCCGCGCCGATCTCAACCGGGTTCTCATCGAGGAGGCCGCGCGCCATGCGGCTGTGAGCGTGCGATTCAACCAGCTGTGCCTCGGCGCGGATGTGCGTGAGGACCGGCTGCGCTTTCGCGACCAGGCGAGCGGCGCGCTGCACGAGATCGCCCTCACGCCCACCATCGCCACCGACGGCGCGGGCTCTGCGGTGCGCGGCAGCCTGGCGGCCGCCGGGCTGGTGAGCGTGCACGAGGAGTGGCTCGACCACGACTACAAGGAGCTGGCCGTGCCGCCCGCAACCGGCCGGCAGGCGCTCGAGCGCGATGCGCTGCACATCTGGCCGCGCGGCGGCTTCATGCTGATCGCGCTGCCCAACACCGACGGCAGCTTTACCGCGACGCTGTTCCTGGCGCGCTCGGGCGCGGTGAGCTTCGCCATGCTTGCCACGCAGCGGGCGGTCGCGGAGTTCTTCCACAGCCAGTTCGCGGACGTGGTGCCCCACATGCCGGACCTGCTCGCCGAGTTCGCGAGCCACCCGCAGGGCCAGCTCGGCACCGTGCACGTCACGGCCTGGCACGTCGCGGGCCGCGTGCTGCTGCTGGGCGATGCCGCCCATGCCATCGTTCCCTTTCACGGCCAGGGCATGAATGCCGCGTTCGAGGACTGCGCGGTGCTCGATGCGCTCCTCGAGCAGCGGCAGGCAGACTGGCCGACGGTGTTCGCGCAGCTCGAGCAGTCGCGCCGCCCGAACGCGGCGGCCATTGCGCAGATGGCCCTGGAGAACTACGCCGAGATGCGCGATGCGGTGCTGGATGCGCGCTTCGTGCGCCGCAAGGAGCTCGCCATGGCGCTGGAGCGGCGCTTTCCCGACCGCTTCATCCCGCGCTATTCAATGGTGATGTTCCACCCGGAGATTCCGTACGCCGAGGCGCTGCGGCGCGGGGCGGTGCAGGCGCAGCTGCTGGACGAGCTCGACCCGGGACCGGGGCGCGAGCCGGATCCGGCCCGCGCGGAACAGCTGGTCCGGGAACGCCTGCCGCCGATAACCTGAGCGCGCGCCACGCGCCAGCGGGCCGCTCACCCACGCCGCCGCGTGAGACACCTAGTGATGTCGCGGCGCCTGCGGTGCGGTGCGGCGCTCGAGCGTCACGAACGTGACGGGATAGGCGTGATCCTCATCCGCCGGATGCATGTTGCATTCGACGTCGGTCCATTGGGTGGGGTCGAAACCGGGAAAGAAGGTGTCGCCCGGTACGTCGGCATGCACGTGGGTGAGGTAGATGCGGCGCGCAAACGGCAGCACCAGCCGATAGACCTCCGCGCCGCCAATCGCCACCAGCTCATCGCACCCGCCGGCGTGCGCGAGCGCCTCCTCCACCGAGTGCACGATCAGCACGCCGGCTGCGAACCAGCCGCGATCCCGCGTCAGCACCAGATTGGCGCGCTCGGGAAGCGCGCGGCCGATGGACTCGAAGGTCTTGCGGCCCATGAGCACGGGTTTACCGAGCGTGAAGGACTTGAAGCGCTTCAGATCCTTCGGCAGACGCCACGGCAGCGCGTTGCCCCGGCCAATGACGCCGTTCTGCGCCATCGCAACGATCAGCGAAACCAGCGGCTGCGCGGCGCTCATCCGCGCATTATTAGCAGCGTGGCGCCTGGAAAGCCATCCGTCGTGCGTCGTCGACGGTGGATCAGATCTCCACCGCGGTGTTCAGGATGACGACATCGCGGAACGGCATGCGGAAGAACTCCGCGGCCTGGGTGCTGTATTGCTGCATGCGCGCAAACAGGCGGCGCTGTAATCCGCGCAGCCCCGGTAGCGGCCGGGCGCGCACCACGTGACGGCCGACGAAGAACGAGCTGTCCTCGGTGAACACCCGCAGGCCGCGTGCGCGGCACGCCTTGAGGGCTTCGGCCACATCCGGCGTTTCCATGAAGCCGAAGCGCGCGCTGATGCAATGCACGCCCGGCAGCGGCTCTTCGATGCGCAGGCGCCGCACCGGATCCTGACGCGGCGTGTCGGCGATCTCGACGTTGAGAATGATGACACGCTGGTGCACGACACAGTTGTGCTCGATGTTGCGGATCAGCGCCGACGGCACCAGATTGGCATTGCTGGCCAGGAACACGCCCGTCCCGGGCACGCGATGCACGCCGGCGACCAGCTTTGCCAGCTCGCTGCGCGGCACGGCCATCTTCGCCAGCGCCGCACGCAGCTCGAGGCGCCCGCTGCGCCAGGTGGTGAATATCAGGCACAGCGCCGCCCCGAGCGTCAGCGGAATCCATCCCCCGGTAGGCACCTTGGTCAGGTTGCCGGCGACGAACGCGCTGTCGGCCACCAGCATCAGGCCGAACAGGCCCGCCACCTGCCATTTCGGCCAGTTCCACTGCGTAGCGGCGACGAACGCGCCGAGGATGGTGGTGACGACCATGGTGCCGACCACCGCGGCACCGTAGGCGCTCCCCAGGGCATCGGAGGAGCCGAAGCCGACCACGAAGGCGATGACCGCGGGAAACACCAGCCAGTTCACGATCGGCACGTAGATCTGGCCCTGCTCGAGCGCCGAGGTTTGCAGCACGCGCAGCCGCGGCAGCAGGTCCAGGTGCACCGCCTGGCGGGCCATGGAAAAGGCGCCGGAGATCGTGGCCTGCGAGGCGATGATCGCGGCGGCGGTCGCCAGCATCACCATCCACGGCAGCACCGCGGCGGATACCAGGTGATAGAGCGGATGCTCGACGGGTTTGCCGAGCTCGAGCAGCAGGGCGCCCTGCCCGAAGTAGTTGATCACCAGCGCCGGCCCCACCAGCGCGAACCACGCGATACGCACCGGTCGCCGGCCGAACTGGCCCATGTCCGCATACAGCGCCTCGCCGCCGGTGATCACCAGGAACACCGCCCCGATGATCGCCAGCGCCACCGGCGCGCGATGGACCAGCAGACCGATGCCGTGCAGGGGATTCAGGGCCAGCAGGATCTGCGGGCTGCGGACGATGGGAATGACGCCGATGACCCCGATCACCACGAACCAGAGCAGCATGATCGGCCCGAACAGGCGGGCCACTCGGGCGGTACCGTGGCGCTGATAGGCAAACAGCCCGGCGATGACGATGATCGTGACCGGGACCACGCCACTCTTTAAGCCCGGGTTCAGCACCTCCAGGCCCTCGACGGCGCCCAGCACCGAGATCGCCGGCGTGATGAGCGCATCGCAGAAGAAGAACGCGGTGCCGATCAGCGCCAGCGCCACGGCCACTTTCGCCCAGGTGCTGCCGGTGATGAGGCGCCGTTGGGCGAGGGCGAACAGCGCCAGGATCCCGCCCTCCCCCTCGTTGTCGGCCCGCATGATGACCGTGACGTACTTGAGGGTGACGGAGATGGCGAGGCTCCAGAAGACCAGCGACAGCACGCCGAGCACCACCTCGGCGTCAAAACCGCCGGCGGCATCGAGCGCCGACTGCAGCGCGTACAGCGGGCTCGTGCCGATGTCGCCGTAGACGATCCCCATGGCGCCGACCACCGCGGACACGCTGACGCGACGCGAGTTGTTCATGTGGATTGCCCGCCGCGGCGCTGCTCAGCGGCGGCGGCCGCGTCGCCCCTGCGGCCGCGGCGCGCGCGGCGGCGGCCACAGCATGCTGCCGCGGCAGCGTTCCAGGCCGCAGCGGCACGCGAAGACGGCGTCGATGTCCGGCGGGTCGTCCGCTTCGCGCTGCAGCTGGTAGTCGTAAGTGAGCTCCTCGCCCGGTTCGATGGTGCGGATCGCGTCGATGTACACGCGCTGGCTCTCAATCACCGATTCACAGTTCGGCTCGCAGGAATGGTTCACGAAGCGCGCCTCGTTGCCATCGACGCCGGCGTCGATCACGGTATGCGAGTCGAGGATGAACAGGAAGGTATGGTTATCGCCCGCACCGTCGTGGTCGTAACGGCGATCCGCTTCGGTATGCGACACGCGCTCGCCCAGGTACTCGATGACGCGCGTGCCGCGCGGGATGCGCCGCACGGCGAATACACCCAGGCCGTGGAGGGGCGAATCGCGCACCTCGAGCAGCGGCGCCTGAGCGCCGGTGTCTGCCCTGTTCACACCGCCACCGGCGCCCTGATCGGCGCATGATGCTGGTAATTCACGAACTCGAAGTCCTCGTACTGATAAGCGAAAATGCTCGCCGGGCGGCGGCGGATCAGCAGCTGCGCCGGCGCGAACGGCGTGCGCGCGAGCTGCAGGTCCGCCTGCTCGAGATGATTCAGGTACAGGTGGCAGTCCCCGCCGGTCCAGACGAGCTCGCCGGGCTTGAGATCGCACTGCTGCGCGAACAGGTGCGTGAGCAGCGCGTAGCTGGCGATGTTGAACGGTACGCCGAGAAACACATCCGCGCTGCGCTGGTAGAGCTGGCACGACAGGCGCCCGGCGGCCACGTGGAACTGGAAGAACGCATGGCAGGGCATGAGCCGCATGCGCTCGAGCTCACCCACGTTCCAGGCGCTGACCATGATGCGGCGCGAATCAGGGTCGGTCCTGAGCCGCTCGACCGCCTGGGCGATCTGGTCGATGGTGCGCCCGTCGGCTGCCGGCCAGGCGCGCCACTGGCTGCCGTAGACCGGGCCGAGCTCGCCGTGCGCATCCGCCCACTCGTCCCAGATCGTGACGCCGTGCTCGCGCAGCCAGGCGACGTTGGTGTCGCCGCGCAGGAACCACAGCAGCTCGTACACCACCGAGCGTACGTGGATCTTCCTGGTGGTGACCAGCGGGAAGCCGCGGGTGAGATCGAAGCGCATCTGGTGCGCAAACACCGACAAGGTGCCGGTGCCGGTGCGGTCGCCCTTGCGCACGCCCTCGGTCCGGATCCGACGCATCAGCTCCAGGTACTGCTTCATTGTTCGATGGCGAAATTGCCCGAGGGCGCGCGCGCCCAGTACGCCCACACCAACAGCGCGCCGCCGGCGATGATCATCGGCGCCGACAACAGTTGCCCTTCCGTGAGCCAGCCGCCGGCGAGATAGCCGATGTGCTCATCCGGCAGCCGCACGAACTCCACCAGGAAGCGTGACACACCATAGAAAGCCAGGAACAACCCCGCCGGCGCCAGCCGCGGCCGTGGGCGTGCGGTGAACCACCACATCACGGTGAACAGCAGCAGGCCCTCGAGGACCGCCTCGTAGAGCTGCGAGGGATGCCGCACCTCGCCGTTGATGCGAACTCCCCACGGCACGGTGGTAACTTTACCCCACAGCTCGCTGTTGATGAAGTTACCGATGCGGCCGAAGAACAGTCCCAGCGCCGGCAGCGGCACGGTGAAATCGTACACGTCGGCGGGATGGCGGCCACGGCGCCAGGCAAACAGCGTCAGCGCCGTGGCGACACCGAGCATTCCGCCGTGGAAGGACATGCCGCCCTCCCAGAGCCGCAGTGGATACCACGCGTCGTTTGCCCAGAACGTCAGGCCGTAGAACAGCACGTAGCCGATGCGCCCGCCGAGAATCACCCCGAGCATGGCGAAGAAGATGAGATCGTCGACGTCGTTCTTCTTCCAGGTCGAGCCGGGCTTTGCGGCGCGCCGGCGCGCGAGCCACCAGGCGGCCGCGAACCCGAGCAGGTACATGATGCCGTACCAATGCACCTTGATCGGACCGATCTCGAAGGCCACCTTGTTGAAGCCGGGGAAGGTCAGCATGAGGCGCGAAGTTTAGCCGACCTCGCGCGTCACGCGGCAGAAGAACGCCCTCAGGTAGCGGGTCTCCGGGATCGCCGGGTGCAGCGGGTGGTCGGGCGACTGACCACCGGCTTCCAGGACCTGGACGAATCGGCCGCTGTGCCGCGCGGCGCTCTGGATGGCGTTGATCAGCTCTTCGGGCGCGAGGTGGTACGAGCAGGAGCAGGACACGAGCAATCCCTCGTCCGCGAGCAATCCCAGGGCGAGCTGATTGAGCTTGCGGTAGGCCGCCTGGCCCTGCGGGATGTCCTTCTTGCGCTTGATGAACGCGGGCGGATCGAGAATCACCAGCTCGAACCGTGCGCCCTGCTCCGTAAGGCTCTTCAGTGCCTCGAACGCGTCGGCGCGCATCAGCTCGACGGCGGTGCCGTTGCGCGCCGCGTTGAGCTGCGCGAACTGCAGCGCCGCCTGCGAGGCATCCACGCAGTGCGCGCGCGCGGCTCCATGGCGCAACGCCGTGACCGCCCAGGCTCCCACGTACGAGCACACATCGAGCACGCGTGCGCCCGCCGGGACGTAACGCGCCAGCCGCGCGCGGTTGGCGCTCTGGTCGTAGAACCAACCGGTCTTCTGTCCCTCGGCGAGCGGCGCCGTGAACGACAGCCCGCCTTCCGTGACTTCGATGTTGCCGGGGACCGTGCCGAACGCCGCCTCCGCAACCCGCGGCAGGTGCTCGAGCTCGCGCGCCGCGGAGTCGTTCTTCCAGTACAGCACCGCCGGTGCGAGCACCGCGCGTACCGCGGCGGCGACCTCCTCGCGCAGCGCCTCCATGCCGGCGGTGGCGATCTGCCCGACGATCACCTCGCCGTAGCGATCGAGCACCAGCCCCGGCAGCTGGTCCGACTCGCCGAATACCCAGCGGTAGTACGGCGCGCTGGTGAGCCGCTCGCGCAGGGCGAGTGCCGTCCGCAGCCGCCGTTCGATCAGTGCCCCGCCGACCGGGCGGGCCTCATCGCGCGACAGGATGCGCGCGCAGATGAGCGCGTGGGGGTTGACGCAGGCGTAGCCGACGAATGCGTCGCGCTGCGTGCGCACCTGCGCTATGACACCGGGCGCGAATGCGGTCAGCGGCGTGCTGTCGGTGTCCACCTCATTACTGAACACCCACACGTGCCCCGCCGCCAGGCGCCGTTCCTCGCCACGCTTCAGGCGCAGCACGCGCGCAGCGGGCTTGGCGTGGGCGGCAGGGGGGTTCGACATGAGTCCGGAACGGATGAGGGCAGGCGCGAGTATACAATCGGGACTGGAGATCCGGATGAAAGTCAGCCACCGCAAGCCCGACGGCACGCCGAAGTACACGAACCATCTCGCGACTGAGACGAGCCCCTACCTGCTGCAGCATGCTCACAATCCAGTCGAGTGGTATCCGTGGGGCAGTGAAGCACTCGAGCGGGCACGCGTCGAAAAAAAGCCGATTCACCTGAGCGTGGGCTACCACGCCTGCCACTGGTGCCACGTCGCGGCCGACGAGAGCTTCGAGGACGAAGCCACCGCGCGGCTTCTCAACGAGCACTTCGTCAACATCAAAGTCGACCGCGAGGAGCGGCCCGACATCGATCGCATCTACCAGATCGCGCAGCAGATGTTGACACAGCGCGGGGGCGGCTGGCCGCTCACCATGTTCCTGACGCACGACGACCACCGGCCGTTCTTCGGCGGCACTTACTTTCCGAAGGAGGCGCGCTACGGCCTGCCGGCGTTCCGCGACGTGCTGCTGCGGGTGGCCAAATACTATCGCGATCATGCCGCGGAGCTGCGCTCGCAGAACGACGCGCTGATGTCGGCATTCGCCCAGCTCAATCCGCCGCCGCCCGCGGGCGACACCGAGCTCGGCGATGCGCCGCTGAAGAGCTGCCGGGCGCAGCTGGCGCGCGGTTTCGATGCGCGCCACGGGGGCTTCGGCGGCGCGCCGAAATTTCCGCATCCGCTCACCATCGAGCGGCTGCTGCGCGACTGGCACGCGAGCGCCGCCGCCCCCGAGCCCGACCTGCAGGCGCTGCACATGGCCAGCCTCACGCTGCGGCGCATGGCCGAGGGCGGGATCAACGACCAGCTGGGCGGGGGCTTCTGCCGCTATGCGGTCGATGAGCACTGGATGATCCCGCACTTCGAGAAGATGCTGTACGACAACGGCGCGCTGCTGGCGGTGTACGCGCAGGCGGCGCTCGCCGGCAGCGATCCGCTGTACGCGCGCGTGGCGCAGGAGACCGCCGCCTGGACCTTGCGCGAGATGCAATCCCCGCTGGGCGGCTACTTCTCGAGCCTCGACGCCGACTCCGAGGGTCACGAAGGCAAGTTCTATGTCTGGGATCGCGGCGAGGTCGAGGCGCACCTGAGCGCCGAGGAATTCGCGGTGTTCGCGCCGCGCTTCGGCCTCGACCGGCCCGCGAATTTTGAGGGCCGCTGGCACCTGCACGTGTGCTCGCCGGTCGATGAGATCGCGCAGCGGCTGGCTCGCACGCCCGCCGAGGTCGAGGCGCTGCTCGAGTCGGCGCGCGCGCGGCTCCTGGAGGTGCGCTCGCGGCGCGTGCGCCCGGCGCGCGATGAGAAAGTCCTGACGTCCTGGAACGCGCTGATGATCCGCGGCATGGCGATCGCCGCGCGCGCCCTGGGGCGGGATGACCTCGGCGATTCCGCCCGCCGCGCGCTCGATTTCATTCGCGGCACGCTGTGGCGCGACGGGCGCCTGCTCGCGACCAGCATGGCCGGCCGCGCGCACCTGAACGCCTATCTCGATGACTACGTGTACCTCGCGGATGCGGTGCTCGAGCTGCAGCAGCTGCGTTTCGCCGGCGACGAGCTGGAATTTGCCCGGCAATTGCTCGAGGCGGTGCTGCAGCATTTCCCGGACCGCGAAGCAGGCGGCTTCTTCTTCACCTCCGCGGATCACGAAGCGCTCATCCATCGCTCCAAGGTCTTCGGCGACGACGCCACGCCCTCCGGCAACGGCATCGCCGCGCGCGTGCTGCTGCGCATGGGGCACCTGCTCGGCGAACCCCGCTACCTCACGGCGGCTGAGCGGACCCTGCGGGCCGCCTGGCCGGCGCTGGCGCAGCACCCGCAGGCGCACGTCGCGCTCCTCGCCGCGCTGGAGGAGCTGTTGCATCCGCCCGAGATCGTCATTGTGCGCGGAGCCCCGCAAGCGATCGAGGGCTGGCGACGCGAGCTCGCGCGCCTTTACGCCCCGCGCCGGCTGGTGCTGGCGATACCCGCAGACGCGCCGCTCCTGCCGCCCGCGCTCGCCGACAAGGCCCCGCGGGCGGGCCCGGTCGCCTATCTGTGCCGCGGCAGCAGCTGCTCCGCGCCGCTGGACTCCCTCGAGGCGTTGCTCGCCGAGTTGCGCGCGGACGGCCCGCCGCCACCATGAGGTACCAGTACGGCCGGCTGCCGGATGCCGCGGGAACCGGCCAGCCGACGCGTCGCTGATTACCGCCCCTCAGGACAGCAGCTCGACATTGCCGCCGATGGCGGCGGTGTTGATGGTGAGCGTGCGCTCGGTTGCAAAGCGCAGCAGGTAATGCGGTCCTCCGGCCTTGGGTCCGGTGCCCGACAGGCCCTGGCCGCCGAACGGCTGAACCCCCACCACCGCGCCGATCATGTTGCGGTTCACGTAGGTGTTGCCCACCGGCAGCGCGCGGAACAGGTGCTGGGCGACGCTCTCGAGGCGGCTGTGCACCCCGAGCGTAAGCCCGAAGCCGGTGCGGCGGATCGCCTCCAGCACCTGCGGCAGCTCGCCGCTGCGATAACGCGCCACGTGCAGGATCGGTCCGAACTCCTCGGTCCTGAGCTGATCGAGGCTGCGCAGCTCGAACAGGTGCGGCGGGAAGAAATGCCCCGCTGCCAGGCTCGCGTCGAGCTCGCAGGCATACAGCAGCTTCGCCTCGGCGCGCATGCGCTCGGCATGCCTGCGCAGGCGCAGCTGTGACGCCGCCGAGATCACCGGGCCGACATCCGTGGCGAGATCCCCCGGCGCGCCGATGATGAGGCAGCGCATCGCGCCGATGAGCATCGCAATCACGCGGTCGGCGATTTCCTCCTGCAGATACAGCACCCGCAGCGCCGAGCAGCGCTGGCCGGCGCTGTTGAACGCGGACGTGATGACGTCATCGACCACCTGTTCGGGCAGCGCGGTCGCATCGACCACCATGGCGTTGACGCCGCCGGTCTCGGCGATGAGCGGCACGATCGCGCCGTCGCGATTGGCTAGCGTGCGATTGATCGTGGCCGCGGTCGCGGTCGAGCCCGTGAACGCCACACCGGCGAGCGCCGGGTGGCTGAGCGCCACAGCGCCGAACGCCGGACCATCGGCCGGGGTGAGCTGCAGCGCCTCGGCCGGCACGCCCGCCTCGTGCAGCAGGCCGGTCATGGCGTGCGCGATGAGGGTCGTCGCGGGCGCCGGCTTCGCGACCACGGTGTTGCCGGCCGCGAGCGCCGCGGTGATCTGCCCGGCGAAGATCGCCAGCGGGAAATTCCACGGGCTGATGCATACGAACACGCCGCGGCCGTGGAGGGAGAGCGTGTTGCGCTCACCCGTCGGCCCGGGCAACTCCTGCGGTGCCCCGAACAGCTCGCAGCCGCGCGCCGCGTAGTAGCGGCAGAAGTCGACCGCCTCGCGCAGCTCCGCCACGGCATCCGGCAGCGTCCTGCCGGCTTCGCGCACCAGCAGACTCAGGAACTGACCGCGTCGCGCCTGCAACAGATCCGCCGCGCGCGTGAGGCACGCCGCGCGCTGCGCTGCGGGCCGCGCATCCCAGGCCGGCTGCGCCTCATGCGCCGCCTGCAGCGCGCCGCGGATCTCATCCGCGGTCGCATCACGGGTGAGTCCCACCGTCTCGCGGCTGTCGGCGGGCGAGACAACCGGCGTGCTCACATCCCGCGCACGGCGGCCGCTCACAATCGGTCCGCCGGAATAACAGCCGCCGGCGTGCAGCTGCACTTCAGCCTGCAGCGCGGCGAGCGCGGCCGGGTCGCCGAAATCCTCGCCGTCGGAGTTGGCGCGCTCGGCGCCATAGAGTGCGTGTGGCTCGCGCACACGCGCCGTCCCGGTCGCTGCCGCACTCAGGGAGGAGAGGGGATCGCGCACCACCTGCTCCACCGGAATCTGTGGGTTCATGAACTGATGGACGAAGGAGCTGTTGGCGCCGTTCTCGAGCAGCCGCCGCACGAGGTACGGCAACAGCTCCTCGTGCGTGCCCACCGGCGCGTACACCCTGACCGGCGGCAGGGTGGGAACTTCCGCGCGCGCCGCCTCGTAGAGTGCCTCGCCCATGCCGTGCAGGCGCTGGAACTCGTGACTGGCGTCCGCCGGCGCGAGCTCGAGCACCGCGGCTACCGTGTAGGCGTTGTGGGTGGCGAACTGCGCGTGGATCACGTCGCGGGCCGCGAACAGATGCCGGGCGCACTCGAGGTAGCTCGCGTCCGTCGCGGCCTTCGAGGTGTACACCGGAAAGCTGGCGAGTCCGCGCTCCTGGGCGCGCTTGATCTCGCTGTCCCAGTAGGCGCCCTTGACCAGGCGCACCGTCATCCGTCGCCCGCTGTCGCGTGCCAGGGCTGCGACCCAGTCGAGGACCAGCGGCGCGCGGCGGCCGTAGGCCTGCACCGCGAGTCCGAGCCCGTCCCAGGCGCGTGTCGCCGCATCCCGCGCCAGCGTCTCCACGATGTCCAGCGACAGGTCGAGCCGGTCCGCCTCTTCGGCGTCGATGGTGAATCCGATGCCGGCGCGCGCGGCGCGGCGCGCGAGATCCAGCATCCGCGGAGCGAGCACCTCGTTGACGCGTGCGTTCTGCAGCTGCGTGTAACGCGGCTCGAGCGCCGACAGCTTCACCGAGATGCCGGAGCGGGCGTGCACCGATCCCGCCGTCTGCTCGCTCAGGGCCTCGATCGCGTGGGCATAGGCAGCGAGGTAACGCAGCGCGTCCGCTTCGGTGCGCGCGCCCTCGCCCAGCACGTCGAAGGAGCACAGGGCGAGTCCGGGCTCGGAGCGGCCGCGCGCCAGCGCCGCGTCGATCGTCTCCCCGACGATGAACGCGTGGCCCAGCAGCTGCATCGACTGCCGCAACGCCGCGCGCACGATGGGAGCGATCATCGGTTTGGTGAGGCTGGCGGCGGAGAGTTCCCCGGACAGTTCCGCGGACACCTCCGGTAGCAGCCGGCCCGCCGCGCCGAGCAGCGTGAACCCGGTTCTCAGCAGCAGGTCGGTGTCGCCCGGAATGCCGGCCTCGCGCACCGCGGCGAGCCGTTCGGCGATCAGCTGGTCGGCGCGCTTCGGGTCCGGCGTGCGCAGCAGCGCCTCCGCCAGGCTCATGAGCGCCTTGCCCTGCGCGCTGTCGAGCGGAAACTGCTCGAGCATCCGGTCGACCAGCGGACGGGAGCGCCGGTCCGCGCGGGCGGCTTCGACCCAGCGGGCGGCACGGGTCGCGGCGCGCTCGAGCGCCGCCTGCGCCACCGACAGGTCGGCGAGCAGGTCGTCCGAGGCATCCGCCTCCGGGCGCAGCGTCGCCGCGCGCAGTCGTGCACGCAGTGCCGCGAGGTCAGTCCCCTCGTGATTCACCTGTTGGGCCGTCGCTCGGTCCATGTCCGCCTGCCTAGTTGATTGCTCTTATGTTATGCTCTTATTTAGAGAATAATTGTCCGTTTTAGCCACTTTAATAGCGAAATCAACTGCCATGAGCCCGAAATCGACGTCCGCGCCGGCCGGCCAGCGCGTTCTCGACCGCATCGACCGGAGCCTGCTCGCGCGGCTGCAGCAGGACGGCCGTGCGGCGGTCTCACAGCTCGCGCGCGAGGTGCACCTCACCGTCACACCGACGCTCGAGCGGGTGCGGCGTCTGGAGTCCGCCGGCTACATCGAGGGGTATTTCGCGCGCCTGAACCCGGGCAGGCTCGGGCTCGGCCTGCTCGCCTACGTGGAGGTGTTACTGGACCGCACCACGCCCGACGCCTTCGAGCGCTTCAAGCAGGTGATGCTGGCGCACGACGAGGTGATGGAGTGCCACATGGTGGCGGGAGGGTTCGACTATCTGCTGAAGGTGC
>VBNP01000195.1:6423-6822 GCA_005877965.1 Gammaproteobacteria bacterium | reverse complement strand
CGCTGCAAGACTCCAAACGTGGATCAGCACAACAAAAAACCCATCCCGGGGTCATCCGGAGATGGGTTTCTGGTGCCGTAAAAAGGATTCTTTAAGTCGCGAGAAACAAGCCAGCCGTCAGCCCACTCCGTTATGAGGGGCGCCACCACCAAAGACGTGCATTGCTGAGAGCCGGGTGCGACATGTTGCAAGGGAGTATCACCGGGGGATCCGCGGAAGGTCAAGCACGGGTGGTTATTTGCGTGCCGGACTGCGTTCCGGGAATCACGTCTCCAGCATTCTCGCCAAGTTCGGCGTGCGTGATCGCACGCGCGCCGTGCTCAAGGCGCTCGCAACGGGACTGCGGGCTCCGGACGCCGCGCCGCGCTTAAGTTGGGCTGCCTACTTTCACACAGCTTC
>VBNP01000195.1:0-6417 GCA_005877965.1 Gammaproteobacteria bacterium | reverse complement strand
TAGGTCGGGCTGTAGTCCTTGCGCGCGCCGGGTGGGCCGTTGTCGCGGCCGCGCGCCTTGAGCCCTTCACGGTAAAACGCATCGACCGCCGCGCGGTTGCCCGCGGTAAAGGCGAGATGCACCAGGGAATGCGCCAGTTTGGCGTCGGCGTCGAGCCACAGGCTGTAGGTCCCCTTGGCACCGAATGCCGCGCTCGACTCGTCCTGGGCGGTGGCTTCGTAACCCAAAGGACCCAGGGCGGCGGTGTAGAAGAGCACGCTGGCGTCCAGATCCTTCACTTTCAAGCCGATGTGATCGAACATGAAAACCTCCTTGCCCTTGCGTCAGGTGCGATGCTACCGCCCGCAGGTGCGCCGTCACAACCGGCGCCGGTGCGCGCACGCTTTCCGCTAGAATGCGCGCCCGGGCTGTTCGGGCGCGCGGGGAGTGGTGTGCAGGTGAGTTTCAAGGAGTTGCTCGACAGCTGGCGCGAGCAGGCGGCCGCGCCGCGCACCGCCCGGACCTACGCCGTGCGGCTGCCGGTCGATGATGCCGCGCGCCTTGCGGCGCTCGCGGAGATGTTCCCCGGGCGCGCGCCCGAGCAGCTCATCACCGAGCTGCTGGGCGCGGCTCTCAGGGAAATCGCCGCCGCGATGCCCTACGTCGCGGGTACCGGCCCCACGCCGCGCTTCATGGAGCTCTCGCGCAGGCATCGCCGCGAGCTCGAACCGCGCACGGGTCGCGCGACGCGCGCGAAGCCGGCGGGCAAGGCCGCAAAACCAGGGCGGCGCCGCACCTGAGTTCCCCGATGCCCTCCTTCGACACCGTTTCCGAGCTCAACGTCCACGAGGTCGCCAACGCGGTCGACCAGGCGAACCGCGAGCTGTCGCAGCGCTTCGACTTCAAGGACACGGGCGCGCGCTTCGAGTTGCAGGAGTTCACGATCACGCTGCACGCGCAGGTGGACTTTCAGCTGAAGCAGATGCTGGAGATCCTGAAGCTGCGGCTCTCCAAGCGCGGGGTCGACCTGGTGTGCCTCGAGGTGAAGGAGCCGCAGACGAGCCTCTCGGCCGCGCACCAGGAGGTGCTGCTGAAGCACGGCATCGATCAGGACGCCGGCAGGAAGATCATGCGCCTCGTCAAGGACTCCAAGCTCAGGGTGCAGGCGAGCCTGCAGGGCGACAAGGTGCGCATCAGCGGCAAGCAGCGCGATGAGCTGCAGGCGGCGATCGCGCTGCTGCGCGGCGCGAAGCTCGACGTGCCGCTGCAGTTCAACAACTTCCGCGATTAGTGTGCGGCATCCGCGCCGCGAGTGACGCGCGCGATCGCCCGGCACAGCCCCTCGGTGGCGTCGATGACGCTCGGCCCCAGGCGGCTCAGTGCCTGGTCCTCGAACACCACCAGCCGCCCGCTGCGCACCGCCGCCAGAGTGGCGAACCGCTTCCAGTCGGCGAGCCACGCCGCGCCTTCCCCCGGCGGCGCGGCCGCGATGATGATGTCCGGATCGCGGCCGATGACCGCCTCCGTATCCACCAGCGGTCCGGCTTCCGGCAAGTCGGCAAACACGTTGTGCGCGCCGCAGATCGCGAGCGCATCGCTCATGAGGTGCCGGCCGCCCACGGTGTAGACGGGGCGATTCCACACCTGCAGCAGCACGGTCGGCGCTTTCCCGGCGCCGCGCGCGGCGTAGGTGCGCTTCAGCGCGGCGAGGCGCGCCTCGATGTCGTGCGCGGCACGCTCGGCCGCGGCTGCGGTGCCGGCAAGCGCTCCCAGGCGCCGCACCGAGCCCGGCAGGTCGGCCAGTCGCACCACCTGCTGCTGGTAGAGCGGGATGTTGAGTCGTGCGATTTTCTCGCGCTGCGCCGGATTGCCGCCCGCCGGCCACGCCACCACGACGTCCGGCCGCAGCGCCACGAGCCGCTCCATGTCGACCGCCGCCACATCCCCGATGCGCGTCAGGCGCCGTGCCGCCGGCGGCTCGTCGGAATACTCGACCGTCGCGATCACCTGCCCGCCGGCGCCGGCGGCGAACAGCATCTCGGTGGCGCCCGGCGTCAGGCTGACGATGCGCAGCGGAGGATCGCGAACCGTGACCTCGCGACTCAAATCATCCGAGACGGTGTGCGCCGCGGACGCGGGCCCGCCGGTAGCGAGCCCGAGACACAGCAGCGCCAGGACAGTCAACGATCTGATGGCAATGGGCAAACGTCCAACCGGTGTACGAATGACCGGTCGCCATGGTCCTCAATTTCCCGCCCCAGCGCGACCCGCGGCAAGGGCCCAGGGCATTCAGGCCGCCACCGCCTTGCCGACGGTCTCCCCGCCCACGCTCTCCAGCACCCGCGCCACGGCATGCACCGTGGCGGCGATGCGCACCGCGCTCTGCACCGCCTCACGCGCAAGGCCGTGCTGGCGCAGTTGCCGCTCGTGCGAGGCGACGCAGGTTCCGCAGCCATTGATCGCCGATACCGCGAGCGCCAGCAGCTCGAAGTCCGCCTTGGCGATGCCGGGTGCGCCGATGACATTCATGCGCAGGCGCGCCGGGAGCTTCGCGTACTCCGGATCCTCCACCAGGTGCAGGAAGCGGTAGTAGACGTTGTTCATGGCCATGATGGCGGCGGCGGCGTGCGCCGCACTCACGTGCGCGGCGTCCAGATGCCTCGCGGCCAGCGCCTGCATATCACGGCTGAAGGCGGCGTTGCGCGAGGCGGCGGCGGCGGCCAGCGCCACCGCCCAGATCTGCCGCTCGCTGAGGCCGGGAGCGCCCGCCGGGGTGAGTACCGTGCCGAGGTTCAGTTGCAGATCGCGCGCGTAGCCCGGCAGCGCCTCGCGAATGCCCTCCAGAGTGCTCACCTCAGGCCGCCTTGAGCGTGTCTTCGCCCTTCTGCCAGTTGCAGGGGCACAGCTCATCGGTCTGCAGCGCGTCCAGCACGCGCAGCACTTCCTCGGGGCTGCGGCCCACGTTGAGGTCGGTGACGTAGACGAAGCGGATCACACCGTGCGGATCGACGATGAAGGTTGCACGCTGCGCCACGCCGGCTTCCGGATCGAGGATCCCCAGCGCGCCCGCGAGCTCGCGCTTGACGTCCGCGAGCATCGGGAAGGGGAGATTCCTGAGCTCCTCCTTCTCGCGCCGCCAGGCGAGGTGCACGTACTCATTGTCGATGCTGGCGCCCAGCAGCTGCGCATCGCGCGCGCGGAACTCCTTCTCGAGCCTGCCGAAGGCGGCGATCTCGGTGGGGCACACGAAGGTGAAGTCCTTGGGCCAGAAGAACACCACCCGCCACTTGCCGGGGAAGCTGTCCTGGGTGAAGGACTGGAACGCGTGGGTGGCGTCGTTGGACACCACGCCCGTGAGTGAAAACTGCGGAAAACGCTGGCCGACGCCTGACATAGACGAGACTCCTTGACTGCGATGGGCGCTCGATGCCCGTAGCCGAACGCCGGCATGATGCCGGCGGGCCTGCTATAATTCCAATCGATTGATTTTATCTTCTTGATAGATTCTATATATCTCTATCGGGCCATGGAACTGAAACTCAAGGACCTGCGCTACCTGGTGGCAGTGGCCGACAACCGGCACTTCGGGCGCGCGGCGGCGCGCTGCTTCGTCAGCCAGCCGACGCTGTCGGCGCAGCTGAAGAAGCTCGAGCAGGCGCTCGGTGTGCAGCTCATCGAGCGGGCGCCCAACAACGTCTCCCTCACCGCGGCCGGGGAAGAGATCGTGGCGCGCGCCCGGCGCATCCTCGAGGCGAGCGACGAGGTCGTCACGCTGGCGCGCAGCCAGCGCGATCCACTCGCCGGGAAGCTGCGGGTGGCGCTGCTGCCGACCATCGGTCCGTACCTGCTGCCGCGCGTCGCGCCCGCGATCCGCAAGAGCCTGCCGCGCCTGCAGTTGCGCCTGTACGAGTACCAGACCGCGCCGATGCTCGAGAAGCTGCACGGCGGGGAGCTCGATGTGGGCATTCTCGCCCTGCCGGTGGAGCTGGCCGGCCTCGAGACGCGCGAGCTGTACCGCGAGCCGTTCATGGTGGCACTGCCGGAGCGCCATCGGCTCGCCGCACACGACACCGTGCGCGTGGCGGACCTCAAGGGCGAGACGCTGCTGCTGCTGGAGGACGGTCACTGCCTGCGTGACCAGGCGCTGGAGGTCTGCAGCCACGTCGGGGTGCGCGACTCGCAGGACTTTCGCGCCACGAGCCTCGAGACCCTGCGACAGATGGTCGCGACGGGTGCCGGCGTGACGCTGCTGCCGGAGCTCGCCGGCCGCGGCGCCTACCGCAATGCCCGCGGCGTGGTGCTGCGTCCATTCGCCAAACCCGCGCCGCAGCGACAGATCGGCGCGGTGTGGCGCAAGAGTACGGCGCGACGGGCGGCGATCGATGCGCTCGCGAAGCTGATCGCGGAGCACGCGCTGTGAGTGCGCTGCCGCCGCAACCCGTAACCTTCAGCGCGCGCGACGGTCGAGCGCTGGCCGGCCTGCTGAGCGAGGCAGCACCGGCGCGCGGCGCCCTGGTCGTGAACGGCGCCACCGGCTTTCGGCGTGAGTTCTACCTCAAATTCGCGGCCTACTGCGCGCAGCGCGGCTACCACGCTTTGGTGTATGACTACCGCGGCATGGGGGCGTCCGCGCACGCGCCACTCAGCGCCGAGCCGGCGCGCATGAGCGACTGGGGTCTGCTCGACATGCCCGCGGCGCTCGCCTGGCTGGCCGAGCGCTTCGCGCAGCTGCCGCTGGTCACGGTCGGACACAGCGTCGGCGGCCAGCTCATCGGCTGCATGCACAACCAGGCGCGCGCCCGCGCGCACGTCATGCTCGCCGCCTCGACCGGTTACTGGCGCCGGCAACGCGTGCCGTTCCGCTACCTGGCGCTGCTGTTCTGGAAGCTCTATGGCCCCTTGATGTTGCGGCGGGTGGGCTACGTGCCGCACGGCGCGCTGTGGACGGGAGACTCCCTGCCGCGCGGGGTGTTCCTGCAATGGCGCCAATGGTGTCTTACTCCCGCCCGCTTCGGTCCGGATCTCGATGAGGCCATGCGCGACAGCCAGTTCGCGGCGGTGCGGGCACCGCTGCTGGCGTGGGGATTCACCGACGATCCCATTGCCACGCCGGGCGCGGTCGAGGCGCTGTTAGCTTCCTACCCGCAGGCGCAGATCGAGCGGCGCTGGACCACGCCCGCAGAGGCCGGTGTGCGCGCCATCGGCCATCACGGCTTCTTCTCCGAGCGTCACCGCGACTCGCTGTGGCGCGGCGCGCTCGACTGGATCGACGCGCGCTGCAATTGAGGCGCCGGCACCGCCTCCAGGTCCGGGAGCGGCGCGCGGCGGGCGGTGCGCGCGAGCGCGATCGCGCCGAGCACAATGCACCCGCCGGCAATCTGCCAGGGCGTGAGCCGCTCCTGCAGCAGCAGCCATGCGTAAGCGGTCGCAGCGATCGACTGCAGGTACAGTCCCACGGAGCTGAAGGTGGCGGGCAGGTGCGCCAGCGCATACGCCACCAGGCCCTGGCCGAGCACCTGCGCCGACAGCGCGCAACCCGCAAGCAGCAGCCAGCCGTGCGGCGTGGCGGGCAGGAACTTCTGCGTGAGCGCCAGCGGCAGCAGCAGCAGCGTGAACACCAGCGTGCTGTTGAACATGACGATGCCGGCGCCGTAGCGGGTGCGCAGCCGCGCCACCGCGAGAATGTAGAAGCCATAGAAGCACGCCGTCCCCAGTCCCAGCAGGTCGCCCGCGAGGGCGGGCGGCCCGTGCGCGAATTTCGTGCTCACGATCAACAGCAACCCGACGGAGGCGAGCGCCAGCGCCAGCACGAAGCTCGGCCGCGGGCGCTCGCCCCACAGCGCCCACGCCCCGAGCGTCACGACCATGGGCGCGCAGTTCGCCTCCAGCGTCGAGGCGGCAACCGAAGTGAGCAGGAGCGACGCGTGCCACAAGGCAAGATCGCCGGCGAAGAAGACTCCGGCCCAGAAAAACATCGGATCGCGCCAGCTGCGCGCCACGGCCACCGCGGTGGGCTGCGCCGCGCCGGCGCGCGCGCGCGGTTCCAGCACCGCCCACACGGCCAGCAGCGGCAGCGCCAACGCACCGCGCCAGAACGCCGTCGCCGTCGGTCCGGTTTCCGACAGCCTCACGAAAATGCCGGAGCTTCCGATCGCCAGCGCACCGGCAAACAGCGCAATCAGTGCGGGAACCTCGGACGCGTCGTGGCGGGCTTGCATGGGGTGTTGGACTGCGCATGATAGTCGGTGGTGCCCGGACCCGTCTGGCATAATTGCGCCGCGCGACCTCGACGCCGGCGCGCACAGGATCGCCGCCGCAGCCTTCGCGTGATTTCCCCCGACTCACCGCTCGATCACGTCACGCCCTACGACCGCTTCGCGTGGAGCGATGAGCAGATCGAGCTGTGGCTCGCGAACGGGGAGCGCCGGCGCGAACTCT
>VBNP01000194.1 GCA_005877965.1 Gammaproteobacteria bacterium | reverse complement strand
TGCGGGCCCGGGACATCAATGACCCCGACCTGAGTCAGGCTCTGGCCGGAGCTGCCAGCCGGAAGGCTCGCCAGGCACAGGAGGACGAGGGCAATCCTGCACATGAGGCACGGTTCTTGGTGACCGACTTGGGTCCTTAGTTTGCCGGACGAAACTCCCACACTGCCGCGGGCGCCGAGCCGCGCGCACGCGCGGCGACGAAGAGTCGATCGAGCTCCGGGACGAAAAGACCGGTCCGGGCACCCGAGAGCGTGCTGATCTGGCTCACTCGCTCGTACGTCTCACCGCGTGCGGCCAGGACGTCGACATACCCTGCACCGCATATCACGTAGATCAGACTGCGCTTGCCATCTAGAAACGCATCGTCCGAATCGTCACACGTCTCGACGGTCGCGATTCGTTTGCCATCCTGGGCTTTAAATGCACCGAGCATGGGAGGATGACGAAATATCGACAGGACCCTTTGATGTGCCGGGTCGAGCGCGAGCGGATAATTGGCACTCAGGGAACCGTTGGGCCAGCTGGTGATCTGCTTACGAGCGCTTCGATCTACCACCGCAATTTCGTGCGCCTCGGGAACGTTGACAAAGATACGTTGACCCGGCGCCTCGAGTCGGAAACTCTCGGGATGAGCCTTGAGGGGAACGTCCGCAATCCTGCGGCGGCTCGCCGTATCGATGACGGCGAGTGCACCACCGCCGTACCCCACCCAAACCTCGTGGGCCGCCTCGTCGACACGCACGTTGTCGGCGTCATCCCCGAGCTCGATCCGCCCGGCCGGCGAGAGGTTCGGGCCTTGAAAGAGTCGCACCGTGCCATCAGAGGCGTTGGCGACGTACAACGTATCGGTCGAGGCCACATAGCCGATACCTTGAGGCTCCTTGAGACCGGCGAGCGTGAGCGCGACGCTGTGCTCCTTGAGGTCGACCACACCGACCGTGTCATTCCCGAGCTCGGCGACAAACAGCCGCTGTCGATTCGGATCGACAGCGAGATGGTCAATTCGACCCCGGACGTCGCCCAGGGGGATCTTGGCTTGCAGGACGAGTGGTTCACTCGGTGGTGTTTGCGTCAAGGCAACGGTTGAGCAGAACGACGCGAGCACGCCCACTGCGAATGACGAACGAACGTTAGACATGGCCAGGGATCCTCCGATCTATGCGACTGCGCGTGCGTCCGCGTCTCAGCTGGTAGGCAGAACGGCACGCTGCATGGTCGATAGGGCGACGGGCCGCCGAACTCGGCATAAGTCCGCGATCATTGCAATCCGGATTCCACGTGTCGCGTCACAGCAGTTTACCGCCGGCGTTCGCGAGCGGGCGAAGGCGACAGGCCAGTTGCCCACGGGCATCGCCGTCGGACTCCAGTTCCGATCAAACGTTCGACCATGAGCCATAAGCGCCCGGATCGTACGTGCCAACTTGTTCGCGAGTGTCGATCTGACGTTCGAGCTCATCGATGCGAGTAGTCAGGATACGCAGACTCATAGCCCGCGGCCAGAACATCACGATCTTCGGAACGAACGTCGCGAGCTGTCGCCGGCTGCCGACAGAAAACCTGATCGTGCTTGTCCGTGATATTTATTAGCGGCATGATCCTACGTCAGCGGAGTACCACCAGACACGTCGTCAGCCACCGAGAGATTACCAGTCAACACATCCTTCGAATTGCAGGCCCTCGCGAAACGTTCAAGAGCACATGGCGCGCGCAACCCAGAGGCGCGTGCAGCGACCAGGGCCGCGTGTCTGTCCGTCGCGCTGACTTGCGCATCCTGCGGCAGTGTTGGGACTGGCGGCGGCAGTGTCGGGACTGGCGCAGGACCAATTCCACCATTTCCCCTGGTCCAGGTTGCGGACGTCGCTCTGCCGGGTGCCGCGGCCCGGTTCGACTATCAGGACATCGACGCCGCACATGGGCACCTGGTGATCGCGCACATGTACGACGATTCTGTGGCGGTCGTCCAGTTGAGCGATGGCTCACTCGTCAAAGTCCTTCCGGGCATCCCCACCGCCCGTGGCGTTGCAGTCGCGGATGCGCTCGGACGAATTTTCGTCACCAGCTCGCCGAATCAGCTGGTGATCATAGACAGCGCGTCGTTGACGGAGATTTCGCGCGTCACCACGGGCAACTCGCCCGATGGCGTGGCTTGGGACCCGGTCGATCAGATAGTCGGGGTGACCGATCAAGGCGATGGCGCCGTCTCGCTCATCGCCAACGCCGGCAGCGGGGTGCGGACGCAAGTGCCGATCGGAACGGAGACGGGGAACGTCGTCCACGATGCCAGCCGGGGTCGTTTCTGGGTGACTGTGGTAAACACGGTGCCGCCCGATCAGCTGGTGGCCATCGACCCGGTCGCGGCGACCGTCACGACGCGCATCGACCTTCCGGGATGCAGCGGCGCGCACGGGCTGCGCCTGCACCCGGACGGCAAGAGCGCGCTGGTCGCGTGCGAGGTCAATTCTCTCCTCGATCGCGTCGATCTTGGCACGAACGCGATCACCACAGCGGCGGTCGGAACTTCCCCCGACGTTCTCGCTATCGACTCCGGCCACAATTGGCTATACGTGGCCGCCGAGAGCGGTACCTTGACGGTATTTGACCTCGCTCAGCCGGGGTTGTCATCGATTGACTCCGAGCTAATCGCCGCCGCCGCTCACACGGTTGCTGTCGATAGTGCAACTCATCGCGTGTTCTTTCCGCTTGAGGCCGGTCCGCAAGGCACGCCTATCCTGCGAATCATGCGGCCAGCGTCGCCGTAGCGGCATGCGCTCACAGAACACCGCCTCCTCGCCTAATGCACAGCTCGCGTCCGAACTGTGCAGCGGAGCATACTGCTGCGGGTTCAGTTCAGTCATGATGACGACGAGATCGCTGCGCGCTATGAGTAACTCCTGCTGCGCCTGAATGTCCTCCAAGACGACGCAGACACCCGCGGTGAATCGATGACATCCAAGCCGTTGCGAACCAGCCCACTGGCAAGCCCGTAGCGACAAAACGCCCACAATTGCGCCACCACGTGCCGCAGTGACTGCCGGCTGACTCGAGTACTCTTCTCGGACAGATACTGTTCGATGTGCTCGCTTGTCGACGTTGCGATGTCTCGTCGGCCCCGCAAGGCGCCCTGAAGGGACTCGAGAGATACGCTGCTCAACCGTAGGCTTCGAGAAGCCGCGCTGATATCGCTCCCGGAGCAAAACGAGCGGATCACGGAGAACCGTCGACTAACTTGGGACACGCCTCACTTCCCCTCAAAGGAAAAGTCATCGAAGACGGTCACACTGTCGGCCTTGGTCCACACACCCACGGCGCCAGCTCCACTGATATGTGCGTCATCCAGTTCGATCCTGGGTTTGCCGTCGAGACTGACCCTGATGTGGGTGCCCGAGAATTCCACACGCAGCGTGTGCCATACGCTCGACGCCACCGGCGCGTTCACGTATTTGATCGTGATCCGACGCCCGCCCTCGGTGTGATAGAGCGACACGTTGTCCTCGAGCGCGTTCGCTCGCGCGATGTAGTAGTTATTCCCATCCTTCCACCGCCACACGAGCCCTCCGGCTCGATCCTCGCGGCCCGCGACGGGTTTGAATTTGACCTCCACCGTGCCATCGGTGATCGCCGTGCCGTCCTTGACGCACCAGGGGAAGGTGCCTTGTCCGGACTGCTTCAGCACGTTGGGGGGACTCGGCGCGTCGGCGTCAGCCTCAATGGTCCATTTAGGCTGCCCGCTGCCGGTCACGCCGCAAGTCCAGCCACTTGGCGGCGTGCCCGGCAGCTGCCCATCGAATCCGTCGGTACCGGCGAAGGCGATCGACGCCATGGCCGTCGCACCCGTGACCGCGAGCAGCGGCATGATGCGGGGATTCACTCGAGCGATTGCGAGGTTGTTTTGGACTGAGCGCCTTTCAACAGCGTGACAACGGCCACACCGTGCCCGTTCTTAAGCTCCGCCTCCACGCTTACCGCGCGATAGCCGGCATTCTGCCGCTCGGCCTCATCAACCGCGGTCTTGAGGGACTTCTTCGCCTTCCCCATGGCCTCGCTCTGCTCCTTGGCTTCTTTGAGATCGTCCCCGCCCGTAATCGCCTCACTCTTGGTGACGCCCCCCGTGTTGTGGTCGACCAGATGCTCCGCGTATTTGCCTCCCTGCGAGGTGTAGACGGAAAGCTGGAAATTCCCCTCGTCGACCTCGAACTTTCCGGAGATCGGTTTCCCTTTCTGTTCGGCGGCAGTCAGTCCCTGTTGCAGAGTGACTTTCGCCGTCGGCATCAGCTTCGCGACCGACTCGAGGTTCTGCTGTTCGTCTTCGTCAGCATACGCAATTGAAGTGCAAAGCCCGATCAAACTCATCGCCATCATTAAGGGCACTCTTAGTTTCCACATGACTACACTCTCCTCCTGTTTCGATAACGCGACCGACAACCGCCCTATCGCACCATGACCCACGCCGGGTGCAGAAGGGGGAAAGCAATCAGCCCCGCCGCCGCGGTAAGCACCATCAGGAGCGGATTGCTGATCTTCCACAGGAACAGCGCAATGAGCGCCGTCACCGCAATGAGAATCGTCAGCCAGTCTCCGATGGCAATGCGCCCGAGGAGCACACAGGCGCCCAGGATCGTCCCGATGGCCGCCGCGTAAGCGCCCTTCACGAAGCCCTGCACGTTGCGGTTGGACCGATGACGCGCCAGGAGTGGTGCCGCCACCAGAACGAGAATGAACGACGGAAGGAAAATCCCGACCGTCGCTGTGAGCGAGCCCCAGAAGCCTGCGACCAGGTAGCCCACGAACGTCGCGGTGATCACCACGGGGCCGGGGCTGATCATGCCGACGGCGACCGCGACCAGGAAGTCGCGCTCGTTCAGCCACCCGTATTGCTGGACGACACCCTGCTGCAGAAAAGGAACGATGACGAGGCCACTACCGAACGTTAGCGCGCCGGCCTTGAGAAAGAACAGCAACAGCTTTGTCAGGGTGGAAGCGCTGGCGACCGGTGTCAGTGGCACTGCGGGCACGAACGGCGCCGCGGCGAGTAGCGTCGTCGCGGAGGGGGTGCGACGCCAGAACCGGCCGTAGTAGAGGATCCCCACGATCCCTGCGCCGATGAAGAGCAGCGCGACTTCGGCCTGGAGAGCGACCGTCACCCCAAAACACACCACGGCCAGGGCCCACTGCACCCAATCCTCCATGCCGAGCTTGGCGAGCCGATAGCAGGAATGCAGGATGAGCGCGATCACCGCTGGGCTTACACCGTAGAAGATGGCCGTCACCGGCTGCAGTCCGCCGAAATAGACGTACAGAGCACCGAGTGCGGCCACAATCACGAAATTGGGGAAAATGAACGCCCAACCCCCGGCCCAGGCCCCCCAGAAGCCCCCTCGCAGGTACGAGATGTAAACGCCGACTTGGATTGCGAGCGGCCCGGGCAGTGATTGGCACACCGCGATGGCCTCGCGCATCTGCTCTTTCGTCAGCCAGCCACGCTCGGTGACGAGCTCGCGCTCCATCTGGCCCACGAGCGCTACCGGTCCGCCAAAACCGAGGAGCCCCAGACGCAGGAAGTACCGCACGAGCTCCCTAGTCCGACCGGGTATCGCAGCTGTCTGGTTCACGGCAAGCCGCTGTGCACAGAGCGCCCTCGTAGCCGCGAGCGCGGTTCAGGACCCGCGCTTTACGTTCGCCAGATCGAGTGCCGCGCGCAGACCCTGCGCGAGCCGCTGCGCATCCTCGTTCGCCCAGAAATGCATGAAGAAGAGATGCGGCGAGTCATCGATCATATGGCTGTGTAGGGCCGTCACCTCGATCCCGTGCTGGCGCAGCGTCTTCACGATCGCTTTGACCTCACTTCCAAGGAGAACGAAGTCGCCCGTGATCGCTGCCTTGCCGCCCCCCGTGGGCTGGAAGTTGAGCGCGGTCGAGGTGCCCATAGAAGGAGGAACGGCCATGCCGCCTTCGGAGACAGACTCCGCGCGCGGAATGCTGAACTGATAGACACCGCCGTTTGCGGTGCCCTTGTATCCCAGCGTCTTCTCGATCGCCGCGGTGTCGAGCTCGAGCGCCGTCGACGGCGGAGGTGGCGCTCCCTGGCTGAGCGGTGTTTTGCTCAGCGCAAGGCCGGCGCGCAGGGCTTCGGCGAGCTTCACCGGATCGCCGTGGCCCCCAACGTGCATATAAAAGACGGGGACGGAGGTTCGTAGGAGGTGATTGTGAACCGCGGTAATCTCGATGCTGCCTTCAATGAGGCGCTGCATCACCGGACTAATCTCCGTGTCGGTGAGCACCAGGTCGCCCATGACCATGGCACCGTCGCCCGAGGGCTGAAACGCGAGCCACGAGCCGAGCGCCAGCGCCGGCTTGATCGCGACTCCATCGACGGTTACATGAAGGTCCGAGCGAGGCAGGCCGTACTTGTGCACGCCTCCGGGCAGGTCCGATCCTTTCTTGCCGATCGCCTGATCGACCTTCGACCAGTCGATCTCGGCAGCTGAGGCGCAAACGCACAGCGCAAGGGCCGGCAGGCTGGCGATCCATGTCACGATGCGATTCATCTCGGGTTCTCCATGCGGGTCAATTCACGAAGGGCAGTCGCGAGGCGATCAAGCTCTGAAGTCTGCGTGTACAGGCAGCGCGAGGCCGCGTGTAGGTTGGCACTCGCCGGCGGGATGCAGTGCGGTTCTCACCGGCGCATCTCATTCAGGATCTTTTGTGGGTGCCAGCCGTGCCGCTCGCCACCCAGCTCCTGGTCATCGGCGATGTTGGCGCCGAGACCGAGGGAAATGGCCAAGAGCCCCGGGGCCTGCGGCGATCGGTCCAGCGTGTCCGTATCAGCCGCTCGTACAATCTCTGCGAGCCGCGCAAGGGCTGCGTCCTCAAGGTGATATTTCTCGAGGAAGGCGTCGAAGCTGCACAACGGGCCGGAGTGGGTCAGTTCGACTTCCGGCACGTCAAAGGGAATCGCACCCTCGCTGCCTGCGACCGGCAGGACCTGTGCCGCCGGTACATAATGAATCTCGGCCTGCGGGTCGATGAACCGCCGGATCAGCCACGGACAGGCCAACCGGTCGATTTTGGGACGCTCACGGGTGACCCATTTCATGGGAGCTCCGGTCGCGGCAGGGGAGTGGTTCCGTCAATCGTATAACGACAGGGTAGTATTTTCTACGATGCCATCCCAAGCTCCAGCCTGGCTGCTCCTCGTGACCAATCTGCCGGGTCACAATCCCACCCTGCGAATGCGGATCTGGCGCGCGCTGAAAGCAGCAGGCGCCGGATTACTGCGCGATGGCGCCTACCTCTTGCCGAACCGGGAACGCTCGCGGGCCGTTCTCGAGGAGCAGGGGGCCGAGATCAAGGCGGCAGGCGGACTGGTGCAGGTCTTGTCATTCGATGCGCAATCGGATGAACAGAACGCCGAGCTCGTCGCCCTGTTTGATCGAACCGAGGAGTACGGGGAGGCCATTCAGCGGCTGAATGCGCTCAAGGGCGAACTCGCCAAGCTCGCCGAGCCCGCGGCGCGCCAGCGGCTCGCGGGCATCGGGCGGGAGGTGGCCGCGATCGCCACACGAGATTTCTTTCCCGGCGAGCCTCGCAAGCAGATGGAAGGGGCGCTGGCCGATGCCGAGGCGGCCGTCAACGGACGGTTTGCACCCGATGAGCCTCACGTCGCGCACCGCAAGATCCGGCCGCGTGACCCGAAGGACTATCGCGGACGAACGTGGGCAACCCGGGAGCGCTTGTGGATCGATCGGGTCGCCTCAGCGTGGCTGATCCGGCGCTTCATCGATCAGAAGGCGAAGTTTCTCTGGCTCAAGCGCGTAAAGGACTGTCCGAAGAGCGCGGTCGGCTTCGACTTTGACGGCGCCGAGTTCACGCATGTGGGTTCCAAGGTGACCTTCGAGGTACTCGTGAGTAGCTTCGCCCTCGAACAAGACGTGGGACTCACCCGGTTGGGAGCACTAGTCCATCACTTGGATGTCGGCGGCATCCCGATCGCGGAAGGCCCGGGTTTTGCGACCATCATGGCGGGGGCCCGCTCACTGCAGCAAGATGATGACGCGCTGCTCAAGGCCATGACCCCGGTGCTCGACAGCCTGTATGCCGGGT
>VBNP01000006.1 GCA_005877965.1 Gammaproteobacteria bacterium | reverse complement strand
CTACAACATCGAATCGCTGTCGGTGGCGCCGACCGACGACCCTACGGTGTCGCGCCTGACGCTGGTCACCACGGGATCAGATCAGGTCATCCAGCAGATCGCCAGCCAGCTGAACAAGCTGGTGGATGTCGTGAACGTGCTCGATATGACACGCGGGGAGCATCTGGAGCGCGAGCTGGTGCTGCTCAAACTGAGGCTCGAGCCCGCCCACACGGACGCGGTGCGCGGGCAGGTGGTGCGCAGTGGCGGCCGCGTGCTCGATCCGGCGGTCGAGGGCTTCATCGTCGAGCTCACCGCGAGCGAGGCGGAGGTCAACAGCTTCGTCGCCGATCTCGGCCGCCGCGCCGAGCTGCTCGAGGTGGTGCGCAGCGGCGCGCTTGGGATCAGCCGCAGCGCCCGCCCGCTGCGGGCGCGGCCGGCGCCGGCGGGCGCCTAGGGAATGAGCACCGTCGAGCCCGTCGTGCGCCGCCCCTCGAGGTCGCGATGCGCCTCGGCGGCCCGCGCCAGCGGATACCTCTGGCCGATGAGCACGCGGACCTTGCGCGCGCGCACGGCCGCGAACAGCTCGCGCGCCCCCGCCGCCAGGTCCTCACGCGAGGCGATGTAATTGAAAAGCGTGGGACGCGTCAGAAACAGTGAGCCGCGCTTGGTGAGCTCGAGCGGGCTGATGGCGGGCGGGGGGCCGGAGGCGTTGCCGAAGGTGACCATCACACCTAAGCGCCGCAGGCAGTCGAGCGAATCCATGAAGGTGTCCTTGCCGACGGCGTCGTAGACCACCGGCACGCCCGCCCCGCGGGTCAGGGCCTTCACGCCGGCCACGAGCTCATCGCGCCCGGAGACCAGTACGTGGCGGCAGCCGTGCTTCCTGGCGAGCTCGGCTTTGGCATCGCTCCCGACCACACCGATGACCTTCGCTCCGAGGGCGCGCGCCCACTGGCACAGGATGAGCCCGACGCCCCCGGCGGCGGCGTGCACCAGGATCGTGTCGCCGCGCGCGACCTTGTAGGTGCGCCGGATGAGAAAATGCGCCGTGAGCCCTTTCAGCATCAGAGCGGCAGCCTCTTCGTCGGAGATGCCGCGCGGCACCTTCACCACCCGCTCCGCGGGCACATTGCGCAGCTCGCTGTAGGCTCCCGGGAGCGAGTGCACGTAAGCGACGCGCTCCCCGACGCGCAGGCCCCGCACCCCGCGCCCGAGCGCCGTGATGACCCCCGCCGCCTCGCGTCCGAGGCCGCTCGGCAGGCTCACCGGGTACAGCCCGGTGCGCTCGTAGACGTCGACGTAGTTGACGCCGATCGCGGTGTGGCGCACCTGCACTTCGTGGCTCGCGGGTTTGCCGGGCTCGAGCTCCTCGCAACGCAGCACTTCAGGTCCGCCGTGCGCGTAGAAGCGGATCGTCGTAGGCATGGCCGCGAAGCATAGCCCGCGCGCGGCGCGCGCCCCAAGTGCTTGCGTGCGCTGCGCTGCAGCTTGCGCGGCCTATAGCGCGGCGTCGTCGGTCTCGCCGGTGCGGATGCGGATCACGCGCTCGATGTCGGTGATGAAGATCTTGCCGTCGCCCACCTTGCCGGTCTTGGCGGCCTTGATGATCGCCTCGATGACCTGGTCGACCAGATCGCCGCGCACCGCGACCTCGATGCGGGTCTTGGGAACGAAGTCGACCACGTACTCGGCGCCGCGATACAACTCGGTGTGTCCCCGCTGCCGGCCGAAGCCCTTCACTTCCGTGACCGTCATGCCCGACACGCCGATATCGGACAGCGCGGCGCGCACGTCGTCGAGCTTGAACGGCTTGATGATCGCTGTAACCAGTTTCATGAGATGGCTCTCCGTGTGCGAGGATTTGCGGCGCGATGCTTTTTGCAGCTTTCATGCCACGCGGCGGAACCGGGCCAAACCCCGCGCGTCCCGCGGCGGCGGGCGCGGACGACCGGCAAGAGCACCATTGTAGGGCGTCGGCCGGCGCCGCACGCCCCGGGCTGGTGCGGCCGCGGCAGGGGTCCATGGGCTATTCTGCGCGCACATGTACGCACACATAGTGATCGCGGGGGGCGGGCAGGCCGCCGTGCAGGCCGCCGATACACTACGCCGCAAGGGCTTCGCGGGAAAGCTGACGGTCGTGGGCGATGAGCCCTGGCTCCCTTACCAGCGGCCGCCGCTGTCGAAGAAGTACCTGGCCGGCGCGCTCGAGCGCGAGCGGCTGATCATCCGCCCGGCGCAATTCTTCGTCGAGCACCAGGTGCAGGCGCAGCTCGGCCGGCGCGTCAGCGAGATCCTGCGGCGCGAGCAGCGTGTGCGGCTCGACGACGGCACGGTGTTGGCATACGACGCGCTGCTGCTCGCGACCGGCAGCCGGCCGCGCCGGCTCGCCGCGCCCGGCACCGAGCTCGCCGGTGTGCATTACCTGCGCACCATCGCCGACGCGGACCGCATCCGCGCCGAGTGCGCCCCGGCAGGGCGCATGGTCATCATCGGCGGCGGCTACATCGGGCTGGAGGTGGCCGCCACCGCGCGCGGGCTCGGGCTCGAGGTGACGGTGCTGGAAATGGCGGAGCGGGTCATGAACCGCGTGACCTGCGCGCAGGTGTCCGCGTTCTACGAGAGCGAGCACGCGCGCCAGGGCGTGCGCATCCTGTGCAACTCCAGGGTCCGCGCTCTCGCCGCCGACGCCCGCAGCGGCCGCGTGCGCGCGGTGCTCACCGAGGAGGGGGGCGAGCATCCGGCCGACATCGTCATCGTCGCGGTCGGGGTGGCGCCGGCGGAGGAGCTCGCCGCCGGCGCCGGACTCGAGTGCGACAACGGCATCCTCATCGATCAGCACTGCGGTACATCGGATGCGGCGATCTACGCCGCCGGCGACTGCGTCAACCACCTGAGTCCGCATTATCGGCGCCGCATGCGCCTGGAATCGGTCGACAACGCCTTCGAGCAGGGCGCGACCGCGGCACTCAACCTGCTCGGGATCCCCACCGCGCACGACAAGGTGCCGTGGTTCTGGTCCGATCAGTTCGATCTCAAGCTCGTCATCGTCGGCATGTGCCAGGGGTATGACACGGTAGTGATGCGCGGCGCCGCCGCGGCGCGCAGCTTCAGCGCCTGTTACCTGCGCGGCGGGGAGCTCATCGCCATCGACACCGTCAACCAGCCCAAGGACCAGATGGCCGCACGCAAGCTCATCGCCGCGCACGCGCGCCCCGACCCCGACAAGCTCGCGGATGCGGCGATCGCGCTGCGCGACACGCTCTGAAGCCGATCGCTTCAGCGCAGCACCACCAGCAGATCCTTGGCGTCCACCGTCTGCCCGGGTCGGGCGAGAACCTCGGCGACTTCGCCGTCGCTCTCGGCGCGCACCGCGGTCTGCATTTTCATGGCTTCCAGCGTCAGCAGCAGCTCCCCGCGCGCCACCCTGGCGCCCGCGGCCGCCGTGACGGTGCCGACCACCCC
Organism: Gammaproteobacteria bacterium; assembly: GCA_005877965.1. Lineage (GTDB taxonomy): Bacteria > Pseudomonadota > Gammaproteobacteria > Steroidobacterales > Steroidobacteraceae > 13-2-20CM-66-19. The sequence goes on along the minus strand of VBNP01000006.1, from coordinate 18,518 downwards.
GGGCATCGGCGCCCCCACGTGCTTTGCATTGCCGGGCTCGATCTTGCGCGCGGGCGGCCGGCGCGCCACCTGGCTGCGATCGGGCACGCGCACCGAGCGCGGCTGGCCGTTCAGCTCGAAGAACACCGTGCGGGTGCCGTCCTCGTGCGGCTCGCTGCTCGCGAGGTAACGCACGATGAGGGTCTTGCCGCGCTCGAGATCGACGCTGATCTCCTGCCCGGGCTCCATGCCGTAGAAAAACACCGGCGTCGGCAGAATCCCCGCATCGCCGTACAGCAGCCGCTCCTGGGCGTACTCCAGCCACACGCGCGGGTACATGAGATAGGAGGCGAGATCCTCGTCGGTGACCGGGCGTGGCAGGCGCTCCTGAATACGGGCGCGCTCGGCGGCGAGGTCCACCGGCGGCAGCGTCGCGCCGGGGCGCGCGGTGAGCGGCGCCGTGCCCTTCAGCACCTTGCGCTGCAACGCCGGCGGGAAACCCCCGTAGGGCTGGCCGAGCGCGCCCCGGAAGAACTCCACCACCGACTCGGGGAACGCCACCTCCGTGTCCGGATCGAGCAGCTGCTCGCGGCTGATGCCGCTCGTCACCATGAGCAGCGCCATGTCCCCGACCACCTTGGAGGTCGGGGTGACCTTCACGATATCGCCTAACATGGCGTTGACGTCCGCGTACGCCGCCGCCACCTCCGGCCAGCGTGCATCGTCGATGCCGAGCGCGCGTGCCTGTGCCCGCAGGTTGGTGTACTGCCCCCCCGGCATGCCGTGCACGTACACCTCGGAGGCGCCGGCGCGCATGTCGCTCTCGAACGCCGTGTACTGCCGTCGCACCTGTTCCCAGTACGAGGAGATGATCCGCAGCCGCTGCGGATCGACGCCCGGATCGCGCGGCCCGTGGCGCAGCGCCTCGATGAGCGAACCCAGGTTCGGCTGCGAGGTCAGTCCGCTCATGGCGTCGACGGCCCCGTCGATCGCGTCGGCGCCCGCGTCGATCGCCGCGAGCACGCTGGCGGCGGCGATGCCGCTGGTGTCGTGGGTGTGGAAGTGCACCGGCAGCCCGACCTCCTCCTTCAGCGCCTTGACCAGCGTGTAGGCGGCGCGCGGCCGCACGAGGCCCGCCATGTCCTTGATGCCGAGCACATGGGTGCCGGCGGCCTTGAGCTCGCGCGCCAGCCGGAGGTAGTAATCGAGCGTGTACTTGCTCTCGCGCGGATCGCTTAAATTTCCGGTGTAGCAGATCGACGCCTCGCACAGCTTGCCGGCCTCGAGCACCGCGTCGATCGCCACGCGCATGTTCTCGACCCAGTTGAGCGAGTCGAAGATGCGGAACACGTCGATGCCGGCTCGGGCTGCGCGCGCCACGAAGAAGCGCACGACGTTGTCGGGATAGTTCGCATAGCCCACCGCATTGGCGGAGCGCAGCAGCATCTGCAGCAGCAGGTTCGGCAGCCGCTCGCGCAGCAGCGTGAGCCGCTGCCACGGATCCTCGCGCAGGAAACGCATCGCGACGTCGAACGTCGCCCCACCCCAGCACTCCACCGAGAACAGCTGCGGCAGGAGAGTCGCGTAGTACGGCGCGATCGCCGTCATGTCGAGCGTGCGCACGCGCGTCGCCAGCAGCGACTGGTGCGCATCGCGCATGGTGGTGTCGGTGAGCAGCACGCGCTGCTCGGCGAGCATCCAGGCGGCAAAACGCTCCGGCCCGAGCTCATCGAACTTCTGTTTGGTGCCGGGCGCGGCCGCCCCCGGCGGGCCCGGCGGCAGCCTGGCGGCGGCGGGCTGCCGCGGGCGCGCACGCCCGCGGGTCTCGTCGTTGCCGTTGACGATGAGGGCGCCGAGGTAGCTGAGGAGGCGCGTGGCGCGATCGCGCTTGCGCGGCCCGCGGAACAGCTCGGGCGTGTCGTCGATGAAGCGCGTGGTGTACTCGCCGCGCGCGAAGCGCGCATGCGTGATGAGCTGATCGAGGAAGCGCAGGTTGGTGACCACGCCGCGCACGCGAAACTCCCACAACGCGCGGTGCATGCGCGCGATGGTCTCCTCGGGCGTCGGCGACCACGCCGTCACCTTCACCAGCAGCGAGTCGTAGGAGCGGGTGATGATCGCGCCGCTGTAGGCGGTGCCGGCATCGAGCCGGATGCCGAAGCCGGCGGGGCTGCGGTAGGCGGTGATCTTGCCGTAGTCGGGGATGAAGTCGTTTTCGGGATCCTCGGTGGTGATGCGGCACTGCAGGGCGTGGGCGCTGATGCGGATGTCCGCCTGGCCCGGCACGCCGCTCCCGGGCTCACCGATGCGCTCGCCGTCCGCGATGCGGATCTGCGCCTTCACCAGGTCGATGCCGGTCGCGCACTCGGTGACCGTGTGCTCGACCTGGATGCGCGGATTCACTTCGATGAAATAGCAGCGGCCGCTGTCGGCATCCTGCAGGAATTCGACCGTGCCGGCATTGCAATAGTGCGCGGCGCGGCCGATGGCGAGCGCCGCGGCGGTGAGCTCCTCGCGTTGCGAGGCCGTCAGGAACACCGCCGGCGCGCGCTCCACCACCTTCTGGTTGCGCCGCTGCACGGTGCAGTCGCGCTCGAACAGGTGCACCAGGGTGCCGTGATGGTCGCCGAGCAGCTGCACCTCCACGTGCCGCGCGCGCTCGAGCAGCTTCTCCAGGTAGACCTCGTCGTTGCCGAAAGCGGCCAGCGCTTCGCGCCGCGCGAGCGGCAGCAGTTCGCGAAGCTGCGCCTCGCTCGTCACCACGCGCACGCCGCGCCCGCCCCCTCCCCAGCTCGCTTTCAGCATCATGGGGTAGCCGATGGCGCGCGCCAGCAGCGCGCCCTCCCCGAGGCTCGCCGGCAGCGCCGCGGTGGCGGGCATCACCGGCACACCCGCCGCCACCGCCAGCTCGCGCGCCGTGACCTTGTTGCCGAGCACGCGCAGGGTCTCGGTCGCCGGCCCGATGAACACGATGCCCGCCTCGCGCGTCGCGTGCGCGAATTCGGGGTTCTCGGCCAGGAAGCCGTAGCCGGGATGAATCGCATCCACCCGCGCCTCGCGCGCGACCGCCAGGATATCCGCGATGTCGAGGTAGGCCTCGACCGGCGCGCGCCCGGCGCCGACGAGGTAGGCCTCGTCCGCCTTGGTCCGGTGCAGCGAGAAGCGGTCCTCCTGCGAATAGATCGCCACCGTTCGCAGCCCGAGCTCGCTCGCCGCCCGCATGACGCGGATGGCGATCTCGCCGCGATTGGCGACCAAGAGGCTGCGGATCCGCTGCGACGTGGCGGCTTTCACTCTAAGATTCGGCGTTGCGGTGTTTGCTGAAGACCCGCCGGCACGCGCGCGTGCCGGCCGACGAACGCTTCGATCATAGCCGCTGAGGGGAAACGATGTCGCGCCCGAAACTGCTCGCGCTGCTGTGTCTGGCCGTGGTGTGCGCGCCGGCTCGCGCCGTCGAGCCGCCCCCGCTGGCGATCGCCATCCACGGCGGCGCCGGCGTCATCGACCCGGCGAAGATGACCCCGCAGCACGCGGCCTCCTACCGCGCGGGGCTGGCGGCGGCGCTCGATGCCGGCTACGCGATCCTCGAGCACGGCGGCTCGAGCCTGGATGCCGTGACGGCCGCGGTGCGCATCATGGAGGATGATCCGCAGTTCAACGCCGGCCGCGGCGCGGTCCTGAACCACGACGGCGATGCGGAGCTCGACGCCGCCATCATGGACGGACACGGGCCGCGCGCCGGGGCGGTGGCGGGCGTGCGCCGCGTCAGGAACCCCATCGAGCTCGCGCGCCTGGTGATGGAGAAGAGCCCGCATGTGCTGCTGGTGGCCGAGGGGGCCGAGGAGTTCGCGCTCGAGCAGGGCGTGGCGCTCGTGCCGCGCGAGTATTTCCGCACCGAGGCGCGCGTACGCGAGCTGGAGGAGGCGCGGCGCCAGGCCGGCGAGCTCAAGGCGGCCGCGCCCGGGCCCACCGGCACCGTAGGGGCGGTCGCCCTGGATGGCGCGGGCCATCTCGCCGCCGCCACCTCCACCGGCGGGCTCACCGACAAGCACCGCGGGCGGGTCGGCGACTCGCCCATCGTCGGTGCGGGCACCTACGCCGACGATGACTCCTGCGCGGTCTCCGGCACCGGACAGGGCGAATTCTTCATTCGCCAGGTCGTGGCCTTCGACATCTGCGCGCTGGTGCTATACCGGCACCTGACGCTCGCGCAGGCGGTGCACGAGGTCATCCGGAAGCTGCGCCACACCGGCGGCGAAGGCGGCGTGATCGCCGTGGACCGGGGCGGGAACATCGCCATGGATTTCAACAGCGTCGGCATGTTCCGCGGCGCGCGCGATTCACGCGGCCGGCGGGACATCGCCATGTACCGTGACGCACAGTAGACCCAAGCGGGAGCCGAACATGTACGCGATCGCCATTCACGGAGGCGCGGGGGCGGTGCCGCGTGCGATGCTCTCGGCGCTGCGCGAGCAGCGCTACCGCGCCGGCCTCGAGGCGGCGCTCGATGCGGGCTTCGCGCTGCTCGCACGCGGCGGCAGCAGTCTCGATGCCGTCAGCGCCGCGGTGCGGATACTCGAGGACGACCCGTCGTTCAATGCCGGCCATGGAGCCGCCCTGACACGCGACGGCGCCGCCGAGCTCGACGCCGCCATCATGGACGGCAGGCAGCTGCGCGCCGGCGCGGTCGCCTCGGTGCGGCACGTGAAAAATCCGATCGAGCTCGCGCGCCGCGTGATGGAGAAGTCGCGCCACGTGCTGCTGGTGGGTGCGGGCGCCGAAGAGTTCGCCCTGGAAGAGAGTTTCGTGCTGGTCCCCAACCACTACTTCCGCACCGCCGAGCGCCAGGAACAACTCGAGTGCGAACAGCGCGGCGAGCGCGTCTCGGACCTCATCCCCGGCGCGCAGGGCACGGTGGGGGCGGTGGCGCTGGACGGCGAGGGCAATCTCGCCGCCGCCACCTCCACCGGCGGGATGACCAACAAGCGCCCGGGGCGCGTCGGGGACTCCCCGATCATCGGCGCCGGGACCTACGCCAAGAACGGCGTGTGCGCGGTCTCGGCGACCGGGCACGGCGAGTATTTCATCCGCGCGGTGGCCGCCCATCACGTGTGCGCCGCGGTCGAGTACCGTGGCCTCGACCTGCAACAGGCGGTGCGCGAGGTGCTGCACGAGATTCTCGGCGGACTGGGCGGGGACGGCGGCCTCATCGCTGTCGGTGGCGACGGGCAGATCGTCATGGACTTCAGCACCGAAGGCATGTTCCGCGGCGCGCGCGACTCGGGCGGCCGCCGCGAGATTGCGATCTGAGGAACGCCGGTCTTGCGCCGGCCGCGAGCGGCTCACTTACGCCGCGTACGGCTCGCGGCTGCGCAGCGCGCTCGGCGGGCGGACTTCCCAGCGCGACCACACGCGCCGCAGGTGCTGGGCCGAGCGAAACCCCGCCTTCGCCGCCACGCGCTCCAGATCGAGCCGGCTCTCGGTGATGAGCTGGCGGGCGACGGCGAAGCGCATCAGCTGCACGTAGTCGAGCGGCGAACAGCGCGCGTGCTCCGCGAACAGCCGCGCGAGGTTGCGCGGGCTGGTGCAGGCTACCGCGGACAGCTCGGCCGAGGTCCAGGCGCCCGACGGATCGTGCGCCACGGCATCCTGCACGCGATGCACCGCCGGGTGCAGATGGTTACGGTGCATCAGCCAGGGCGAAAGCGCGGGGTCGGCGCCCGCGCGGCGCAGGTACACGACCAGGTCGCGCGCGACCTCGGCGGCGACCGGCGCACCCAGCTGCCGGCCGATGACGTGCAGCGCCAGATCAATGCCCGCCGTGACTCCGGCGCTGGTGAACACCGGGCCGTCCTCCACAAAAATGCGGTTGTCGAGCACGCGCGCGCGCGGCTCCGCCCGGCGCAGCTCCTCGAGGTGCGCGTGATGAGTGGTGCACTCGCGGCCGGCCAGGAGTCCCGCCCGGGCTGCCAGCACGCTGCCCGAGCACACGCACAGCAGCAGCGCGGGGTCCGGGACGCCCGAGCGCAGCCATTCGATCAGACGCTGCGTCGCCGGTTCATGCGGATCGATCTTCGCGACCCCGGCGAGCACCAGCAGCGTCCCGGGCGCCAGGCGCTCGGGCAGCGGCTCGAGCTCACCCAGCTGCAGTCCGACGGCTGCCTGCACACGGGGCTGCGGCGCTGCGAAGCGCAGCCGGTAGCTCCCGGGCACCCTCCCGCCGGCATTACGGAACGCGTCCGCGGGCCCGGCAACGTCCAGCAGCACCACGTTCGGCAGCAGCGCGAACACGACCTCGGTCATGCGCTCACCGCCGCTCGCGATGCGCGATCCTCACGCCAGCGCCCCCGCGGTCGACACCACCTGCGCAAAGCGCCCGTCGAGCACGAGCTCGGTGTGCTCGCGGATTTCCTGCGCCGACACCTCGCGGCCGCCGCGGGTACGCATCGGGAAGGTCAGCGTCGCATCGCTCACGTAGCGCACCGCGAATCCCAGGTCCGAGGCGTGCCGGGTCGTGGTCTCGCAGCACTGCTCGGTGCGGATTCCGGTGACCAGCAGCTCCCCGATGCCGTGCTCGCGCAACCACGCCTCCAGCGTCACGCCGTCGTCGGTCCTGCCGAACAGGGCCGAATGCACCTGCTTGTAGAACACCGCATCGGCGCGCAGCGCCAGCTCGGGCATCGCGCGCACGCAGCCCGAGGCCGCCGCGAACGGATTGGCGGCATCGCCGCTGAGCTCCTCGTGAAACACCTGCAGCAGCGCGATATCGCGCGACTGGCAGCGATTGATCAGGGATTGCACGTTGCGCAGGAACCGCGGCAGCTCCTCGTCGCGAAAGTAGGGCCGCCTGCGGAAGGATTCCTGCACGTCGACAAGGATCAGAGCCTGCTTCATGGCCTGCGAACCTCCGTCAAACAATCGGCAACATCTTGTGGCATTCGGGACAGCGCTGCCACCGCTATGGCAGACGCATACCGGGCAAAAACGGACACGAGCCCCACCGCGCGACCCCGGGCGAGAACTTGGGCTACACTACGGGCGACACGCCGCTTTCGAACGACTACGGTTCCCTGGGAGAGATCATGGTTGCGCACGACAGCCTGAAGAGCGCCGCTCGGGCATTGCTGGCAGTTTCCGGTCTATGCGCCCTGGCCGCGTGGGCCGCCGATCAGCCAGCGCCGCAGATTCCAACCTGCGACAAGCGCATCGGCACGCTCGCGGTCACCGAGCCGGAGAACAAGTGGTGGCTCGCGTACAACCTCGAATCCCCGGAAGCGCTGATCAAGGTGTTCGTGTCGCAGTCCAAATGCTTCACCCTGCTCGATCGCGGCAAGGGCCTCGCGGCTGCGCAGCAGGAGCGGGCGCTGGCCGGCAGCGGCGAGATGCGCGGCGGCTCCAACATCGGCAAGGGGCAGATGAAGGCGGCCGACTACGTGCTGGTGCCCGACGTGGTCACCAAGAACAGCAATTCCGGCGGCCGCAACCTCGGCGGGCTGGTGGGGGGCCTGCTGGGCGGCGTGGCCGGCGCGGTGGTCGGCGGCATCAGTCTCAAGAGCAAGACCGCGGATGTCGTGCTGACGCTGACCGACGTGCGCTCCACCGAACAGGTCGCCTTGCAGCAGGGACACTCGAAAAAGACCGACCTCGGCTGGGGCGCCGGGGGCGGAGCTTTCTTCGGCGGCTTCGCGGCCGCCGGCGCGAGCAGTTACGCGAACACCGAGATCGGCCAGGTGGTCACCATGGCCTACCTCGACGCGTTCACCAAGCTCGTCAGTGACGTCAAAGGCATAACTCTCAACGCCAAGGCCGACAACGCCACGCAGTCGGTGACCATGGCCAAGCCGGGCAAGATGTACGAAGCGGCCAATATCAAATCGAAGAAGGTGCGCGATCTCGACCCGGGGATGACGCTCTATCCGAGCGGCGACAAGGACGGCATGTGGTGGAAGGTGAGTGACGAGCTCGGCAACGAAGGCTGGGTGCCGTCCACGCTGTTTCAGCTCGCGAAATAAGCCGCGCCGGCATCGCCCCGCTCGGGCGTTGAGCCGCGGGCGTCCGCCGCCAGCAGCGTGAGCCCGTGCAACCGCGCGCGCTCGAGCACGGGTGCCTCGCCGGAGGCCGCCGCCAGCAGCAGCTCGCGCCACACCTGCACCCGCGCCGGCCAGCGCGGCATCAGCCAAGCTTGGTGGGTCTCCGCCAGAGCATGGATCCGGCGCAGGCTGTGGTGACCGATCAGGGCGGCGCACGGCGCGCTCATGCCGAGCAGCAGCCGTGCGGCGGCGCTCTGCGAGCGCGCCAGGTGCCAGGCGTACGTGAAGACGAGCCTCGCAACCTCGGTCGCCCCCGGCACGGTGAAGAATGTGGTGTAGGCGGCCTTCCCGCCATCCCCCACGCCGAGCGGCGCCGGCTGCCGCCAGCGCAGCGGGTCCGCGAAGCCGGCGTCCACCAGCAGGTAGGGACAGGCGGCGGCGCGCCGGCGCGCCGCGGCGTCGAGCACGCGCCACAGCTCCCCGACCTGCCGCAACAGCAGGCTCGCCTGGGCGGTGCGCACCGCGGCCTGCTCCGCGAACAGCGCCAGGCACAGCTCGTTGAGGTCGACCAGCGACTCGAGCGTTTCGGGGTGCAACCAGCGCTCCGCCAGACCCCAGCCCTCGCCGCGGGCTCCGTCGTCCGTCTCGCACTGCAACAGCATGGCGTGCCCCTGTCCCACGAGGCGCTATCGTAACGGGACCGGCCGGGGAAACCATCCGTGAATTTGGTAATTTTTTACCAAATTTGCGGGTTGAGTTTTGCGGAATCTCACGCACAATGTAGCGACCCTAAGGCCGCCGGACGCCTCCCATGCGCATCTGCGACGATCGCTACCGGCGCGAGCGAGCGAGCATGGAGCTGGCGCTGCGCTTCCTGCGGCACGAGGCGCGCACCCAGACCATCCGCGCGTGGACCGGCCTGTCGGACGACCGCATCCGCAAGCTGTACCGCTCCTACATGAGCCATGCGCGGCGCCACCTGCCGCGTCATCGCGGCAAGTCTCCGCACCAGGTCGCGTACTTCACCCGCTCGCTGCGCCTGCAGCAGGAAACCGCGGTGCTGGCGAGCGTGCTGTCGCTGCTCGGCGTCGTGCCGGCGGCCCCTGGCGCGGGTGCGCCCGGCGCGCTGCCGGGGCTCACGCGCGGGGAACTGTTGTGCCAGGCGTTCGAGGCCTACCGGCTGCTGCTGCCCGCGGCGCAGATCTCCTTCGAGCACACCGTGTTTCTCGCCACCGCACTCTCGCGCGGTGACCAGCTGCGCTTCGGTCGCTGCAGCGACTGCGGGGGCCTCTTGGTGACCGAGCGCTTTCCGCTGCGCGCGCGGCGCTGCCATCATTGCGCGAGCCCCATGCAGTCCTGCTGAACCACCCCGGAAATGGCGCCCGCCTCGACGGATGAGCGCGCCTCGCCCGGCAGGACGCGCAATTTCCCGCACGTCCCGGATAGAATCCGCCGCCACTGCCTGTGAGGCGAGCGGCGTTCATGGATCACGATCGAGCCAACTTCTTCTCGGGTCCCTATCTGGAGCGGCGCGCCGAGGCGCGTGAGGACCCGGACTGGATCGCATCCGCGCGCGCCGATCCGGCGACGCTCTACCTGGTCGGCCACGGCACCGCGCACCTGCTGTACGCGGACACTCCGCCGCGCATCGCCTTCCTGGCGCACGGCGCGCCGCTGGTGCGCGCCGCGGATGAGGCGAGCCTGGTGCTGCTGGGGTGGTTTCGGGGCATGCGCTGCGTGCTGCTCGATCTGCCTCCCGGGCAGGCGGTCGGGGCGCCGGCGGGCGCGGCGTTCGAGGAGCTGCGGCCGCTGGCGCCGCTGCTGGCCGCGGACGAAGCGGGTCTGCTCGCCTATGCGCGTGCCATGGCGATCTGGCGCACGCGCCACCGCCACTGCGGAGTGTGCGGCGCACCCACGATCGCGACCCGCGCCGGTCACATTCTGGTGTGCTCGAACGCGGCGTGCGCGCAGGAGCTCTTTCCGCGCATCGATCCGGCCATCATCGTGCTGGTGAGCGACGGGGAGCGGGCGCTGCTCGGACGCCAGGCGAGCTGGCCGCCGCGGCGTTACTCCACCATCGCCGGCTTCGTCGAACCCGGCGAGAGTCTCGAGGACGCGGTCGAGCGCGAGGTGGCGGAAGAGACCGGCGTGGCCGTGACGGGCCTGCGCTACGACTCCTCGCAGCCATGGCCGTTCCCCTCGTCGCTGATGATCGGCTTTCAGGCCTCGGCGGCCGCCGGCAGCAGCGTGCGGGTGAGCGGCGAGCTGGAGGACGCGCGCTGGTTCACGCGCGCGCAGATCAATTCGGGCGAGGCGCTGGCGCCGCCCTCGCAGTCCATTTCCTGGCGCCTGATCGAGACCTGGCTGAAAGGACGCGGCTAGTCATGTGTCTGCTGGTGCTCGCATGGCAGGCACATCCCCGCTACCGCCTGGTGGTGGCAGCCAACCGCGATGAATATCACGAGCGTCCGGCCGCGGCGCTGGCGAAGTGGCCGCCGCCGGCGGCTCTGATCGCCGGGCGCGACCTGCGTGCGCAGGGCGCGTGGCTCGCGGTGGACCGTGAGCGGCGCTTCGGCGTGGTCACCAACTTTCGCGAGCTGCAGCGGCCGCGCCTTGGGGCGCCGTCGCGCGGGGAGCTGATCCCGCGCTACCTGAGTGCGCCGGCAGCTGGCGTGAGCGCAGCGCAGTTCTTCGCCGCCCTGGAACCCCAGGCGGGCAGCTACTGCGGATTCAACCTGCTGCTCAGCGACCGCGATTCGCTCTGGTACGGCTCGAACCGCAGCACCCCGTTCGCGCGCCCCCTCAGCCCGGGCGTCTACGGTCTGTCGAACGAGCTTCTCGACACACCGTGGCCGAAACTGCAGCGCGTGCGGCGCGGCTTCGAGGCGTGGCTGGCTCGACCTCAGCCCGGATCGCCGGCCGCGTTGTTCGAGCTCCTCAGTGACCGCACGCAGGCGGCGGACGACGCCGCGCTGCCCGGCAGCGGGCTGCCGCCAGAGTGGGAGCGGATCCTGTCGGCGCCGTTCGTGCTGCACCCGCAGTACGGCACCCGCTGCTCGAGCGTGGTGCTGCTCGAGCCCGGCGGCCGGCTGTACCTCGCCGAGCGGCGCTTCGACCCGCGGGGCGAACCTGCCGGCGAAACTGAATTCGAGCTGAATCCCGGAGAATGGCCGTGAGGCGCGGGCACGGAACCGGCGCGGTAGCCGCGCGCTCTCACTACCAGCGGCGAGCGGCAGCGCTCGCGAGGCTCTAGAATTCCGTTGAGATGACGCAGCGCAATCCCCTGCCGCAGGCTCGTCGACGGCACAGGCGGGCCCCGGTGGTTGCCCTGTGTCTGCTCGCCGCCTGCCCGCTCGCGCACGCCCTTGGGGTAAAAGTGGAGATCCGCGGCGTCGACGAAGAGCTGCGCGCCAACGTGCTCGTGTACCTGAGTTTCGAGCGCTACAAGAAGGGTGGCGCGGACCTCAATGCCGACACCATCGAGCGGCTGCACAACCGCGTGGAGCGCGAGGTGCAGTCGGCGCTCAGACCCTTCGGATACTACGAGCCGCAGGTCGAGTCCCGCGTCGCGGACCTCGGCCACGGCGAGTGGCGCGTCAGCATCAACATCAACCCGGGCAAGCCCGTGCTGGTCGCTCACATCGACGTGCGCGTCGATGGGCCGGGGGAAAGCGACCCGCTGTTCCAGCGCATCCTGCGACACCTGCCGCTGCACGATGGCGATCGCCTGAGCCACGCGGCCTACGAGAGCATCAAGACCGACCTGCAGCGCACCGCGGCCACCTACGGCTATCTCGATGCGCGCCTCATTCGCAACGAGCTGGTCGTCGACCCGCCGAACCGCAAGGCGAACATCGCGCTCGAGCTCGATACCGGGGACCGCTATTACTTCGGCGCCACCACCATCCGCCAGGACGTGGTGCGCGAGACGCTGCTGCGCCGTTACATTCGCTACCATGAGGGCGAGCCCTTCGACCTCACGCAGGTGCTGCGTACCCAGTTCGCCCTCGACGACTCGCAGTACTTTTCCAACCTCGAGGTGCTGCCCGCAGAGCCCGATCGCAGCACGCACATCGTCCCGGTGAACATCCACGCCGACCCGAGCCGGCGACACCGCTACTCGTTCGGCGCCGGCTATGCCACCGACACCGGGCCGCGCGGCACGCTCGGCTTCGAGGACCGGCGCATCAATTCACTCGGCCACAGCTTCAGCGTCGAGGTGCAGGCGGCGCAGGTGACGCGCTACAGCCTGCAGAGCCGCTACAACGTGCCGATCGGCGATCCGGCGGTCGAGAAACTGACCCTGGGGGGCACGGTCGAGCAGCGCCAGCTCGCGGATGTGACCACCCACACGCTGTCGCTGGGCCCGAGCGTCACCGAGGTCACGGGCGGCTGGCAGCATGTGTGGCTGGTGAACGGAATGGGTACCACCAGCGATCTGCCGCTCGGAGCGGAGTGGTTCCCCGGTGCGCATACCGACCGCCTGCTGGTGCCGGGAGTCGACCTCGCCTCGGTGCCCAAGGGCTATCTCGGCGAGGCGCTGTTCGAGCATCCGTTCTTCGCCGAGCTGCGCGGCTCCCACAGCTCGCTCGGCTCCGATTCCAACTTCATCCAGCTGCACCTGCAGGCCGAGCAGGTGTTCCGCCTCGGCAGGAAATGGCACCTGCTGCTGCGCGATGAGCTGGGCGCGAGCCTAGTGTCGCGCTTCAGCCAGCTGCCGACCGTGTTCCGCTTCTTCGCCGGCGGCGACAACAGCGTGCGCGGCTTCGCCTACAATGACCTGTCCCCGACCGAGGCGGTGTGCACCCAGGATCAGGTCACCAAGCAGTTCCTGCGCAATCCCGACGGCAGCTGCAAGTCGATCGCCGGGTACATCAAGGTCGGCGGCAAGGACGTGATCACCGGCACGGTGGAGGTGATCCGCGATCTGCCGAAGAATTTCGGTATCGCCGCCTTCCTCGACTATGGCAACGCCTTCAACAGCTTCGCACAGCTCGCCCGCAAGTGTTCGCCGGCAGCCGCTCAGCAGCAGGAGTGTACCTCGCTGCAGTACTCGGTCGGCATCGGTCTGAGGGTGCGCCTGCCGGTCATGACGCTCGGGGTGGACATCGCCGAACCCCTGTCGAGCAGCTTGCAGTGGGACGCCACCGGGCAGCGCTTCCAGTCCGTGCACCCCGGTCCGCGGCTGCACATCAACTTCTCCCCGAAGCTGTAGCGATGTTCAGCCCGCGCCGCCTGCTGCTCGTGCTCGCCTGCCTGGCCGTCGCCCTGGCCCTCGTGGCGCCGGCGGCCCTCATCTGGTCGGCGCTCTACACCAACAGCGGGCTGCAGTTCCTCATCGGGCACATCCCGCACCGCATGGCGGGCGTGCAGCTCGACATCGTCGGCGTCAGCGGCACGGTGGCCGAGGGCCTGCGCGTCGAGCGCGTCGAGATCGATCACGACCTGGTGCACCTGAAGTTCGAAGGCATCGAGGGCCAGGTAGCGCTCATGCCACTCGTGCTGCAGACCATCCGCGTGCGTCACGGCACGGTGAGGAGCGCCCTCATTCAGGTGAAGCGCCGCAGCCATCCCTCGCTCCCCGGTCCACTGGTCTTCATGCCGCGCTGGCTGATCGTCAGCGCCGAGCAGGGGCGGGTGGCGAGCGCGACGCTCACCGTTCCCAACGGCTTCCGTCTCGAGGCCACCGACATCAGCGGCGCCGCGGTCATCCGTCACAACGTCATCCGCTTCTTTCAGGCCGAGGGGCTCCTGGGAGGCGAGGCGCGCGTCAGCGCGATCGGCGACCTGCTCGCCGCCGATCCCCTGGGGCTGGAGGTCAAGGGGCGCCTCCTGTGGAGCCCGGCGGGACGGCCCGCCTGGACCGTGGCCGGCAGCGCCCGGGGCGATCTCAACATCCTGCACGTCGTGGCGCACGCGGACAGCCCGTTCCGCGCCGACTTCTCCGGCCAGGCGATCGATCTCACCAACCAGTGGCACTGGGTGGGCGATGCCGTGGTCCGGGATTTCAATCTGCGCGCCTGGGGCGTGCGCGGCCCGCTCGGCAGCATCACCGGCCACCTGGCCGGCAGCGGCGACGGCGCGGGCTTCAGTGCCCACGGGGCGGTGAACCCCACCGGACTGCGCGCCGGGCTGTTCGAGGCGCAGTTCTCCGGCAGCTACGCCGAGCGCGTGCTGACCGCCCGGCACTGGGAGCTGCGCCACCTCGCCTCCGGGGCGGTAGCCCGCGGCGCCGGCACCATCGGCGTCGACGGGCCGCGACTCGATCTGAGCGGCGAGGTGAGCAACTTCCGCTGGCCTCTGGTGGGCCGTGACCCGGCGGTGTCCGGCGCCACCGGCTCCTTCACCCTCGCCGGCGTGCTGCCGTACCGGGTGCGGCTGAGCGGCAGCGCGCAGGTCCCCGGGCTGGCGCCGATGCCGGCGGACGTGAGCGGCACACTCGGCCACGACAGCTTCGCGTTCGACAGCGCGGAGATCGACCTGTTCGGCGGTCACGCGAGCGTCAGCGGCGAGGTGGTGTGGTCCCCGGCGCAGAGCTGGTCGGTGCTGGGCCACGCGAGGGGCATCAATCCCGGCCTGCTGCGTGCGGATCTGCCCGGCAGCCTCAGCTTCATGCTCGGGGTATCGGGGCGCGGCTTCGACACCCGCGGGGATCTCACCGCCTCGTTCAGTGACTTGAGCGGCAAGTTGCGCGGCGTGGCGGCGAGCGGCTCCGGCACCCTGACACGCTCGGGAAACACCTGGGGCTTCAGTCAGGTGCGGGTCGGCTTGGGAAGCGCGCGCGTGGCGCTCGATGGGCACATCAACGAGCGCATGGATCTGCGCTTCGCGGTCTCCGCCGAGGACCTGAGTCTGCTGGCGCCCGGCACCCGCGGTGAGCTCAAGGCGTCCGGGACCGTGGGCGGCACGCTTGCCGATCCGGTGATCGTCGCCACGGCGCACGGCGGGGACCTCGACTACCAGGGCGTCAAGCTCGAGAGCGTCGACGCGAACGTGAACTTCGACCCCGGCGCATCCGGGCGGGAATCGAAAATCGACGCGCGCCTGCGCAAGCTGAGCTATCAGGAGCGTACGCTCGAGAGCGTCACGCTCACTCTCGGCGGTCCGCCGGACGCCTACCGGGTGCAGCTCGCGGTCGCGGCCAGCGGTCTCACCGCGAGCGCCGCGGCACGCGGGGCTTACGCGCACGGAACCTTCACGGGCGAACTCAACGCCCTCGCCATCAACGGCAGCGAGTCCCTGCACCTGTCGCTCGAACGCCCCGTGGCATTCAGCGCGGCACCCGATCATTTGCGCCTGGACTGGCTGTGCCTGGTGGGTACGCCCGGCAGCGTGTGCGCGGACGGCGAATGGAGCGCGGCGGCGTGGTTCACGACCGTCATGACCAACCAGTTGCCGCTCAACACGCTCACCGCCGGCATGACCCCCGCGGTGGAATATCTCGGCACCGTCAACGCACTCGCGCGCCTGTCGGGCGGCGCGGGCGCGCCGCTCGTGGGAACAGTGCGGGCCGAGCTGACCGATGCCGAGCTCGCCCACAAGCTCGCGAGCCACCGGATCGAGCACACCCGCATCGGCTCCGGCACGGTGACGCTGAACGCGACGCCGGCGCTCGTCACTGCCCAGGCCGATCTCGGCGACGGCGAGATCGGCACCCTCCACGGCCGGCTCGAGGTGCAACGCGCCACCGCGCGGGGAGCAGCGCAAGTAGCAACGCCGGCGCATTGGCAGGACATGCCGCTCAGCGGCGAGCTGCACGCGCAGACGGCCGAGCTCGGCTTCGTGTCGGTGTACGAGCCGGACATCGACCGCGCCGCCGGCCACTTCAACGCGGATATCCAGCTGGCCGGCACCGCCGGGACGCCGCGACTCTCCGGGGCGCTCAAGGTCAGCGACGGCGAGATCGATGTCTACCAGGTGAACCTCGGCCTGCGCCAGGTGCAGCTCGACGCACGCCTGAGCGAGGCGGGGCTCGATTTCAACGGCAGTGCGCACGCCGGCGCGGGCAGCGTCACGGCCGGCGGGCACCTCGAATGGCGGGCGCTGCTGCCGTACGGGAAGTTTCATCTGCAGGGAACCAACCTGCGGGTCGCGGACGTTCCGGAGGCGCAGATCGACGCCTCCCCCGATCTGGACTTCAACGTCACCGGGCGCAGGATCGAAGTGACCGGCAAGGTCACGGTGCCGTACGCGAAGATCCAGCCCAAGGACTTCGCCGGCGCCGTGCGGGCCTCGCCCGATGAGGTGATCGTCGGCAGCGAGGAGGAGGATCCGACCAAGCGCTTCGAGGCGATGAGCACCATCACGCTCGCCCTCGGCGAGCGCGTGAGCATCGACACCTCGGGGCTCACCGGCCGGCTCACCGGCAGCATCACCATCCGCAGCGGCTACGACGCCATCACGCGCGCCACCGGAGAGCTGTCGGTGGCCGAGGGCAAGTACACCGCCTATGCGCGCAAGCTCGACATCGAGCGCGGCCGGCTGATTTTCACCGGCGGCCCGATCGATAATCCGGGCATCGATCTGCGCGCCATCAAGGAATTTCCCGACGTGAAGGCCGGCGTCAACGTCCGCGGCACGCTGCTGCAGCCGCACATGACGTTCTTCTCCGAACCTTCGCTGCCGCAGTCGCAGGTGGTGTCGCTGATCCTGGCCGGCGGCTCGCTGGAGTCGGCGCAGAACCGCACCACCGGCAGCAGCGGCGCGGGCACCGCGGCGCTGGCGCAGGGCGGCGCGATCCTCGCGCAGCAGCTCGGCTCGCACGTGGGCATAGAGGACGTGAGTCTCGAGTCCGACATCACCAACGAGACCTCCCTGGTGCTCGGCCGCTACCTGTCGCCGCGCCTGTACGTGAGTTACGGCATCAGCCTCACCCAGCAGCTCAACACGCTCAAGCTGCGCTACACCCTCGGTGATCACTGGACCGTCAGGACCGAGGTCGGCCAGGCGCGCGGCGCCGACCTGGTGTACTCCATAGACAAGTAGCTGCGCCGGCCGCGCGGGTGGCGCGCGCTGGCGCGGGCCGCGGCGCGGCCGGCGCTATTTCGAGCAGCCCCCGATCCGCCGCCCCGTCATCTTGATGGTCATCGGGCCCTGATCGGTCTGCGCGCGAATGACCGCCTTGAACGAGTCGGAGGAGAACGTGCCCTCGAAGTGACTGGTCGCGCGCTGGCACTGCATGACGAACTTCACCTTGTCGCCCGCCACGCTGGGATCGGTCATCTTGCAGCTCGGGTCGTTGCCGCGCTCCTGCGACAGCTTCTTGCCCACCTGCTTGAGGTCCGTATCGGTGATGCACTGCTGCTGCGTCCGCGGTGTCTGCAGTCTTGCCAGATAGCCGGGCGGCAGGCGGCTCTGCGTTTCCGGCGCCAGCGTCACCTGCGAGGTGGACACGACCTCGTACTTGCCCGGCTTGAGGTTCACGGCCTGGGCGAACAGCGCACCGCACACGCCGGCGGCCGCGAGCGCCGCGGCCCGGGCCGCGCCTGTTGAGCGTGGTGAATGCATGATGATCCCTTCGCTGTTGGGCGCCTGTGGGAGCGCAGGCCGGCCGGCATTGTAGCGCTTCGGTGCGTGGCCGGGCCCGGGCTCTCCTTGACTCTTGTGCATTAATATGCACAATGTGCGCATGTTTATGCGCAAGAACAGATGCTGAGCGACGCCCACCAGCTGCAACGGCGCGGCGCCATCGTGCGCCTCCTGCGCGACGGCCTGGTCCGCAAGCAGGCCGATCTGGTGCGCCTGCTGAAGAAGGAAGGTCACGGCGCGACCCAGTCTTCCATCAGCCGCGACCTGCGCGATCTCGGGGTGCTCAAGGCGACCGGCCGCTACGTGCTGCCGCCCGATGAGCTGACGCGCGCCAACGGCGACTTCGGCGCTCTCACGCAGTTCGTGCGGCAGCTGCGGCGCGCCGGCCCCTCGCTCACCGTGCTGCGCACCACCATCGGCGCCGCGCAGAGCGTCGCCGTGGCGATCGACAAGGCCGAGTGGCCGGAAGTGGCCGGGACCCTCTCCGGCGACGACACCATATTCATCGCCACCGCCAGCGCGCGTGCGCAGGAGGAGCTGATCGGCCGCCTGCGCGCGCTGTTCCGGGTCTGATCATGTCCAACACCGCTGCACGCACGGGCATCCCCATCGTCCTCGCCTACTCCGGAGGCCTCGACACCTCGTTCCTGGTGGCGTGGCTTGCGGAACATGAGCGCCGCCCGGTGATCACGGTCACCGTCGACACCGGCGGGATCGACGGCCAAGCCGCGCGCGACCTCGCCGCGCGCGCCCGCGCGCTCGGCGCCGTGGAGCACACCCAGGTCGACGCCCGCGCCGACTACTTCGAGCAGGTGCTGCGCTTCCTCATCATGGGCAACGTGCGGCGCGGGCAGCTCTACCCGCTGTGCGTCGGCGCGGAGCGCGTCATGCAGGCGCAGACCATCGCACGCCTGGCGCGCAAGCTCGGGTCCGACACCGTCGCCCACGGCAGCACCGCGGCTGGCAACGACCAGGTGCGCT
>VBNP01000147.1 GCA_005877965.1 Gammaproteobacteria bacterium | reverse complement strand
CTCCGATCACAGCGCCGATGAGCAGTAGCCAGCGAATCCAACCTTTGCGTCGCGCGAGAAAGAACAGTGCTATGGCGGTCAGCCAGAACCCCACGAAGGATGGCGTAAATAGTAACGAGAGCGAAATGAGCAGAATGATGGAGAGCGAAGCCCCATCCCAGGGCGAATGACCAGCGGGCCAAGCCGAGGATATCGTTGCGCACATCGTCGTCAGCACGCTAACGAGCAGTGACGCCCAGGCTAACCGGCACGACGCTATCGATCTGCTTCCATCACTCCAGGAGACGGGCCATGACGCCCTACCATCGAGAGAGTAATCCAGCGGCAAAGCGCCCCGGTCTCCTCGCTGTGGCGCGGGAACGGATACGCACGCGTCACTTGGCATTGCGGACAGAGCAAGCGTACCTGCAATGGGATGCGACGCTATATTGCATTTCACAACCGACGGCACCCGCGCCGACTCGGCGCACCGGAGGTGGAGCAATTCTTGACCCACCTGGCAGTGGACCGAAGGTGAGTTCCGCCACGCAGAACCAGGCGCTGCAGGCGCTGTTGTTTCTCTATCGCCACGTGCTGGCAATCGAGCTGCCGTGGCTGGATAACGTGACCCGCGCCAGCAGCGCGAGGCGCTTACCGTTAGTGCTGAGCCGCGATGAGGTTCGGGCACTCCTCTCGCAACTGCAGGGTACGTCGTGGCTGGTCGCCAACCTCCTCTACGGCAGCGGCCTCCGTCTCATGGAGGCCCTGCGCCTTAGGGTCAAAGACCTTGCACTCGGGAGTCGAGTATGTGATCCGCGTCTTCGATCACGAAAGCGTCATGACTCCCGGTGACGAACTCGACGAAGATTTCGTCGCTCTCGAGCGCACGCGTGTCGGCTGTGTAAAGTACTTTGGCGCTGTCACCCTTGCGCCGGGAAATTGCCGCCAGCACCGCGCGCACGAACCGCGTCTTCCCGGTCCCGGGTGGCCCCTGAAGAATGAGAACCGTTTCGGGTGCCGCGAGATATCGCTCAATGAACCGATCGATCGGCTCGCCGAGAGTCGGGTACGCTTCGTCCGGCGACCCCGGATCGGCCAGCTCTTCGAACTCGGCGCTCGTCAGTCCCAACTCACCCGCCGCGAAGTGCCAGTCGATGGTGAACGTCTCTTCCCTCAGGCGCTCATTGCCCACGACACCGAGCAGCCGATCGCGGATGGACTCCAGCGACACCAGGCTGTCGGCCCAAATGGCGAACGTCATGGAGCTGTAATCGGTTTTGCGGCGCCCCCGTGCGCTCACAAGCACACCGGGACCATCAAGCAACAGGGACCCCTCTCCCAGACGATGGGCGGCAAGACCCGCGTGCTGAGCTAGAGCGTCGAACAACTCATCGAGCGGTCGGCGTGCGGCCATGCGTACGAGGCGGTAGATGGGGTAGTGCATGGGACCGGAATCGAAGCCGCCGAGAGCACGCAGCGCAAGCAGCACGTTTCCGATGTCTGAGAGATCGCCCCGCAGAGTCAGCCGTACGGGCAGACGTCCGCGCAGCCGCCGCCCGGCCTCGCCTTCAATCTGCGCCTGGTCCTCTGACTCGATATCGACTGTGTTCATTGCCGCACGCAGGCAACAAAAAGCCCCTGGGGAACCTTCGCCAGGGGCTCGTGTTGATAGCACGACACAGCCGAAGCGCTTAGTTCGGATTACACCAACATGTTCGATGCAGCGGCCCTGCGGCCATCGATGTCTCCGGTTCGACATCCGCCCACGCAAGGGCGGAAGGGCCGCGTAGGCTACTCCTCGGCTACTCGCTGTCAAGAACACGCGTGCGGTGTGCGAATCCGTTCTGCCGCCACGCCTCGTAGACCACCAGCGCGACGGCGTTCGAGAGATTCAGGCTCCGGTTCCCCGCTGCCGCATCACGACCTGTCAGAAGAGATAGGTGATTGCACCATTTGACTCGCTGAGCTCGCCCCTCGCGATCAGCTCATCGACCAGGCCCTGCAGCTCGCGCTCGGGGACTTTCTTCGAGAAGTGCGAGTGCAGCAGGGCGATGAGGCCCTTGCGCTTGCGGGGGCGCCGGATCTTCTGTGTCCCCGCGAGCAGGTGCCGGGCTTCCGCGAGCAGCGCCGCGTTGTCGCCGCGTGTGGCCGGGCGGCGCTGAGCGCGCGGCGCCGCAGCCGGCGGTGCGCGCGAGACGAGCGCCTCGGCGATGGAGTTGGCGCGCCGCACGGCAAAGCCTCGCTTGACCAGGTGTTTGATCAGCGGGTCGAAGCCCTTGTCCCGGGACAGGATCACGCACGGGCTCTGCGGTGATCGTGCCAGGTATTCGCCCAGGTAGAAGGCGATGTGGAAGTCCAGGGCATTCTTCCCCTGGCCCTCGATGTCGATCTGCACGAACCGCTCTCCGAGCTTCAGTGCGGCCTTGAGAAACTCGGTGGGCACGGAGCGCTGTGAGGCGCCGAAGAAGAACGGCACGCGCACCCCGGCGGGGATGGCGCCGAGGTCGATCTTGCCGATGTTCTCGTAGTCCACGAGCAGCACGCTGTCAGGCATGGCGATGTTCCTTTACTGCGAGGTGCCCGCGCCGGCGAAACCGTTCTGCCGCCACGCCTCGTAGACCACCAGCGCCACGGCGTTGGAGAGATTGAGGCTGCGATTGCCGGCGCACATCGGAATGGCGAGCTGCCGCTCGCGCGGCAGCTGATCGAGCACCCGCGCGGGCAGGCCACGGGTTTCGGGGCCGAAGAGCAGTGCGTCGTGCGGCTTGAATTGCGCGTCGCTGTAGGCGCGGCTGCCGCCGGTTTCGATGCTGAAGAGCCGCGCGCCCGCGAGCGCCTCGAGACAGGCGGGCAGGCTCGCGTGCACCCGCACCGGCGCGAGCTCCTCGTAGTCGAGGCCGGCGCGACGCACCGCCTTGCGGGTGAGCTCGAAGCCGAGCGGCTTCACCAGGTGGAGCGTCGTGCCGCTGTTGGCGCACAGGCGGATGAGGTTGCCGGTATTGGGGGGGATTTCGGGTTGAAACAGCACGATGTGGAACATGGGTCTGGCCGGGCGTGAGTCGGAGCGTGTGCGATAATGCGCTCCATGGCGACGCTCGAACCAGGCGCAGCCGCGGGCGTGGACCGCCGCGCGGCAACGCCCGATGCCGCGACCCTCCTCAGTCTGAAGTTCTGCGGGCTGGAGTTCGCCTCCCCGATCGTGCTGCTGTCCGGCTGCGTCGGCTTCGGCGAGGAGTACACCCGCATCGAAGGCTTCTCCAACCGGGACGCGGGCGCGGTGGTGCTCAAGGGCACGACCGGCGAGCCGCGCCTGGGCAATCCGCCGCATCGGGTGTACGAGACCCCGGCGGGCATGCTGAACGCGATCGGCCTGCAGAACCCGGGGGTCGAGCAGGTGGTGCGCGGCATCCTGCCGCAGCTGGATTTCACCGAAACACGCTTCATCGCCAACGTGTGCGGCTCGACGCTGGAGGAGTACGTCGAGGTCACGCGCCGCTTCGATGAATCGCCGATCGATGCCATCGAGATCAACATCTCCTGCCCGAACGTCAGGGAGGGCGGCGTCGCCTTCGGCAACGACCCCGAGATGTCCGCGCAGGTGGTGGCCGCGTGTCGCCGCGTGACGAAAAAGCCCCTGATCACCAAGCTGTCGCCCAACCAGACCGACATCCGCGAGAACGCGCGCCGCTGCATCGAAGCCGGCTCTGATGCGCTGTCGGTGATCAACACCATCATGGGTATGGCCATCGACGTGCACTCGCGCCGTCCGGTGATCGGCAACGTGCAGGGGGGCCTCTCGGGACCTGCGATCAGGCCGATCGCGTTGCTCAAGGTGCATCAGGTGTACGAGGTGGCGCGCCCGCACGGTATCCCCATCATCGGGCAGGGCGGCATCACCTCCGGAAACGATGCGCTGGAGTTCATCATCGCCGGCGCCTCCGCGGTAGGCATCGGCACCGCGCTGTTCTACGACCCGATGGTCTGCAAGACGATCAACGCGGGAATCGCCCGGTACCTGCGCGGACAGGGCTTCGGCAACGTGACCGAGCTCGTCGGCACGCTGCGCACCGCGGGCGACATGCAGGACTGCGCACTCTCGGGCTGAAGCGCCGGCGGGCGGCGAGCGCGCCGCAAACGGCTGGCTCGCAGCCGCGACCCGGGCTTCACGGAACTGTGGTTCGCTCATCAAGTGCTCACGGGCAGCTGAAGCTACAGCAGCCGTTGCTGGCCGCCGGCGTCCTGCGCCGGGGACGGTGGGCTGTAGAGGCGCACGCCGGTCGGGACCGCCGCGGCGAAATTCACTTCCATGGCGCGGAAGCGCTCGAGGATGCGCAGATTGATGCGCTGCTGGGCGTCGGCGTAGAGGTTGAAGTCGGGTTTGGTGAGGACGAAAACGACTTCGAACTGCAGTGCGCGCTCGCCGCAGCTGAGCAGGTGGCAGCGCTCGAAGCGCGTGTCGGGCGTCGCCTCGATGATCTCGCGCACCGCGTGCGGAATGGCCGCGAGAGCTGCCACCGGCGTGTCGTAATCCACCCCGAGCTGGAACACCGCGCGCCGCTCGCTCATGCGGCCGAAGTTCCGCACGCGCGTCCTGAGCAGGTCGCCGTTCGAGATGATGATCTGCTCGCCCGAGAGGCTCCGCAGCCGCGTGCTCTTCACGCCGATGTGCTCGACGGTGCCCTGCCAGGCGTCCACGGCCAGGAAGTCGCCGAGCCCGAAGGGCTTGTCGAGCGCGATGGAGAGCGAGGCGAGCAGATCCGCCAGCACGGTCTGCACGGCGAGTGCGAGGGCAATGCCGCCGATGCCGAGCCCGGCCAGCAGCGGCTCGATCTTCACGCCGAGATTGCCGAGCGCCAGCAGCGCCGAAACTCCCCAGATCACCAGACCGGCCAGGAACAGAATGACTGCCATCGAGCTCTGCAGCAGCGTGTCCGGCCCGCTGGAGCGCTGGCGGCGCACGTCGATGGCGTAGCGCACCGCCGCCATGGCCCACAGCGCCGCCTGCATCCAGAACAGCAGCACCAGCGCGATGGTCAGCCAGCGCTCGAGGCGTGGCGCAAGGCTCAGGTAGCGGGAGCCGACCCACACTGCGACCGCCCACAGGAACACCGCTTTGGTGCGCTCGACCAGCAGCGCCGTCAGGTCGATGGCTAAGTGCACCCGCGGTGGCCCGGGGCCGATGAGTCGCCGGCGGCGAACGCTGATGAAGCGCTTGGCCAGCGGCAGCGCCGTGAAGGTGACGAGGAGAGTGACGAAGGCGAGCGTCCAGGCGCCGAGCTCATTGCCCAGGAAATCGAAGTGCCAGACCTCACGCCAGCCCGTCATCCGATCGCTCCCGCAGGTGCACGGCTGGCCGCGAACCTTACCGGGTTCCGCCGCCTGCGACTATTCGTCGCCCCCTTCGGCGCTCATGCCGAGGTCCCGCAGCTTGCGGGTGAGGGTGTTGCGCCCCCACCCGAGCAGCCGGGCAGCCTCCTGGCGATGGCCCTGGGTGCGCTTGAGTGCCGCCCGGATGAGTACGCGCTCGAACTGTGGCTGCGCGGTATCCAGGAGCGGGACCCGCCCGGCGAGCGCGTGCCGCTCCGCCCAGCGCTCGAGCGCCGTGGCCCAGTCCGCCTGCGCGGTGGCGTCCGTGGGCAGGGAGGCGAGCTCCGGCGGCAGGTCGGCGAGGTGCACCTCGCTCCCCGGGGCGAGCACCGACAGCCGCCGGCACAGGTTCACCAGCTCGCGCACGTTGCCGGGCCACTCGTAGGCGGTGAGCCGGGCGAGAGCCTCGGGGCCGAGGGACTTCGGGTCCACGCCCAGCTCATGCGCGCTCACCACCAGGTAATAGGCCAGCAGATCCGGGATGTCCTCGGCGCGGGCACGGAGCGGCGGCAGCTCGATGCGGATGACGTTCAGGCGGTGATACAGGTCCTCGCGGAACAGGCCGTGCGTCACCCGCTCCTGCAGGTTCTGGTGGCTCGCGGCGATGACGCGCACGTCGACACGGATCGGGGTCTGGCCCCCCACCCGGTAAAACTCGCCCTCGGCGAGCACGCGCAGCAGGCGGGTCTGCAGCGGCAGCGACATGTCGCTGATCTCGTCCAGGAACAGGGTGCCGCCATCGGCCTGCTCGAAACGCCCGCGGCGTTGCGCGTCCGCTCCGGTGAACGCGCCGCGCTCGTGGCCGAACAGCTCCGACTCGAGCAGGTCCGCCGGAATCGCCGCGGTGTTGAGCGCGATGAAGGGGCG
>VBNP01000146.1 GCA_005877965.1 Gammaproteobacteria bacterium | reverse complement strand
CGCCGTTGGTGTTGGCAACGCTGAAACTCTCGTACTCGAGCCGGGCACCGACGTTACCGATGTGTGCCCCCGCCCCCACGCCCCAGGCAAACTCAGTGCCGCGGTCGGAGAAGGAGATCAGGTTGGCCGGGCCCGCGAACCCGACGGTGCTGCCGTCGTACTGCCAGCGCGCCAGGCCGGCCTTGCCGAACACGTCGAGGAAGGGCACCGGAATCGGCAGGAAACCGACCGCGTAGCCCGCGAACGCCTTGTAATGGGCGTGGGTGTTGACGTCGACGAAGTTGTTGGTCTGACCGCCCAGATCGATGTAGTTTGCCTCCACGGCCAGCAGGCTGATGGGGCGCAAGCCGACGAGCACTTTCCACGACGTCCGGTCGATGTCGGACAGGGTGAAGCCGTCGGCGGTAGTGATGTCGCTCAGTTTGTCCCGGACCACGCCGGCGCCGACATAGACGAGGTTGCCGGCGTGCGCGCCGCACACCCCGCAGGCCAGCAGCATCGCAGACAGTGGTCTACGCATAGACGGTCTCCCTGAAATTTGATTTTACGGTAACGCAGCCTGCCGCGCGCTTTGACCGTGCCTCAGTGCGCCTCGTCCCAGTTGGCGCCCGTTCCCACGTCCACGCGCAGCGGCACGCTCAAGGCCGCGGCGTTCACCATGCGCTCGCGGACGGCCGCGCTCACCGGCTCGACCGCATCCTCGCGCACCTCGAGCACCAGCTCGTCGTGCACCTGCATGATGAGCCGCGCCGGGGCGTCCTCCGCGGCGCACCAGGCATCGATGGTGATCATGGCGCGCTTGATGATGTCGGCCGCCGTGCCCTGCATCGGCGCGTTGATCGCACTGCGCTCGGCGTACTGGCGCAGCTGCGGGTTGCCCGAGCGGATGTCGGGCAGGTACAGCCGCCGGCCGAACACCGTCTCGACGTAACCGATCTGACGGGCCTGCGCGCGCGTCTCGTCCATGAAGCGCTTCACGCCGGGATAGCGCTGGAAGTAGCGCTCCACGTACTGCTGCGCGGCGCCGCGCTCGATCCCTAAGTTGCGTGCCAGGCCGAACGCGGACATGCCATAGATGAGACCGAAGTTGATGACCTTGGCGGTGCGGCGCTGATCGGGCGTGACCGCATCCAGGCCGACACCGAACACCTCGGCGGCCGTCGCCTGGTGCACGTCGCGATCCTCGGCGAACGCCGCGCGCAGGCTGTCGTCTCCCGACAGGTGCGCCATGATGCGCAACTCGATCTGCGAGTAATCCGCCGCGAGCAGGAGGTAGCCCGGGGGCGCGATGAATGCCTGGCGGATGCGGCGCCCCTCGGGGCGGCGCACCGGGATGTTCTGCAGGTTGGGATCGACCGAGGACAGCCGGCCGGTGGCGGCGACCGCCTGTGCGTAGTTGGTGTGTATACGCCCGGTCCGCTCATTCACCTGCTCGGGGAGCTTGTCGGTGTAAGTGGACTTGAGCTTGGCGAGCGCGCGGTACTCGAGCACGATCCGCGGCAGCGCGTAGCTCGCGGCGAGCTCTTCCAGCACGTCCTCGGCGGTCGAGGGCTGTCCGGTCGGGGTCTTGCGCCGCACCGGCAGCTGCAGCCGCTCGAACAGGATCTGCTGCAGCTGCTTCGGGGACTCGATGTTGAATTCATGGCCGGCCTCGCGGTGCGCCTGCACCAGCAGCTCCTGCAACTGGCGCGCGAACTCGCGGCTCTGCGCGCGCAGCCGCTCGCGATCCACCAGCACGCCGCGATGCTCCATGGCGAACAGCACCGGCACCAGCGGCTGCTCGCATTCCAGGTACAGGCGCGAGAGCGCGGGCAGACCCTGAAGCTGCGGCCACAGCGTGCGGTGCAGGCGCAGCGTCACGTCCGCCTGTTCGGCCGCATACTCGCCGGCGCGCTCCAGCGGCAGCTGCTCGAAACTGAGCTGTTTCACGCCCTTGCCGGCGACGTCCTCGTAGCTGATGGTGCGCAGTCCGAGATACCGCTGCGCGTCCGCGTCCATGTCGTGATTGGTGGCGACGCTGTTCCACAGGTAGGACTCGAGCATGCTGTCGAAGCGCATGCCGGCGAGCGCGATGCCGGCGTTCGCCAGCACGTGGGCGTCGTACTTGAGGTTGTGCCCCACCTTGCCGCGCGCGGGATCCTCGAGAATGGGCCTGAGCGCCGCGAGCACGCGCTCGCGCTCGAGCTGCTCGGGCGCCCCCGGATACACGTGCCGCAGGGGTACGTAGGCGGCCACGCCCGGCTCGATGCACAGGGACACGCCCACGATCTCGGCGCGCATGTAGTCGAGGGTGGTCGTCTCGGTGTCGAAGGCGAACAGCTCGGCCGTGCGCACGGCCGCGAGCCAGCGCTCCAGGTCCTCCCAGCGGGTCACGGTTTCGTAGCGGCGGACGATGTCGGCAGGCACAGGGCTCGCGCCGGATGGCGCCGCCGCCGGCGGCGCTGCGGCTGCGGTGCCGGCGCCCGGCACTGCGGGGAGTGCCTGCGGACTGTGCGCCACGGGGGTCGCGGCGCTGCCTGCCACCGCATCGCCGCCTTCCAGTTGCCGCAGCAGCCCGCGCAGCTCGTAGCGCGTGTACAGCTCGCGCAGGCGCGCAATATCCGGCGGGCCCGGCACCAGCTCCTCCACCGACAGCGGCAGCGCCAGATCGGTCCTGATGGTCGCGAGCCGTCGCGACAGCTCGAGCGTCGTGAGACCGGTGCGCAGGTTCTCGCCCACCTTGCCGGGAACTTCCACCACGCGCCCGATCAGCTCATCGAGGCCGCCGTACTGCTGCAGCAGCCTCGCGCCGGTTTTCGGCCCTACCTTGTCGATCCCCGGGATGTTGTCGGAGCTGTCGCCGACCAGTGCCAGGTAGTCGACGATCTGCTCGGGGTAGACGTCGAACTTCGCCTTGACGGCGTCGCGGTCGAGCACCGTGTTGTTCATGGTGTTGACGAGCGTGATCGAGCCGTCGACCAGCTGCGCCATGTCCTTGTCGCCGGTGGAAATGAGCACCGTCTGCCCGGCTTGCGCGGCGCGCCGGGCCAGGGTGCCGATCACATCGTCCGCCTCCACGCCCGGCACGCGCAGCAGCGGCAGCCCCTGTGCCGCGATGATCTGCAGCAGCGGCTCGATCTGTGCGCGCAGGTCATCGGGCATCGACGGGCGGTGCGCCTTGTACTCGGCGAACAGCTCGTCGCGGAAGGTCCGGCCCGGTGCGTCGAATATCACGGCAATGCGGCGCGGCTGATAGTCCTTGAGAAACTTCAGCAGCATGTTCAGCACCCCGAGCACCGCTCCGGTCGGCTCGCCGCGCGAGTTGGACAGCGGCGGCAGGGCGTGGAACGCCCGGTAGACATAAGAGGAGCCGTCGACGAGAACCAGGTCGGGGGAGCGCGTCATGCAGGGGTCCTGAAGCGGGCCGCTACTTCGGCGCCTGGGAGTCGTCGTCCTTGTCGGTTGGCTCAGGCGGCGCAGGTGTCGCCGGCGTCGGCGGCTGCGGGGCCGACTGTGCCGGCACGGGCGGCGCTGCCGGTGTCGTGATCACCTGGGCATTCTTGTCCGGCAGGTACAGGGCGCCCTTCTGGCCGCAGCCCACCGCAAGCAGTGCGGCGCCGCCCGCGAGCAGCCAGCCTGCCCGCTTCATACGGGCATCGCCTTCCTGTCGCGCAGCGCCAGCCAGCCGCGCACCAGGCGGTAGATGATCCAGATCGCCAGCGCAAACAGGCCGACCAGACCCGCCGGGATGCCGATGATGGTCAGCATGACCAGCCCCGACACGCACGCCCACAGCACCGCGAACCAGAAGGTCCGCAGCTGCCAGCGGAAATGCGACTCGAGGAAGGTACCGTGCGTCGCCGAGCGGCGCGCGTAGTTCATGACCACCGCGACGATCGATGGCAGGCTGCCGATGAAGCTGCCGACGATGGTGTGGAAGGTGGTGACGCCGATGAGCACCGCCAGCGAATGCAGCGCGTACATCACGTGGGTATAGCTGAGGAGCGACTCGTCGATCGGCGCGACGACGACGGTCATCTCCGGATCAGGGTCTGACATGACTCACCTCAGGCGGGCGATTGCGTTGGCCGGCGATCCACGACCGCCATCGTCAGGCGCGAAACACACACCAGCCGCTCGCTCTCATCACGGATCTCGATGTGCCACACGTGGCTGCGCCCGCCCAGGTGAAACGGGCGGGCGGTCGCGGTGACGGTGCCGGTGGATACGGCCCGCAGGTGATTGGCGTTGATTTCCTGGCCGAGGCACATGGACTGCTGCGTATCCACGCACATCATCGAGGCGAGGCTGCCGACCGTCTCCGCGAGCGCAACCGAGGCACCGCCATGCAGCACCCCGAAGGGCTGATGGGTGCGCTCGTTCACCGGCATGGTCGCCCGCAGGAAATCCGCACCGACCTCGGTGATGCGGATACCGAGGTAGCCGGAGAGGCTCCTGCGGCCGCGCTCGGTGAGATCCTCGGGAGTGATGCTGGCGCGCCAGATGCTCATCGGATCTAGTCTAGCCGTTTGCACAGTGGCAATCTGCACCCCACCTTGGTCCGGAGCGCGAGTGCCGAACATGAAGCTCTACCACTACTATCGCAGCTCCGCAGCCTATCGCGTCCGCATTGCACTCAACTTCAAGGGCATCCCCTGGCAGACGGAGCTGGTGGATCTGCGCTCGCCGGCGAGCGCCCAGCACACGCCGGAATTTCGCGCGCTCAACCCCCAGGGGCTGATACCGGTGGTGGCGGACGGCGACACCACCATCACGCAGTCGCTCGCCATCATCGAATACCTGGAGGAAACCCATCCGCAGCCGCCCCTGTTACCCGGTTCCGCGTCGGACCGCGCGCAGGTGCGCTCGCTTGCGCTCGCCATCGCCTGCGACATTCACCCGCTCGGCAACCTGCGGGTGCTGAACTACCTGCGCTCGAGCTTTGACGCGGACGAGAACGCCGTGAATGCCTGGGCGGGCGAGTGGATCGGCTTAGGTTTCAAGGCGCTGGAGCAGCGGGTGAGGCACACCAGCGGCGACGGCCGGCACATGTTCGGCACCGAAGTCACGCTGGCCGACCTGTGCCTCGTGCCGCAGATGTACAACGCGCGGCGCTACCGGTGCGACCTGCAACCCTATCCGGGAATGCGGGCGATCTGCGCGCACCTGGAAGCACTGCCGGCGTTCGCGCGCGCGGCGCCCGAGGCGCAGCCGGACGCGCCGCCAGCCACCCCATGAGCTCTGTGCCTCGACGGATCGGCCTCATCGCGCCGCTCTCCGGAATCCTCGTGCCCCTGGAGCGCGTCCCGGACCCGGTGTTCGCGCAGCGCACGGTGGGCGACGGGGTCTCGATCGATCCGACCTCGTGCGATGTCCTGGCCCCGGCTGCCGGGCTCGTCACGCTGTTGCACCGGGCAGCCCATGCCCTGGCGATCACGACCGACGAGGGGGTCGAAATTCTGGTTCACATCGGCGTCGATACGGTCAGCCTGAACGGCAAGGGTTTCACGGCGCGCGTGCGGCAGGGCGATCGGGTGGCGGCCGGACAGGTGCTGATTTCGTTCGACCCGGATCTCATCGCGCGCTCGGCCCCGAGCCTGCTCACGCAGGTGCTGGTGACGAACCGCGAGCGCATCCGCGGGATGACCGTGGGCACCGGCCTCGTCGATGCCGGCCGCAGCATCATCCTGGCCGCCCCCGCAGATCGCGCACCGGCGACCGAGGCCACCGCCCTGTCGGCGGACATCCGCCTGCCTAACCCCCAGGGGTTGCATGCCAGGCCGGCGGCGGTCGTCGCGGCGGCGGCCAAGGCCTTCCGCGCGGACATCCGTTTGCTGCGCGGCGCCGAAGCCGCGAATGCCAAGTCGGTCACCGCCATCCTGCTGCTCGCCACCAACCCGAACGATGTGATCCGCGTGAGCGCCGCAGGTCCCGATGCCGCGGCCGCGGTCAGCACCCTGGCGGCACTGCTCGCTTCCGGTTCGGGCGAATCGGACGCCGCGGGGGAGGGCTCCGTGCGCCCCGCAGGCGCGCCGGCCGCAGGCCCCGTGCCGGGCGCAGGCCCCGTGCCGGGCGCAGGCCCCGTGCCGGGCGCAGGCCCCGTGCCGGCGGCAGCGGCGGGCGCGATCGCCCCGGCAGGTCCGACTGACCCCCGCAAGCTTGCGGGCGTGTGCGCATCGCCCGGACTTGCGCTCGGCAAAGTCGCGCAGGTGCGCCGCACCGCGGTCAGCGTCGAGAAGCAGGGCTTAGGTGTCGAGCGCGAGCGCGCGCACCTCGACGCCGCGCTCGAGCGCGCCCGGCAACAGATCAGCGTACAGCAGGGGGCCAGCTCGGGGGCGGCGTCCCGCATTCTGGATGCCCACCTCGAGCTGCTCGCCGACCCGGAGCTCATCGACCTCGCGGTGGCCGGGCTTGCCGGAGGACACAGTGCCGGATACGCCTGGCGGGAGGCCTATTCGAGCTACGCCGCGCGCCTCGAGGCGCTCGCCAGTGCGCTGCTGCGCGAGCGCGCCGGCGATGTCCGGGACATCGGCGGCCGGGTGCTGGGGCTCCTGGCCGGCGTGACGACCGCGCCACTCGAGTTTGCACCCGGCTCCATCCTGATCGCCGATGAACTGACGCCGAGCGAGACGGTCTCCCTCGATGCGGGCAGGGTGCTGGGCCTGTGCACCACCGGCGGCGGACCCACCAGCCACGCGGCAATCCTCGCCCGCGCGCTCGGCATACCCGCGGTGTGCGGCGTCGATCGCGCCGCGCTCGAGATCGAGGACGGCACCGCCGTTCTCCTCGACGGGACGGGCGGCACTCTGCTCAGGGATCCGCACGAGTCCGAGGTCGCCACGGCCCGGGCCGTGATGGGGCGCCTCACCGCACAGCGCCGGAGTGAGCGGGCGGCGGCGAGTGAGCCCGCCGCGACGACCGACGGGCACCGCATCGAGGTTGCCGCCAACATCGGCACGGTCGAGGAAGCGCTCGCCGCCGTCGCCCAGGGGGGCGACGCGGTGGGACTGCTGCGCTCGGAGCTGCTGTTCGTCGACCGCGATAGCGCGCCCGGGGAGCGCGAGCAGGCCGAGGTCTACAGGGCGGTCGCGGCCGCGCTTGGCCGCGAGCGCCGGCTCGTCATCCGCACGCTGGACGTCGGCGGCGACAAGCCCCTGGCGTATCTGCCGCTGCCGCCGGAGCAGAATCCGTTTCTCGGCCTGCGGGGTATCCGCGTGAGCCTGGAGCGGCCCGATCTGCTGCGCAGCCAGCTGCGCGCGATTCTCACGGCCGCCGCGCTCGGCGACATCCATGTGATGTTTCCGATGATCGCGACGCTCGATGAGCTGCGCGCGGCGCGCAGCATCCTCGACGAGGAGCAGCGCGCCACCGGCGCCGCGGTGCGCGTGGGCGTGATGATCGAGGTGCCGTCCGCGGCGCTTGGCGCGGAGCAGCTGGCGCGCGAGGTGGATTTCTTCTCGATCGGCACCAACGATCTGACCCAGTACACGCTGGCGATGGACCGCGGCCACCCGAAGCTCGCATCGCGTGCCGACGCGCTGCACCCGGCGGTTCTCAGGCTGATCAGTCTCACCGTGGACGCCGCGCACCGCCACGGCAAATGGGTCGGCGTGTGCGGCGGGATGGCCGCCGAGCCGCTGGCGGTGCCGGTGCTGCTCGGCATCGGAGTCGACGAGCTGTCCGTGCCGGTGCCGGCGATCGCGGCCATCAAGGCGCTCGTGCGCCGACTGTCGCTGCGCCGCTGCCAGGATCTCGCGCGCGAGGTGGCAAGCTTAAGCACCGCGGGCGAGGTTCGCGCGCGGCTCGCGCAGTTTCACCGGGAGGCGGGCCCGGCGGCCGGGGGAGTTGCGGCTTAAGGCGGCGCGAGGGGGAGTTGTGTTCAAGGATGCGTTCGTAGTCCTGCAGAAGATCGGCAAGTCGCTGATGATTCCTGTGGCGGTGCTGCCGGTCGCGGGGCTCCTCCTCGGCGTCGGCGCAGCGCATTTCGGCTGGATCCCGCCGCTCGTGTCGGCGCTCATGAAGGCCTCGGGCGATGTGGTGTTCGGCAATCTGCCGCTGATCTTCGCGGTCGGCGTCGCGGTCGGCCTCACCGAGAATGACGGGGTCGCCGCGATTTCGGCGGCCGTCGGCTATGTGGTGCTGCTCGCGATTCTCGGCGTGATGGCCGGTGTGTGGGGCATCGAGCCCGTGAGCGTCATGGGAATCAAGTCGATGCAGACCGGCGTCTTCGGCGGCATCCTCGCCGGCGCCATCGCCGCGACGATGTTCAAGCGCTTCTACCGCACCACCCTGCCGCCGTACCTCGCGTTCTTCTCCGGCAAGCGCTCAGTGCCGATCGTCACGGCGCTCGCCGCGGGGCTGGCCGGCGTGGTGCTGTCGGCGATCTGGCCGCCCATCCAGCACGGCATCGACACGTTCTCGCACTGGGCGGCGGTCTCCAACCCGCGCACCGCCGCGACCATCTACGGCTTCGTCGAGCGACTGCTGATCCCGTTCGGTCTGCACCACATCTGGAACGTGCCGTTCTTCTTCGAGATGGGTGCTTACACGGACGCGAGCGGCACGGTGGTGCACGGCGACATCAACCGCTTCTTCGCCGGCGATCCCACGGCGGGGGTCCTGGCCGGGGCCTTCCTTTTCAAGATGTTCGGCCTGCCCGCGGCCGCGATCGCCATGTGGCACAGCGCCAGCCCGCAAAACCGCGTTGCGGTCGGCGGCATCATGATCTCGGCGGCCCTGACCTCGTTCCTCACCGGCATCACCGAGCCGATCGAGTTCGCGTTCCTGTTCGTCGCGCCGGTGCTGTATGTGGTGCACGCCGTGCTCGCGGCCTCGACGCAGTTCCTCGCCAACACGCTCGGTATGCACATGGGGTTCACTTTTT
>VBNP01000005.1 GCA_005877965.1 Gammaproteobacteria bacterium | reverse complement strand
TGGGCGTCGCGCTGCTGTCGCTGCACACCGTAGGACTGGAGCTCGATCACCAACTGATCGCGGCTCCTGAAACCGAGGGTCTGCCGGTCATGCGTCGATGGCACGTCGTCAACACGCACGCCAAGACGCTCTCCCCGGCGGCCGAAGCGTTCCGCTACTTCGTCCTCGAGCGTGGCGAAGCCTTCCTCGCCAAACACTTTGCGCACGGTAACGATCCGCTGCAGTTCGCGGGGCAACCCCGGGCGCGAACCGCCCGCTAGCGACCGCAGCCCGCGCCCTGGGCTGACCGCCGCGTCGACAGGGTCGAGTCGAGAGCGCCGAACATACCTTCGACATCAAAGTGTGACCCAGATCTCCATATCTGGTTCTCCAGCAGCCTCCCTCGTGGTGGTATCTTCTTACAAGACATCCCGGGAGCGTGTCGTCCGTCGTGAATGTGGAGGCGAGAAGAGAGACGATGACCGAAGCCTCGCCCAAGTGGCAGAGCGAGGTCATTAACGGGGTGTATCCCTTGCGGCGCTATCTGAGCGGCTCAGACCACAGCGCGGTATTCCTTACCGAATGCAGGGCACAAGACGTTCCCACCGCCGCGATCAAGATCGTCCCCGCCGAGCGGGCACTGCCAGAAGCGCAGCTCTCGCACTGGATAACGGCTGCCGGCCTCTCCCATCCTCACCTGATTCGGCTTCTCGACGCAGGTCGTTGCCAGCTCGGAGGTCGCCCGTTTCTGTTCGTCGTAATGGAATATGCCGAACAGACTCTCTCTCAGGTCCTTGCCCACCGGGCCCTCACTGCCGAGGAAGTGCGGGACATGCTCCTTGCCACCCTCGACGCCCTGGCTTTCCTTCACGGCAAAAACCTGGTGCAGGGCCAGCTGAAGCCGACAAACTTTCTGGTGGTCAATGATCAACTGAAACTGGCAAGTGATACCGTCCGGCCGGCCACCGAACCCAGGGCGAGCATCGTTAAATCGTCCTTGTACGATCCTCCAGAAGCAAAAAACGGCAGGCTGTCCGCGGCCAGCGACATTTGGGGTCTCGGCATAACCATGGTTGAGGCCCTCACCCAGCGCCTTCCTGCGTGGCCTGACGAACGATCCGAAACCGCCGGCGTGTCCACGGCTCTTCCTCCAACATTCGCGGACACCGTACAGCGATGCTTGAGTTACGACCCTGCCAGCCGTCCGACGGCCACCGACCTGCAAGCCCAGTTCAAACACACGCCACCAGCGTCGGTGGTTTCGGTTCCTGAGGCTGTCGTTCGTGAAGCACCGCCGCCAGCCGCTCCTCCACAGGAGTCGCCCAAGGAGCGCTCGCTCGTGCCCGCCATTGTGGCGGTAGCGGTCCTGATACTACTGGTCGCAGTCTGGGCGGGCTCGCGCCTGTTTCAAAGCCATCCCAACACTCGGCAATCGGCGTCAAGTACTCTTCAGACGTCTGCGCGACAAACTGCTGCCGCGCCGGCAGCCGCTGCGCAGAATCCCGCGACGCCTCTGCCAGCGCCCCCCGAGGTCTCCGCTCCTTTGGCCAGCGCGAAGCCCGCACAGTCCAAACCGGCGCCTCCGCGCCCCGTCTCGCGCCGGTCGGATCAACCCGCACAATCGTTGGCGGACGCCTCGCCCTCCATAGTCCATGCACAGATTCCCAACGTTGCGCGCAGCGCACGTCACACGATTCACGGCCACATCAAGGTCGCGGTGCTCGTGATCGTCGATCGCTCAGGCAATGTCATCGACGCGCTCCTGCAAAACCCCGGGCCAAGCTGGTATTTCGCGCGCGTGGCAAGAGAAGCCGCCAGAAAATGGCGGTTCGCTCCCGCGGACGAGCAAGACTCCCGGGCGTGGCTATTGAGGTTCGAGTTCAGCCGCGGCGGCACCACCGGACACGCCACCACCCCGCGATCCTAGTCCCTTCAGTCGATCTTCCGTCGGTGCGACGACGTGCTTGAGACATGCGCGTGGCGCGGTTTCGGACGTCGCGAACGGGAGATCTCAAAAATTGTCGTCCCATACAACCCCGCCCGTTTTGCTCACTAGCGCGACTCTGATCGCCTCTTGTGGGCGGTCGAACTTGAAATCAGTCAGGATGGATTTGGTCGCCTCTTCCATCACTTCGAAGGCCGTTTCCGCCTGCTGATTCTTCCACAGTTCCAGCGTATTGAGAGTCCCCTGAACAAAGGACTTTTGCGGGCACACCGCGAAGACGGCAATCGGCTTGTTCCGTCGCGCCAACGCAGAGGCAAGCGATGCAGACTGCGGCACCCGCGGAATCGGCGTAAGTGCTTGCAAACTATCGACATACTCGCGCAACGCGGCAAGTTCGTTGTACAGGTAGATCATCTTGAAGCCGTTGCGCTCCAGAACACCCTGTCGCACATCCATGACCCGAAACAACCGCGCGACAATCGAGGTGTTGTTTGGCGCCTGCTCGAAATCTGCGTTGAGGGGCAGGATAAAGATTAAGTCGCATCCATCGTTCGCTGGAAAACTGATCGGAACGTTGTCGATAACGCCACCGTCCTCGAACAACCCGCCCCTGTCTCGAACGTATGGGAAAAGCGGCGGCAAATCCATCGAAGCAAAAACGCTCACCCTCAGATCGCTCAAAAATCTCGCGGCACCATTTTCAACATTGAGGATATCGTACTTAATCTTTGACATCGCCGGCGGCCGAGGGTTGTTGGTCGCGCAGGTCAGTTCACCGGATTGAACGTCGGAGCGCGTCAGGTAGAAGTGAATATCAGATTCCAGAATTCGCTTTCGCACGTCGGGCTGTAGAAAAATGTGATCGAAGACCCGACGCCACGGTTCGGACGAGAGGAACGCGTTGCGAGCAAAGGGGATGTACCAAATGGGAGCGGCCAAGGCCTTTACGCTGATGGACTTCCACCAAAGCCTATGGACACTTGCGTTCCCTTGGCCACTAAGAATCAGGTCCGCCAGCCAAAAAAGCGCGTTCCAAGAGCCTATCGAGGTGCAGGATATGACCTTAACCTTGCGAAGAGCGTTATGGTCGGCCAGGAACTGGTAGATAGCCTTCATCGAACCCGCTTGGAATGCGCCCTTTGCCCCCCCTCCCGCGAGCACGATTCCAATCTTCCGGACATTCGCAAACGGATCGGGGCTCGGAGAGGCAACCGGCGCCGGAGTCCAAGGTGAACCCGTCGCGAACCGAATCGGCTTTAAGTTAGCCCAGAGCAAAACCCAGTTAATCAGTGCAGCTGCGTTGTATGCGACGAGAAATCCAAGCGTGAAGAGCGCGATTACGATCGCGCCGTGAAAAAAAGCGCCAAGATTGGCGATCAGCACCTGCGCAATGCCACCTGGCAACTCTGATTGCAAGCGATCAACCGCTGCCGCCGTCGATAGATTTACCACGGCGTCATTCAATCGCTTGAAACCCGCCAGTACCCACCAAAGAGATGCCGCCGTGAATGGGACGGAAAACCCAAGCGGCAGTCGCACGAACAACCACTTGAATATGGATAACATGTTCGAAATCAGATTCATGTCGTCTCGCCTTTCGAAGCGAACCTGACTCCAGGTCTACCAGTGATTTGCTGACCGCGTAAGCCTGAGGCGCGGGCAAGAGGCGCTGCTGCGTGCTACTGCAGCGGCCGCTGCGCGCCAAGGGCATACTACTGCTGCGCGAGAGCGGCATGGACGAGCCGCCGATTGACGCCGAGACGCGCGACAGGCTCGCAGAGCTTGCGCAGCTCGAGCGCGCCATGGGCAAAGCCGGCATGCTCGCACTGCGCCCGCTGATGATAGCGACCGGCAGGGACATCTGGCAGCTCACGCTCCTCGGGCGGTAGCTCCTCGGGCGGTAGTGAAAGCGATCGGCAGGTTGCGTCGCAGGCGCTGGCGCAGGATTCGCGGCGGCGTCTCGCGCGTGAGGGTAAATCCCACCCGCAGCCCAAGTCCGAAGACCCGCAGATCGATCTCGCGTGCCTCACCGCGCGGCAGGTGGAGACCCGGGAGTGCTCGTCTTTGAGGTGCGCGGCCTTAAATTCTCAGTGAAATTACTGTGTTCGCATCATAAGCTGAAGCTTGACAATTGTAATGGGTGGCGAGCGTTTGCGGAGCATCCGAGAGAACCTCGAACGCAGAGGGGCATCCTCTACCGACATGGGAATCGCTGCCTCACGCCTCGCCACCGAGCCAGGCACGCCGGCCAGCGCTCGTGTCGAGCGCCTTGTTATGACGACTCTGTCCTGACGCGAAGGCACCCGGGATCGTGGCGGCGATAGGCGCCGTGCGATTGACGGCCCGCTGCGCACCGCGTAGAAATTGCTTGTCCGTTTTGCGGGGATGGCAGGCGTTTGCTCGGCGCCCGGGGGGGCACCGTCCCAATGATCAAAGTAAAACAATTGAACCTGCGCATCTTTGCGCAGTTCGTGATCATCATCGCTCCATTCACGCTGGTGCTGTTCTACCAGGCGGTCTCTGACCTGCGACGCACTGCTGCGGTTGAGAGCGTCGTCGTACGCCATGGCCTGTCGCGGGCGACGAAGGACGGCTTCGAGTCGTTCATGACGCATGCCGCGGACGCCGTGGATATGGGCAGCCTGGGCCAGCGTGCGTATGAGGCCCTGCGACAATCGGCGGCGTCGGCCGCCGCATTGCGAAGCAAGGACCCGGGCGCGGCGCCCGCCGCAACAGCTCTGCAGGCCCTGGCGGGCCAGATCTCGGTTGCCATGCCGGTCGACCGGCTGCTGGCGCTGCAGCCCCAAGTCAGGCGGACGCGCGAGGCAATTCGCACGCTCGATGAGGGTTACGAGAAGGCGAGCAGCGAGGCCATCTCGCAGGCCATCTACTCAGCACGGCGCCAGAGCAAAGTCGTAGCGGCTGCAACCGTGTTCACGCTGCTGATTGCCGCCTGGTTCATCTACAGCATGATCACGGGCGTTACCGAACCGCTCAACGCCGCCGTGGATCTCGCCGGGCGAATCGCGGCGGGCAAATTCGCCCCAGCTTCGGACCAGCCGCCGAAGCGCGATCTCGGGAACCTGCTCGCCTCGCTACGCATGATGAGCGAGAAGTTGCGTCAGTCGCAGCTCGAGATTGAGGAGGATCAGCGCAGACTGGAACAACGTGTCGCCGAACGTACCTCGGAGGTCGAGGCGCGCACGCGCGAGCTGATGCGCTCGGTGGCAGAGCTGCAGGCACTGAACGAGGTGGGCCAGGCGGTGAGCTCATCTCTTGACCTCGAGACGGTGCTGGCAACCGTCATCGCCCGCTCGGTGGGCCTGGCGGATGCGGATTCGGGCACCCTCTACCAGTTCGACGCGGCCGATGGGGTATTCGATCCGCGCGCAAACTTTGGCGTCAGCGACGAAATGATCGAAACCCTGCGCGGCTCGCGCATCGGCCTGGGGGACGGTCCGGTGGGCATGTGCGCGGTAAACCGCGCGCCGGTTCAGGTGACGGACGTCGAATTGTCCCAAAGGGTCAGCGTCCTCTGGCTGCACGACGGAATCCGCGCGGTGATTGCGGTACCGCTGCTGCGCGACGAGCACGTGACTGGCGCATTGG
The DNA here is from genome assembly GCA_005877965.1 of Gammaproteobacteria bacterium. Lineage (GTDB taxonomy): Bacteria > Pseudomonadota > Gammaproteobacteria > Steroidobacterales > Steroidobacteraceae > 13-2-20CM-66-19. The sequence continues at coordinate 13,607 of VBNP01000005.1, read as the reverse complement.
TGATCCGCCGCAAAGTGGCGGGCGAATTCGCGCCCTCCATCGTGAAGCTGCTGCAAACGCTGGCCTCGCAATCGGTCATGGCCATCGAGAACGCCCGACTATTCAAGGAAAGCCAGGCGAAGAGTGAGCAGCTGGCGGAGGCGAGCAAGCTCAAATCGCAGTTCCTGGCGAATATGTCGCACGAGCTGCGCACGCCACTGAATGCGATCATCGGCTTGACGGAGATGTTGCATGAGGATGCGCGCGAGCTGAAGCACGCCGAGGAACTCGAACCGCTGGAGCGCGTACTGCGTGCGGCGCATCATCTGCTGGAACTCATCAACGACATTCTGGATCTGTCGAAAATCGAAGCCGGCAGGATGGACATGCATGTCGAGACATTCGCCATCGCGCCGCTGGTGGACGAGGTGCTCGCCACGATCGGCCCCGCGGCGGCGAAGAACGGCAACGAAATCATCGTCCATTGTCCGCAGGATATCGGCGAGATGCATGCCGACCAGACGCGAATCCGCCAGGCGCTCCTCAATCTCGTGAGCAACGCAAGCAAGTTCACCGAGCACGGCAGTGTGACGGTCGATGTGGCGCGAGTCATGGGCAAGGGCGGCGAAGAGATTACGATGGCCGTCCGTGATACCGGCATCGGGATGTCGTCCGAGCAGATAGGCCGGCTATTCCAGGAATTTGTGCAGGCCGATCCCTCGACCACCCGCAAGTACGGCGGCACCGGGCTTGGCCTCGCGATCAGCCGCCGTTTCTGCCAGATGATGGGCGGAGAGATTACCGTCGAGAGCCAATTGGGCAAGGGTTCGACATTCACCATCCGCCTGCCCGCCCGGATCGAGGCCGTCCAGCCGGCGCCGCTGTTACGTCGGGTGCGTCCTGCGCGGGTGTCGATGAAACCGGTCAGGGGCTCGCTCGTCCTGGTCATCGATGACGACCAGACCGTATGCGAGGTGATGGCGCGCTACCTGGAGCGCGAGGGATTCGTGGTTCGCACCGCAAACGGGGGCCGGCAGGGCTTGCAACTGGCGCGCGAACCGCACCCGGCGGCGATCACGCTCGACATCAATATGCCGGACCTGGATGGCTGGACGGTGCTGGCGGCGCTCAAGGGCGATCCGCAGCTCGCAGACATTCCGGTAGTGCTGGTGACCATCGAGGACAACCGCAGCCGCGGCTACTCGCTCGGCGCGACGGAATACATGACTAAGCCGATCGACCGCGAGCGGCTCGTCAGCCTGCTGCAGGACATCAGCAGTCCGATCGCACGCAAGGTCCTGCTGGTGGACGACGATGAGATCATGCGCGAGAGCGTGCGACGCGTGCTCGAGCAGGAGAAATGGCAGGTCGCGGGAGCGAGCAATGGCCGCTTCGCGCTGCAACAGCTCACCGAATCGTGTCCGGACGTTATCGTACTGGACCTGCTGATGCCGGAGATGGACGGGTTCGAGTTCCTGGTCGAGATGCGTCAGCGTCCGGAATGGCGCGACATTCCGGTGCTGGTTTTAACGGCCAAGGACCTGAGCGTCGAGGATCAAAAGCAGCTGAACGGATACGTCGCGCAGGTCATGCGCAAAAACGCCTCCGAGCTGGGGGAGCTGCTGCGTGAACTGGGTCGGATGCTGCCGCGGTCGATCGAGCGCGGGCAGCATGCGAAGGTCAAGGAGATTCTGGCGTGAAGATCCTGTATGTAGAGGATAATGAGGACAACATCTTTGTCCTGGAGAGCCGCCTCAAGCGCCAGGGGCATACGGTGGTGATCGCGCGCGATGGCGCCAGTGGTGTGCAGCTCGCTGCCAGCGAGCGGCCCGATCTGATTCTGATGGATCTGAGCCTGCCGGTGCTGGATGGCTGGGCGGCGACGCGCCAGATCAAGGCTGCACAGCAGACACGGCACATACCCGTCATCGCCTTGACGGCCAATGCGATGACCGGCGATCGCGAGAAGGCGCTCGCTGCGGGCTGCGACGATTTTGACACCAAACCGATCGTAATGCCGCGCCTGCTCGAGAAGATTCGTGCGCTGTCAGGCTCACGAGGCGGATGATCTTATGAGCAAATTCGGGCCTTGGCCCGCATCGGATCGGAGAGTTTGGGCCGTTGGAGGCGGGATCGGCGCATGAAGAAGATCCTGCTGATCGAGGACAACGAGCTCAACCGCGATATGTTGTCGCGGCGCTTGCGCAAGCGAGGGTACGAGGTCGTGACCGCTGTCGATGGCGAAACAGGCATCGCCATGGCTCAGGCCGAAGCGCCCGCGCTGATCCTGATGGACGTGACTTTGCCGGGAATCGATGGTCTGGAGGCAACGCGACGACTCAGGGCGGCGCCGCAGACCCGCCATATTCCGATCGTGGCGCTGACCGCTCACACCATGGCCAGCGACCGCGATAAAGCCCTGGCCGTGGGGTGTGACGACTTCGATACCAAGCCGATCGAGTTACCGCGCCTATTGGGGAAAATCGAGACCTTGCTCAATCAAGGACCTCGGGTGTGACCACCGATCGCACGACATTGAATCATCTGCGGCACGAGCTGCACACGCCGCTGAACCACATCATCGGTTACAGCGAGATGTTGCTTGAGAGCGCCAGCGAAGGAAGCATCGTGGGAATGGAGCCCAGGCTGCGCGAATTGCACGAGTATGCGCAGCAGCTGATGCTACTCGTCGATGAGGTGCTCGCGCGCACGCGCAAGGACAATGAGATCGATCTGCGCCGCCTCAGCACCGAGGCGTCCGGGCCCATAAGCTCCATCATCGCCGTCGTCGGTGAGCTCAAGGCCCAGGCACAGCAAATGGCCGCGGCAGAGGTGGGCCAGGATCTCGATCGAATCGCCAGTGCCGCGCATACCTTGCACACCATGATCGCTGACGGAGTCAGCGCGCCGCCGAGCGCGCCGATCGCCGACTCGGATACGGCGCGAATCGCGGTAGCCCCGGCGCCGACCGGGGAAACCGGAAACATTCTGGTGGTCGATGACAACGCCGCGAACCGTGAGATGCTGAGCCGCCGGCTGGCACGCGCGGGACACCGGGTGCAAGTGGTGGCGAACGGGCCGGATGCGCTCACCCTGCTGCGTCAGCAGCCCATCGACCTGGTGCTGCTCGACGTGCTCATGCCGGAGATGAGCGGCTACGAGGTGTTGCAGCGGCTCACTGCGGATGAGGCGTTGCGGGAAATCCCGGTCGTCATGATATCGGCGCTGGACGAAATGGACAGCGTCGTGCGCTGCATCGAACTGGGCGCCGAGGATTATCTGCCAAAGCCCTTCGACCCGGTGCTGCTGCGGGCGCGCATCGGCGCGTGCCTGGAAAAGAAACGCTTACGCGACCGCGAAGCCCTGCATTTGCAGCAGTTGGCCGAGTGGAATCATAAGCTCGAGCAGCGCGTCAAGGAGCAGGTGGCGCTGCTCGATCGTCTCGGGCGGCTCAAGCGCTTTTTTTCTCCGCAGCTTGCGGAACTCATCGTGGCCGGTGGCGCGGACGATCCCCTGGCAACCCACCGCCGCAACCTGACCGTTTGCTTCCTCGACCTGCGTGGCTTTACCGCTTTTGCGGAAAGCGTCGAACCCGAGGAAGTCATGAGCGTGTTGCGTGAGTATCACGCTGAAATGGGTCGGCTTGTCATGGAGCACGAAGGCACGTTGGAGCGGTTTACCGGCGATGGCATGATGGTTTTCTTCAACGATCCCGTGCCGGTGCCCAATGCGGCGGAACGCACGGTCCGCATGGCCCTCGCGATGCGCAAGCGGGTCGGCGACATGATCGTCTCCTGGCGCAAGATGGGCTACGAGCTCGAACTCGGCGTTGGAATCGCGCAGGGTTACGCCACGATTGGCGCGATCGGCTACGAGGGGCGCTGGGACTACGGTGCAATCGGTACGGTGACCAATCTCGCGGCACGATTGTGTGGTGAGGCCAAGCCCGGGCAGATTCTGGTCTCCAAGCGCGTGCTCGCCGCCACCGACGATCTCTTCGAGCTCGAATCGGTGGGTGAGCTGGCTCTCAAGGGATTGCACCGTCCCGTCACGGCCTACAACGTGCTGGGCGACAAGGCGTGACGGTGGCTGCGGCCGATCAACTTCCCAGTCCAACGCGGCGCAGCATATCCGCGAAGCGCGGATCGGCGCGCAAGTTATCGTATCGGGCATCGACCTTCAGGTGAGTCAGCCGGGCGCTTCTGCCCGCATAGGATTTCTCCAGCCAGGCAAACGCACGGTCCAGGTCGCCCATCCGGGCATAAAAAGACGCAAGTTCATTACAATCCGGTTGCCCCTGGGCTTCGAGAGAGCGGATCCGGAGCTGCAGAAATCCCGGCCATGAGTCCTTGGCGAACGCCTCCTTGAACGCAGCCACCTCTGTTGCGGGCTCCCCATCCAGCTGCTTCTGTCGTGCATATGCCGCCAGCGCCTCCTGGTACAACCCTTTGTTGGCGTAGGCTTCAAACATGAAATAATTGGTATCGGCAAAGTTCCGGCCAAGTGTCAGAGTCTTTTGCAGTTGCGCGATGGCTTCGTCATAGCGACGCGCGGAATTCAACTGAATTCCCAGCGCCAGATTGGCCACTTGTGACAAGGGGTCGAGGTCGACAGCGTGGCGGCCTTGCGCGAGTCCCGCATCGAACCGTCCGGTATTGACAAGCAGTTCGCCGTACCACTGGTGCGGCACGGGAGCATTGGGACTGAGCTCGATCGCCCGCTGGTACTGTCGTTCCGCCGCCAGCCATTCGAAATCGAAAATCGCAAGTATCAACCCCAGCGATGCGTGCGCCTCCGCCAGGTTATCGTCAATCGCCAGCGCCCTCAGTATCGCCGTTTTCGCTTGCGGCATCGTTTCCGTCGCCTGCGACGCGCGGTCGTAGATGGGCAGCAGACTGTAGCAATCGGCCAGTCCCGTGAACGCGAGGGCGTAATCAGGATCAACGCCAATCGCCTGCTGAAAGAATGTTATGGCTTTTCTAAACTCTTCCGGCGAGCGTCGATTCCAATGAAAATGCCCGCGCAGGTAGAGTTGATAGGCTTCGGAATTCAGCGCCGCGGTCCGCGCCGGCAGCGTGGCGCTCAGCAGGGCATCGCACAATGAGCGCACTACCGAGCCGGCAATCTCGTCTTGCACCTTGAAGATGTCATCGAGCGTGCGATCGTAGGTCTGCGACCACAGGTGATAGCCACTGTCGGCGCGGATGAGCTGAACCGCGATGCGCATCGTGTTGCCGGCTTTGCGCACGCTGCCTTCGAGCACGTGGGCGACGTTCAGCGCCCGCGCAATATCGGCAATCGTCGCCTGCTTGCTCTTGAAGTAGAAGCAGGAGGTGCGGGCCGGCACGCGCAGTTCGGGAACTCTCGTGAGCAATCCGATGAGTTCCTCCGTCAGGCCGTCCGAAAAGTATTCCTGATCCTTGTTCTGGCTCATGTCTACGAACGGCAGCACTGCGATCGACTGTTCCGAGCATGGACTCTGCGCGACCGGAGGTGCCGGAACTGCCGGCGCCATCGGCCGGCTCGTGAGGGCGGGCGCTGCACCAGCCGGCGGCATGTACCCACCGAACGCCAGCAGTCGCGACACCCGCTCGACGAAGGCGGGCGAGGTCTCCCCGCCCCTCAGCCACGTCCACTGTACTTCGTGGAACTTCTCGGGCACCCAGGCGTCGACCTCATCGGTGGCGTCAATGGCGACCGGCAGCAGAAATGCCTTCTCGGCAGCCATCAGGTGGGAGCGATCAACCGCGAGTTTCCATTCGAACCGGAAATATCCCTCGCCGCGAGCGCGCGAATTTGTGGAAATGATCGGGATGAACAAGGCGCAGGTCCTGATCTGTTTCTTGATCGCGGCGTCCCAGGCAGCACCGCCGCGCAGTTCGTTCTGGTCGAACCACACTTCAATACCTGCGTTGCGCAGGCTGGTGCAGATCCGCGCCGCCGCTTCTGTGTCCTGCGAAGCGTAGCTGAGGAAGACGGCTCGATGCCCGTCCGAGGCGGGAACCGGGTCGCCCTTAGGCCCAGATTCGTCGGTCACGGAGTGCTTCGAGGGTGGCTGTTTCTTGAAGCCGCAGAATGTACTACGGCGTGTGATTGCGCAAACTGGGCGCCGCGCGCGAGGGAAATCGAACCACCGACACGCGGATTTTCAGTTCACGGCCTGAAACGCTCAAGCTACTGATCGTGCAGGGATTGTGTAAAGCGAGTCATGGAATATTCCGCGCAGTTACGCGCAGATAAGTATCTGATTTTCACAGATAGCGCTCTGCGATATTGCAGGCTCATTTGCCGGCCCTCAGGCGGTACGGAGCAATGATTTGAAATACGAGCGAACGTCCTGTGCGCCCGTGAACGACCTCGGCGGCCGCCCCGATGGTGATCGAGTCGGTGCCGCGGCACGTTCAGCGCGCAGGGGCCGCTTGACGCGCCGACGCGCACCACCGCGCGCGAACGCCGGCGGACGCGCAGCCCAGTATAGCCGCCTCGGAAAATGAGTCCGACTGTCATCGGTTTGACGCTCTTTGCAGCAGTGTTGCATGCAACATGGAACGCCGCATTGCGAAGCGGTGTCGATCGGTTGTGGTTTGTCACGATCATGAGCTTTGCGACGACGGTCGCCGCTATTCCTTTTGCACTGCTCCTGCCCCTGCCCTCGACGCAGAGCTGGGTGTATCTGGGCATCTCGGCAGTCTTACAGGTTGGTTACAGCATCTTTCTGGCTCATGCCTATCGATACGGCGAATTGGGACAGGTCTACCCGATTGTCAGGGGTAGCGTGCCGCTCATGGTGAGCATTGGCGGTTTCGTTCTCGCAGGTCAGCGATTGAGCAAATCCGCGTTGTTTGGCGTGATGTTGATTTGCGTTGGGATTATCAGCCTCGCCTTTGGCAGAACGCGAGCCGGAGCAAAATCGGTTGTTCTCGCGCTCGCAACAGCCTCGTTCGTCGCGAGCTACGTCACCGCCGACGCCATCGGTGTGCGCCTCGCAGGGAGCGCGCAGTCCTATGCGGCCTGGATCTTCCTGATCTACGGCGCTCTTCTGCCCCTTGCGTTCTTGCTCCTCAGGCGAAGAATTGTGGTGGACCTGCGGTCACGAGAGACTGTGAAGGCGCTGGCAGGTGGCATTATTTCACTCTTAAGCTACGGAGCAATTACCGCCGCGCTCGCCGTGGGAATGGTAGGTCCGATCTCAGCCCTGCGCGAAACCAGCATTGTCTTCTCCGCGCTGCTTGGGCGTATGGTCCTTGGGGAAGCGCTCACGCGCCGCCGTATTCTTGTATGCATAGCAGTCACACTCGGGGCTGTGTGCATCGGCTACGCATCATGATCCCTCTACGTCCGATCCAGCAGCCGCTCGCGTGGAAAATCTCTCAGGCTCTTGATCGCGGTGGCCACACCGTTGCAGGCCGACAGCCTTCGCAATGCTGCAGGCGCACCGATCGCGACGATATAGCCGATAGCGGCAGCGTAGGCTGCGGCGAGTCCAGAGACCGCGTCTTCGACCACTACGCACTCACTCGGGGCGATCCCAATATTCCGTACGGCCGCCAGATACACATCCGGTGCTGGTTTTCCGGGGCGAACGCCGTCGTCGTAGACAATTTTCGCCACGTCGAACCATCGGTCCAAGCGCAGGTGCTCTATGAAGAACCTCAGATTCGTGATCTCCGAGGAGGTCGCGATGGTTCGCGGGATGTTGCTGTGCACAAGCGCCTCAAGAAGATCCTGCGCGCCGGGCGACAGCACCAGGCGGCGTGGCTTCGACAGGCACAATTCGCGATAGAACGACTCCTTGGCCTGAATTAGATCGAGAAGTTCTTGCCCCGCAATCGTTCGGCCGGCCAAGTAGCTCAACACGTAGGAGTTCGGACGACCGTGCATGTGAGTGGCGAGCTCATCGTCTGTCATCTCGCGTCCGCGCAGGTTCTTCGCGATAACTTGCCACGACTTGACCTGCAAATCGGCATCCCGGAACAACACGCCGTTAAAGTCAAAGACTATGCCCTTATACTTCATGCCGCGCAGGCCCATCCCGATCTAATATCACAGACGAGGACCAGGCGAAGCTCATTCGGCTCTGAAGGGCCCAAGCGCGTACGTTGAATGGCGAACCATCATGCTGATAGCGTCGCACCGTGAGTACCTGGATAGCGCTGTTCCGCGGGATCAATGTCATGGGTAGCAACTCGCTGCCAATGAAGGACCTTGCTGCGCTTCTACAGCGTGAAGGCTTCGCCGACGTGCGCACTTACATCCAAAGCGGTAACGCCGTATTTCGCAGCACGGCGCGTAGTGCGAATTCGTTGGCCAGTCGCATCGGCCGTGCAGTGCACAAGGCAAAAGGCCTGCGTCCAAAGGTCGTGGTGCTGAGCGTCAAGGAGTTGGAGAGAGCAGCCTCCAATAATCCCTTCCCCAGGGCCGAGAGCCAGCCTAAGACGCTGCATCTCTTCTTTCTCTCCGAGGAGCCACTCTGTGCGGACCTGGCATCTCTCAACCGACTCAGATCCGGCAGGGAAGCCTTCGCTCTCAGGGGCAAGGTCTTCTATCTACACACACCGGATGGATTTGCTGTCTCGAAATTGGCCGCAAATGCGGAACGGTGCGTCCATGTTGACGCGACAGCCCGCAACTGGAACACCGTCACAAAGCTGCTGCAGATGGCGAAGGTTGACGGCTGAGCGGCGCAGGCGCCTGACCGACCTCGCTCGGACACCTGCATTTCGACCTAAGCTGACTTTCGTGGCCGACCCGCAGGTTGCTCACGGTTCATAACCGGGTCCGTGCAATATCTTCCCAGGCAGGGCACCGGTCATCTTGCCCCCCTCAATCACCGGCGCGCCGTTGACCAACACATACTCCATCCCCTCAGACAGCCGATTGGGGCTTTCAAAGGTAGCAGTGTCGCGGATCGTTGCCGGATCGAAGATCACGATATCGGCCCACATCCCCTCCTTCAGGACGCCACGATCGGTCAAGCGCATGCGCTGGGCGGGCAATGCCGTAAACTTTCGAATGGCATCGTGCAACGTGAGCTTCCTCTCTTCTCTCACGTATTTGCGCAGGATCCGCGGGAAAGTCCCGTAGGCGCGCGGATGCGGGTGCTCCTGCCCCAGGATTCCATCTGGTGAGGTACCGGAGGAATCGTTGTCCACCGAAACCCACGGTTGCTCAAGCGCAAATGCGACGTCGGTCTCGGACATCCCGAACACTGCCACGCCGGTGAGCGCATCGTCTTCAATGAGGAGATCGAATAGTGAGTCCATTGAATCCTTTTTCCAGATCCTTGCCACGTCGGCGAGAGTCTTGCCCTGGAGCGGCAGCAGACTGGCCCTGTGCACCACACCGATGACCACCGCCTCCGGGCTGGAAATCTCGTCCCATTCGTTGTCCCACTCGCTTGAAGCGCTCAACATGTCTTTGCGAATGCGGACCCGAAGCACTGGATCCCTGAGTCGGGCAATGAGTTTGGCGTTGCCGCCATCATGGGCCCACGGTGGAATGAAGGCGGAGAGATCGTTGTACCAGGCGGTGTAGGCATAGGTATTGGCGCTGATGTCGGTCCCCGATGCGCGCGCTGCATCGATCTTCGCCACCACCTGTGGCATTCGACCCCAGTTGTTCTTTCCCGCGGTCTTCAAGTGCCAGATCTCGACCGGAATACCGGCCTCGCGGCCAATCCTGAGAGCCTCCTCGAGTGCCGACATGATGCCGTCGCCCTCGCTGCGCATATGGGTAGCGTAGATCCCGCCGAACTTCGCGGCCTCCCGCGCCAGCGCTATGAGCTCGTCCGTGGTCGCATACGGTGCTGGCGCATATTCCAACGCGCTGGAAAGCCCCATGGCACCTGCGCGCATGCTCTCTGCCACGAGCCACTTCATCTTGTCCAACTGCTCCGGGGTGGGTCGCCGGTCCTCGTCCCCCAGAACCATTCTGCGGACGCTCGTCGCGCCAACGTAAGTAGCGAAATTGATCCCGATGCCCTGTTTTTCGACTCGCGCAAAGTATTGCCGCAAGGTGCGCCAATCCGGCGTTACGACGTAATGCTCATAAACCTTCCGGTCGGCCCGAACGATGGAGTCATTGAGCGGTGCCACCGAATCCCCCTCGCCCGTTATTTCGGTGGTAACGCCCTGAAATATCTTCGACGGCAGCCGCGGCTCGACCAGAATGCTCAGTTCGGACTGGCCCAGCATGTCGATGAACCCAGGCGCCACCACATGGTCGTGAGCGTCAACGGTTTTCGCGCGCGCCTCCCGTTCGAGGTTGCCGATGGCGGCAATCCTGCCGTTACGAATTCCAACATCAGCCGAATACCAGGGTGAACCCGTTCCATCAATGATCCGCCCGTGGACAATTACCAGATCGAACGGCGCGTTCGCATCGTGAGCGACCGTGGCAATTGCCGGCAGGAAGAGTGAGAGGCAAAACGCAGCACGGCTCATCAAGGCGACCAGCTCCTTCCACGCTGTCCGCTGGCCGTATCGCTATCGCTACCGATCCCAACCGCTATTCAAAACTGATTTTTACAACCCTGCCCTGCGTGCCTACCAACCAACCCGCGTGCGGGCTTGCGAACGCCACAGCCCAGTAGTTCGCAAGCCCTGTTAGGCTGGCCCAAGTGTCCCCTTCGTCGGGTGACCAGGCCGCGCCGCCCGGCCCGGTGACCACGACGGCCCGCGTCGCGCTCGCCTCCTCATCAGCGTCGCCCTCTGTAGAGCGCTCGCGCACGTAGCTCAGACCGTAAATCGCGCCCGGGACTGGCGGGCGGCTCGTGAGCTGCCAGGTCTTCCCGCCGTCGCTCGAGCGGGCGACGGTGTCGGCGAATGCGGTGGGCGCCGCTAGCTCGCCAGCGCCGAGGATGCCGTGCAACGGATCGCGGAAATCGACGCTGAACACACCGGAGCTCGCGGTGCCCTGGACGATGGGCGTGTCATACGCGGCCCACGTGTGGCCGCCGTCGGTCGTCGCGAGGATTCTGGCCTTCGCCGCGCCGCCGGTGCCGATCCAAGCCCGGCTTCTCCCTTGGGTCGCAACGCACGTGCCGCTCGCCGCGAACGCCGCTTCTCCGAGCTGCGCCGCCGGCAACCTGTCGCCGATATCCGTCCAGGTCGTGCCGTCGGGCGTCTGGATCACGGGAAACCGGCCGTTGACGGCGTCGCTCATGGCGATACCGCGGCGCGCGGTCCAGAACGCGAAGCAGTCATAAAATGCGTCCGGGTCCAGGTTCTGGAATTGCAGCGACCAGGATGCTCCGCCATCCTCGGTCTTATAGATGCGGGAAGCCGGGCCGACGCCCGCGGACAAGAGATAGGCGACCGTTGCGCTCACCCCCTGCACATCGCGGAACTGGAGTTGTTCGGCCCCCGCAACCACGCCCGCCCGCCAGGTTGCGCCGCCATCGGTGGTGACGACATAGGTGCCGCCCACGCCGCTGGCCCACACCACGCGTGAGTTGACCGGGCTCACCGCCTGCAGCCGGTTGAGAGTGCCGCTCTGCTGGGGTGTTAGCGTCGGTGGGCGCAGGGTGGCGACGTCGCCCTTGGCGACGTGCGAGTCGGCGAGCGCTGAGGCATTGACCGAGACCGCCAGCACGAGGGCTAGCACGCGAAGCATCTTGAGACGCATGGCTGGGTCCTCCACAAAGTCTGATGAGAGGTTCGATGCTGGCGAGAAGGTGACCGGCAAGCTTGATCTGAAGCGCGCCCGCCGATCCGATCCGCAGTCAAGCCAATATTTTACTCATGCTTCAAAAGGACCGTAACGGCGAAAACACCTCGTCCAGATCGCTTGCGTACCCCGCCCTGCAGCTGCGCCGTTTGAGATCGGTCCCTGCCTACCACATGCCGCCGAGAGCCACGGTGATCGCCTCGCCGTTCACGCCCCCGGCAGCGTCGCTGCACAGGAACGCGATCACCTGCGCGACCTCGCGCGGCTGCAGCACCCGGTTCTGCGGGTAGATCGCGGCGCGCTCGCACCACACCTGCTCGACGCTGATGCCGCGCCGTTCGGCCTCCGTCTCCGCCGAGCGCTCGGCCATTGCCGTTCGCACCCAGCCAGGCAGCACCGCGTTGGATGTGACTCCGAACGGCCCGGCGTCCTGTGCGACCGCGCGCGCGAGCCCGATAATCCCATGCTTGGAGGCGGTGTACGCGCTGCCGGAGCGTTCGGCTTTCTCGCCGGCGGTCGAACTGGTGAATACGAGTCGGCCGAAGCCGCGCTTGCACATGCCGCCTGCCGTCAGCCGCGCGAGCTCGAACGGACCGTCGAGGTTGATGCGCATCGTCTCGCGCCAGACCTCGGGGTCCTGCTCCCACACGAGCCGCTCGTGGGCCGAGCCGATCCCGTGGTTCACAACCAGCACGTCAATCGGCCCCAGCCGTCGCTCGGTCTCGGCAACGGCCAGGGCGCAGCCTTCAGTGGTGCCCAGGTCGGCCGCGACGTATTCGAGGCCAACGGCCGCCAGTTCCGTCGCGCTGCGCGCCACGATCATCACGCGCGCACCCGCTGCCGACAGCAGCAGCGCCGCCTCGCGCCCGATCCCGCGGCCGCCGCCCGTGACCAGCGCCACACGTCCGTTCATCCCTAAGCTCCCATGTCCGTGTTCGCGCCATCGTCCCAGGCTCGCAACTATGCTTTATCCTCCCCGAGAATTGGTACTTGGTGAAGGTGCGCTCCCGACTGGGTGGAAGGTCACCGTTGACAACGTCAGATGTCGAGCGGAACGCGGGTCGCTAAGTGCCGCGCTTTGGGGCCTGCGGCGAGGGCCAGGGGTGCTCGGACTTGTCGCTGAAGATCGCCTCCATCTCGGCGCGCTTGAGAGTCCAGTCGCGTCGTGCGATCTCGGCCTCAAGCTGACCCGGTGCCCAGCCGGCGTGGCCGACGAAGATCCGCAGACTGTCCACGGGATTGTCGCGGCCAAGCAGCTGGAGCAGCAGCTGCCGGTCCGCGCTCAAGTAGACTCCGTCACAGGCTTGGATCGCGTGCTCGGGCGGTGCGGCGGCGCGAAACAGGAACCACACGGATCCGAAGTCAACGGGTCCGCCGAAGTACACCTTGTCGCGCACCTTCGCGAGGCGCTTGAGATCGGGAAAGAGACGTGAGACAGGAATACCCATCGGCCTGTTGATGATGATGCCGACCGGGGCGGGACCGAGGTTGTTCATCACGAGCACAACCGAGTCCGCGAAATTGGAATCGGGCAGGTCGTCTCGCGCGATGAGGAGAATTGCGGTTAGAGGCTTCGCGTCGGGGGCGGATCTTGCCCAGGATGACCCGCACAAGAGCAGGAGAGCGCAGAGTGCACCTGCGACGTAACGCCGTAGGCAGAAATCGCTTCTCACTGGCGATGTCATAGCACGGCGTCTGACCGCTTTCAGAGAATCTTACGCCGTCGACGGCACTGGCGCCTGTCTGCAAATTTGCGTGTGCCAGCGTATCTAAATGGTGGCCAGGTGCAGAATCGAACAATCGAACCACCGACACGCGGATTTTCAATCCAGGGGCAAAAACGAACTATGTCGCTGAAATGATAACGAAAACTTACGTCACGACGTTCAATATTTCTGCGAGATACGGGGGTTGGAAACCAAAGTGGAAACCGGCAGGGACGCTAAATCCTGACTTTGAAG
>VBNP01000004.1 GCA_005877965.1 Gammaproteobacteria bacterium | reverse complement strand
CGCTCCCGCCACGGCGTTATCCAGTTTCGCATCGTCAAATACGATGAGCGGCGACTTGCCTCCGAGCTCGAGGGTCAACTGTTTCAGAGACGCGGCGGCATCGGCCATGACGGCCTTGCCGGTACCGACCTCGCCGGTGAGCGAGATCTTGCGGATGTCGGGATGACGCGAGAGGAGCCGCCCGGTGTCCGCCTGTCCTTGCACGACCTGGAACACCCCCTCGGGCAGTCCCGCCGCCGCAAACACCTCCTGAAGCTTCACGGCGGTGAGCGGCGTGAGTTCGGCGGGCTTGAAGATCATGGCGTTGCCGCACGCGAGCGCCGGAGCGGCTTTCCAGCAGGCGATCTGCAGCGGGTAGTTCCACGCACCGATGCCGGCGACCACCCCGAGCGGCTCGCGGCGCGTGTAGCCGAAGGCCAGTGGCCCCAGATCAATGTGCTCGCCGGCGAGTCCGGCGGCGAGCCCGGCGTAATATTCCAGACACTGCGCACCCGAGAGCACATCGACCGCGCGTGTCTCCTGGATCGGCTTGCCGGTGTTGCGGGTCTCGAGCACGGCGAGCTCCTCGTTGCGCTCGCGCAGCATGCGCGCCGCGCGATGCAGCACGCGCCCGCGCTCCGCACCACTCAGGGCGGCCCACTTCTTTTGCGCCGCCTGCGCTCTGATGACCGCGGCATCGATCTGCGCCGCGCCGTCGGCGCTCAACTCTGCAAGCACCGCACCGCTGGCGGGGTTGATCACCCTGAAGGAGCCGCCGGCACCGCTCACGCCGCGCGGCGCAGGCTCAGCCGTCACGCGCAGCGACTGTGCCTGCGCCAGCTCCTTGAGCCTTCCTTCGACGAAGGCTGTGAGCAGCGCCCGCGCGCTCTCGCTGTCGGCTTCCTGCCATTCCGAGAGCGCGGCGCGCAACCACACCCCATCGATCATGGCGGCGATCATCGCCGCGAGGCTGCGCGCGTCCTCACCCGGTATCAAACGGCGCAGATCGTTGCGCAGGTTCGACAACATGCGGCGCTGGTAGGCGGTCTGCACCCGCTTCAGACCTCGCACGTGCAGTACCTGGCCCCAGAACGCCAGCCATGCGGTTCCGGTACGCTTGTCGAATTCCTCCGGCGCGAGATTGGTGTCGATGACCGCCTGCACTCTGCCGCGCGGCGTGCGCGCCAGCGCGAGCCTCGCCCGCACCCGCGCCGCGAGTGTGCGCGCCAGGGTGCGAAAGGCGGCTTCGAGCAGCCCGTCCTTGTCGTCGAAGTAATGCGCCACGAGTCCCGGCGAGACCCCGGCGCGCCGCGCGATCTCCGCGAGAGTCGTGCCGACGTAGCCGACTTCGGCGAGACTGTCGATCGTGACCTCGACCAGCTGCACCCGCCGCGCCTCCTCACCTTCATCCCGGGGGGAGGAGCCGCTGCGATGCACGAGGTCTTTGAGTGTGGTTGATTGCCTGTTCAACGACGTGCTCCGAAGACTCGTCCGGGAGCGGCTGCGTGGCGCCTCGAGGCGCCCCGTTTAGCCAGTCGATACCGCTTGATTACTCAGTGACTTATCCGATCTACAGGCACTTGACAGACCGTCTGTTAAACGGCTATTCAGCACCAGACGGAAATGATGGAGTCGGCGGCCTCACGGGTCAAGTGGAGCTCATATGGCGCGACTTGAGTCGGCGGGCATGAGGGCGGTCGGGGCGGGCGGCTGGTTCGAGTACCTGCTGCGCGGGGCTGCGTGCGCTGCGCTGGCCGTGCTCGCCTCCCCGCGCACGCTCGCATCCCCGGACGCCCCGGCAGCGCCGGCGCCGGTCGCCGACCCCGCGGCGTGCCGGACCGTGCGGCTGTCGGATATCGGCTGGACCGATGTGACGACCACGACGGCGGTATTCGGCGCACTGCTGCGGCACCTGGGATACCGGCCCGAGATCACCGTGCTGTCGGTGCCGGTCACCTTCGCGTCGATGAAGAACAAGGACATCGACGTGTTCCTCGGCAACTGGATGCCCGCGGAGGAAGGCGACCGCAAGAGCTACCTCGATGAGGGCTCGGTGGAAGTCATCCGCGCGAACCTCATTGGCGCCAAATACACCCTCGCGGTCCCCGCCTACACCTATGCCGCAGGACTGCGCAGCTTTGCGGACATCCAGCGCTTCGCCGCGCAGCTCAACAACTCGATCTACGGCATCGAGCCCGGCAACGACGGCAACCGCCTGGTGCTCGGCATGCTGCGGCAGAACCTCTTTGGCCTGGGCGGCTTCAAACTGGTCGAGTCGAGCGAGCAGGGAATGCTGGCGCAGGTCGAACGCGCCTTCCGCGTCCGCGCGCCCGTCGTGTTTCTCGCCTGGGATCCTCACCCGATGAACATGCGCTTCGATCTGCGTTATCTCTCGGGCGGGGACGCGGTCTTCGGACCGAACTACGGCGAGGCCCGGGTCTACACCAACACGCGCGCCGGCTACTCGGCGCAGTGCCCCAACATCGGGCGGCTGCTCCAAAACCTCTCGTTCACGACCCAACAGGAGAGCCGGGTGATGGCCGACATCCTCGAGCGCCACCAGCCCGCGGCCGTCGCCGCCGAAGCCTGGCTCAAGGCAAACCCCGCCGTGGTCGGCGGGTGGCTGGAGGGTGTCACCACCTTCGACGGACGGCCGGCAGTCACGGCCATGACGGGCACGGCGAAGCTCATCGGCGGCTGGAGCCTCGAGCGCTGGGTGAGTGATCACAAGATTCCGGTCGGCGACAGCGTCGCGGTCATGATCGAGTACGTGAAGACCCATTTCCGCGCGCTGTTCGATGGCGTCTCCGCCGTCATCCGCGGCGGCGTCGACGGACTGACGGCGCTGCTGCGCGTCATTCCCTCGCCGCTTTTGATCCTGGGCGCCGCCGCCTTGAGCTGGGTACTGCGGCGTTCCCTGCCGCTCGCTACGTTCGTCGTCGCCGCGCTCCTCTTCATCATGAACCAGGGCTACTGGGAGCCCACGCTGGAGACCCTGTCGCTGGTGATCGTGGCCGCATTGGTTTGCACCGCCATCGGCGTGCCGGTCGGGATCGCCGCGGCACACCGACCGCGGCTGTACGCGGCACTGCGGCCAGTGCTCGATCTGATGCAGACGCTGCCGACCTTCGTGTACCTCATTCCAACCCTGGTGCTGTTCGGCTTAGGGGTAGTGCCGGGGCTCATCTCGACCGTGATCTTCGCCCTGCCCGCCCCCATCCGCCTGACACAGCTCGGCATCAGCTCCGTGCCGACCGCGCTGCTGGAAGCCGGCCAGGCGTTTGGCGCCACGCCCATGCAACTGCTGTGGAAGGTGGAGCTGCCGAGCGCGGCGCCGACGATTCTCGCCGGCATTACCCAGTGCATCATGTTGAGCCTGTCCATGGTGGTGATCGCGGCATTGGTGGGAGCCGGGGGCCTGGGCGTGCCGGTGGTGCGCGCGCTCGGCACGGTGCAGGTCGGTATGGGCTTCGAAGCGGGCTTCGTGATCGTGCTGCTCGCCATTGTGCTCGACCGGATCAGCCGTCCCGCCGACAAGGCGCCCGCGCCGTGAGTGCCGCGCTCGAGTTCCGCGCCGTCGACATCCTCTTCTGCGCCAAGCCGGGGCGCCGCGCCAGCAGCGCCGCCATCCAGCAGGCGCTCGCGGCGCTGGACGCCGGCGGCACACGTGCCGAGATCGCCGCGAAGACCGGCGTGGTGGTGGGCGTGGCGAACGCCTCACTCAGCGTCGAGCGCGGCGAGATCTCGGTGCTCATGGGATTGTCGGGATCGGGGAAGTCGACGCTGCTGCGCGCGGCCAACGGCCTGAACCGCGTCACGCGCGGCCAGGTGCTGGTGGGCGACGGCGATACCATCATCGACATCGGGGTCAACTGCGATCCGGCCACGCTGCGCAGGATCCGCCGGCTGCGCATCGGCATGGTGTTTCAGCAGTTCGGCCTCCTGCCGTGGAGGACCGTGCGCGACAACGTCGGCTTGGGACTCGAGTTGCGCGGTGAGCCCCCCGACAATCGCCGCCGTATCATCGACCAGCACCTCGAGCTCGTCGGCCTCTCGCAATGGGGCGAGCGCCACTGCAGCGAGCTCTCCGGCGGCATGCAGCAGCGCGTGGGACTGGCCCGCGCCCTGGCCACCAATGCCGACATCCTGCTCATGGATGAGCCGTTCTCCGCGCTCGATCCCCTGATCCGCAGGAAGCTGCAGGACGAACTCCTCATCCTGCAGGAGCGCGTCAGGAAAACGATCCTGTTCGTCAGCCACGATCTGGACGAGGCCCTGAAGCTCGGAGACAAGGTGACGATCCTCGAGGGCGGCCGGATCGTGCAGACCGGCACCGGTCGGGACATCGTCGAACGGCCGGCCGACGACTATGTCGCGGAGTTCGTGCGCCACGTGAATCCGCGCACCGCCATCAAGGGCGCTGCGGTTACGCCCGCTTCTTAGAGGTTTAGCGTATCGACTTGTGCGTCCTGAACACGCCGGCCAGATCGAGGCGAAAGTAGAGATGCTCGGCGCGGTAGTCGAGCGAGCCGTCGCGCCACTTGCGTGCGAGCCTCCTGACCTCGGCTACCAACTCGGTGTTCGTGAGCCGACGATTGAGGCCATAGTGATCCTGAATGATCTGCTGGCATTCGTCCCTCATCTGAATGGCGTTCATGGCTCCTGACCTTGTGGTTATTTTGACCTTGTAGCTATGTTGTTGGAGTGTTGACTTGTGCGCGGCCTTACCGCGGTGGGGTAATTAGCGGTAGTAAAAACCCTCCATATGGTACTAGGTTAGCTCCACACAGACGGCGAAACAATGATCCTTCCAGCACGGTCGGCGCCGCCTTGCTGCAGCGCGCCAGCACGCGCGCGGGCGTTGCGTGGGCGCATCAGCCTTTAGGGCGCCGCCCGCGCCAACTCTGTCGCTCCCGTTCAAGCCGGTGGGCGCGCGGGTGCTCGTCGCCGCGGGGACGCGGGTAGCATGATGCGCGCGCAAACGCCCTGCACTCCAACGGGACCCGACGATGCAACCCTTCTCCGGCCTGGCGCTGCTGATGCGGGGCCTGTCCGGCCAGCGCGGCTGGACGACGCAGTGGCGCAGTCCCGAGCCGAAGGCCGCCTACGACGCCCTCATCGTCGGCGGCGGCGGTCACGGGCTGGGAGCGGCCTACTACCTCGCCGGCGAGCACCGTCTCACCAACATCGCAGTGCTCGAGAAAGGCTGGATCGGCGGCGGCAATACCGGCCGCAACACCACCATCATCCGCTCCAACTACCTGTTCGATGAGAGCGCCGCACTCTACGACCACGCGGTCAGGCTGTGGGAGCACCTGTCGCAGGCCCTCAACTACAACGTCATGTTCTCGCAGCGCGGCGTCCTGATGCTGGCGCACACGGTGCACGACGTGCAGGTCCTCAAGCGCCATGTGCACGCGAATCGCGTCAATGGGGTCGACAACGAGTGGCTGACGCCCGAAGAGGCCCGGGCCTTCTGTCCGCCGCTGAACACAGGCAACATCCGCTATCCGGTACTCGGCGCCGCGCTGCAGCGCCGCGGCGGCACCGCGCGCCACGACGCGGTGGCCTGGGGATACGCGCGCGCCGCGGATTCACTCGGGGTCGACATCATCGAGAATTGCGAAGTGACCGGCATCCGCCGCAACGCCAGCGGCGCGGTCGAGGGCGTGGAGACCACGCGCGGCACGATCCGCGCCCCGCGCATCGGCGTGGCGGCGGCCGGTCACACCAGCGTCATCATGAAAATGGCCGGGATCGAGCTGCCGCTCGAGAGTTACCCGCTGCAGGCGCTGGTGTCCGAACCGGTGAAGCCGGTGTTCCCGTGCGTGGTCATGTCCAACACCATCCACGCGTACATCAGCCAGTCCGACAAGGGGGAACTGGTCATCGGCGCGGGCACCGACGCCTACACCTCGTATACGCAGCGCGGCGGCCTGCATGTGACCAGCCACGCGCTGGAAGCGATCTGCGAGCTGTTCCCCATGTTTCGCCGCCTGCGCATGCTGCGCAACTGGGGCGGCATCGTCGACGTGACCCCCGATCGCTCGCCCATCATTGCCAAAACGCCGGTGCCGGGGCTGTACGTGAACTGCGGCTGGGGCACCGGCGGGTTCAAGGCCACGCCGGGCTCGGCCCATGTGTTTGCCTGGACCATCGCGCGCGATGAGCCGCACCCGATCAACGCGCCGTTCACCCTGGAGCGCTTCCGCGACGGTCACCTCATCGATGAGGCGGCCGCGGCTGCGGTGGCGCACTGATGACATCACCATGCCGCCGACATCGCCATGCTGCTGATCGACTGTCCGTATTGCGGTGAGCGTCCCGAGCCGGAGTTCGTGTACGGCGGGCAGGCGCACATCGCCCGCCCGCCGCAGCCGGCGCAAGCCACCGCGCAGCAGTGGGCGGACTATCTGTACCGCCGTGACAACACCCGCGGTGTGCACGCCGAGCGCTGGCGTCACACGCACGGCTGTGGTCGATTCTTCAACGCGCTGCGCGACACGACCACCGATCATTTCCTCGCCACCTACAGGCTGGGCGAGCCGGTCCCCACTGCCGCAGCCACGGTGCGCAGGTGAACGAGGGCCTGCGCACCCCGGAGGGTGGGCGTATCGACCGCTCGCGCGTCGTGCATTTCAGCTTCGACGGGCGGGCCTACACCGGCGTTGCCGGGGATACGCTCGCCTCGGCGCTGCTCGCCAACGGCGTGCACCTGATGGGGCGCTCGTTCAAATATCACCGCCCGCGTGGCGTGCTCGCATCCGGCGCCGAGGAGCCCAACGCGCTGGTGGCGGTGCGGCGCGACGCCGCGCGCTACACGCCCAACCTGCGCGCCACGCAAGTGGAGCTGTACGAGGGACTTGAAGCGCACAGTCAGAATCGCTGGCCGAGCCTCGCCTTCGACCTCGGCGCCGTCAACGATCTGCTCGCCCCGTTCATCCCGGCCGGCTTTTACTACAAGACTTTCATGTGGCCGCGGAGCGCGTGGCAGTCACTCTACGAGCCGCGCATTCGCGCCGCCGCCGGCCTCGGGCGCGCTCCCACCGAGGCGGACCCCGACCGGTACGCCTCGCGCTATGGGCACTGCGACGTGCTCATCGTGGGCGCTGGCCCCGCCGGACTCGCCGCCGCCGCGGCCGCCGCCGCGAGCGGCGCGCGCGTCATGCTGTGCGATGAGCAGAACGAGTTCGGCGGCTCGCTGCTCGCGGCTGATCCGCACGGGGCCACCGCCATCGAGGGCCGCCCCGCCGCGCAGTGGCTGAAGCAGACGCTGGCCGCTCTGGGTTCGAACGCCCGCGTCACGCTGCTGCCGCGCACCACGGCGTTCGGTTACTTCCCGCACAACCTTCTGGGGCTGAACGAGCGGCTGACCGACCACCTCGCCGACCCGCACCCGGAGGTGCCGCGTGAGCGCCAATGGCAGGTGCGCGCCCGCGAAGTGGTGCTCGCCACCGGCGCCATCGAGCGCCCGCTGGTGTTCCCGGGTAACGACCGGCCGGGAATCATGCTGGCCGGCGCGGCGCGCACCTGGCTCAACCGCTATGCAGTACTGCCGGGCACGCGCGCCGTGGTGGTCACCGCATGTGATGAGGCATACCCGGTGGCGCTCGAGCTGCAGGGGGCGGGAGTGTTCATCGCCAGCATCGCGGATGTGCGTGGCCCGGAGGACGGCCCGTGGGCTGCGAAGGCGCGCGCCGCGGGCATTCCGGTGCTGACAGGAGCGACCGTGCTCGGTACCGCCGGACGACGCCGCGTGAACTCGATCCTGCTCGCGCGGCTGCAGGACGGTGAACCGAGCGACACGCAGACACAGCCGTGCGACCTCGTGCTCATGTGCGGTGGCTTCACACCGAGCGTGCACCTGTTTTCGCAGTCGCGCGGCAAGCTCTTGTGGGATGAGGGGCTGCAGGCCTTCCTTCCCGGCACGCCGGCCGAGCGGGCACGCAGCGCCGGGGCCTGCCGCGGTGTGTTCGCGCTCGGCGCGGCGCTCGCCGATGGCGCCGCCGCCGGGGCTGCCGCCGCGCGCGAGGCCACGGCTGCCGCGCGCACGGGCGTGTGCCCGTCCGGCGCTGCGGCCACCCCCGCCGTGCAACCTGCAGCCGGCGGCGGGGCGGGCTTCGCCGGCGCCCTGCCCCAGCCTGCCGGTGCCCGCGGGCGCGCGTTCGTCGACTGGCAGAACGATGTAACCACCAGGGACCTGACGCTCGCGACGCGCGAGGGATTCCGCTCGATCGAGCACGTGAAGCGCTACACCACCACGGGTATGGCGACGGACCAGGGCAAGACCTCGAACCTGAATGCGCTCGGCATCGTGTCGCGCGCCCTCGGCAAGGCCATCCCCGAGGTGGGGCTGACGAGCTTCCGCATGCCCTACACACCCGTGAGCTTCGGCGGCTTCGCGGGACCCGCGCGCGGGGAGCTGTTCGACCCGGTGCGCACCACGCCCATGCATGAGTGGGCGCGCGCGCAGGGTGCGGTGTTCGAGGATGTGGGCCTGTGGAAGCGCGCGCGCTACTTTCCGCGCGGCGCCGAACACATGCATGCGGCGCTCGGGCGCGAGTGCCTCGCGGTGCGCAACGCCTGCGGAATTTTCGACGCCTCCACGCTCGGCAAGATCGAAGTGGTCGGCCAGGACGCGGTCACGTTCATGAACCGCCTGTACGTCAATGCGTGGACGAGTCTCGCCGTCGGCCGCTGCCGCTACGGCCTGCTGCTGCGCGATGACGGCTTCGTATACGACGACGGCGTGGTGGCGCGCGTGAGTGAGAACCGCTTTCACGTCACCACCACCACCGGCGGCGCCCCGAGGGTGCTGGCAATGATGGAGGACTACCTGCAGACCGAATGGTCGGACCTGAAGGTATGGCTCACCTCGACCACCGAGGAGTGGGCGGTGATCGCGGTGCAGGGGCCGAACGCGCGCGCGGTGCTCGCCGGGCTCGTGGACATCGATCTCGCGGCGGCTGCGCTGCCGCATATGAGTGTCGCGCCGGGGTATATCTGCGGTGTGCCGATGCGGCTGTTCCGCGTCAGTTTCACCGGGGAGCTCGGCTTTGAGGTCAACGTCCCGGCTGACTTCGGGCCGGCGGTGTGGGAAGCCATCTGGGATGCCGGCCAGGCGCACGGCATCACGCCCTACGGCACCGAGACCATGCACGTGCTGCGCGCCGAGAAGGGCTACATCATCGTCGGCCAGGACACCGACGGCACCGTCACGCCGGATGATGCGGGCCTGGGCTGGGCGATCGGCAAGAACAAGCCCGATTTCGTCGGCAAGCGCTCGCTCGCGCGACCGGCCATGACCTCGCCGCAGCGGCGCCAGCTCGTAGGCCTGCTCACCACCGACCCGCAGACGGTGGTGGAGGAAGGGACTCAGGTCATGGCCCAAGCGGGCGCACGCGCACCCGCGCGTGCGCTGGGGCACATCACCTCGTCCTACCACAGCGCCGTGCTCGGCCGCTCCATCGCCCTGGGGCTGGTCGCGGGCGGGCGCGCCCGCACCGGCCAGACGCTGTACGTCTCCATTCCCGGAGGCGAGGTCCCGGTTGAGGTCGCATCGCCGGTGTTCTACGACCCGCAAGGCAGGCGGCTGCATGCGTGATCTCAGCGCCGCCCGCCGCCCGCCGCTCGTCAGCGCGAGCACCGCACTGCACGCGCTCCCGCCCGCGACGCGCTACGTCCTGCGCGGCGGCGCCGATGTCCGGGCGGCGGCCGGGAGCGCCCTCGGTCTCGCCATCCCGGCCACGGCCTGTCGGGCGACGGTCGGGGCCGATCGGGCGGCGCTGTGGCTCGGGCCCGACGAGTGGCTGCTGATCGCGCCGCACGCGCCGCCTCCCGCATTCGGCGCTGCGCTGGCTGCGGCGCTCGAGGGGCTGGCGCATTCGCTCGTGGATGTGAGCCACCGCCAGAGCGCGCTCGTGGTGAGCGGCCCACAGGCCGCGACACTGCTCGCC
Organism: Gammaproteobacteria bacterium; assembly: GCA_005877965.1. Lineage (GTDB taxonomy): Bacteria > Pseudomonadota > Gammaproteobacteria > Steroidobacterales > Steroidobacteraceae > 13-2-20CM-66-19. The sequence continues at coordinate 9,291 of VBNP01000004.1, read as the reverse complement.
GCCGGCTGCCCGCTGGATCTGGATGCGAGCGCCTTCCCGGTAGGCATGTGCACGCGCACCATGCTGGCGAAGGCCGAAGTCGTGCTCTGGCGCACCGAGCCGCAGGTGTTTCGCGTCGAGGTGTGGCGCTCCTTCGTCGCCTACGTAGCGCAGTTTCTCGGCGAAGCCGCGCGCGGCATCATTTGAGGAGAAAGCCCAAGTGAAGACGCATGTTCGGGTCCTGGTCATCGGTGGCGGCGTGGTCGGGGTGAGCACGCTGTATCACCTGACGAGAAAAGGCTGGGCGGATGTCGCGCTGATCGAGCGCACCGAGCTCACCGCGGGCTCCACCTGGCACGCCGCGGGCCTCCTGCCGCTGTTCAACATGAGCTACACCGTCGGCCAGCTGCACAAGTACTCGGTGGATCTGTACAAGCGCCTGCCGCAGGAGACCGGCCAGGACGTGAGCTTCCACGTCACCGGCAATCTGCGCCTCGCAACCTGCAAGGAGCGCATGGACGAGTACCAGAAATATTGCGGCACGGCCAACACCATCGGCGTGCCGTTCGAAGTCATCGGTCCCGCGCGCGTGAAGGAGCTCTGGCCGCTGATCGAGCTCGGCGGCAGCGCCGACACTCCCGCCCTCATCGGCGCGCTCTATCACCCGCACGACGGTCACATCGCGCCCGCCGATCTCACCATGGCGCTGCGCAAGGGCGCGCGCAACGCGGGCGCGGAGATCTACGAGCACACCGAGGCGCTCGCGTTCGAGCGCGTCGCGAGCGGAGAGTGGCGGGTACGCACCAGCCAGGGCGACATCCGCGCCGAGCACCTGGTTCTGGCCACCGGCAACTATGCACGCCAGACCGGGCGGCTGCTGGGACTCAACGTCCCGGCCATCCCGGTCGAGCACCAGTACATCGTCTACGACGAGTCTCCGGAGCTCAAGGCCTATCGCCAGGGCGGCGGGCGCGAGCTCGCGGTGCTGCGCGAGCCGGACAAGTCCTACTACCTGCGCGAGGAGCGCATGGGCTGGATCCTCGGCCCCTACGAGCACGGGGCGCCCGCGCGCTTTGCGGACGGCGTGCCGGATTGGTTCGGGCGCAGCCTCTTTCCCGGCGATCTCGATCGCCTCGTGCCGCACGTCGAGGCCGCCACGCGCCGCGTGCCGGCGCTCGAGCACTGCGGCATCAAGGACATCGTCAACGGGCCGATCTCCTACGCGCCCGACGGGAGCCCTCTCATCGGGCCGGCCTGGGGGCTGCGGAACGTCTGGATCAACGAGGGCCACAGCTTCGGCATCACCGCCGCCGGCGGCGCCGGCTGGCAGCTCGCCGAGTGGATCGTCGAAGGCGAGCCCGGCATCGACATGCTGGGGGTCGATCCGCGCCGCTTCGGCGCCTACACCAGTAAGCGCTTCCTCGTTCAGAAGAACGAGGAGACCTACCGCAACGTCTTCACCATCCATTTTCCCGACGAGGAGCGCCCCGACGCGCGACCGGCGAAGACGAGCGCGGTGTACGACCGCCTCGACGCCAGGGGCGCAGTCTGGGGACAGCGCTACGGCTGGGAGCGCGCCAACTGGTTCGCGCCGCCGGGCGTCGAGCGCCGGGATCGCTGGAGCTTCAGGCGCAGCAACTACTTCGAGCACGTGGGGAACGAGGCCCGCCTGATGCGCGAGCGCGCCGGCGTCATCGACCTCACCCCGTTTACCAAGCACGAGATCACCGGGCCCGGGGCGGAAGCCTGGCTCGATGGGCTGGTGGCCAACAAGGTTCCGTCGAAGACCGGACGGCTGGCGCTGTGTCACGCGCTCACGCGCCGGGGCGGCATTCGTTCCGAGTTCACCGTCACCAAGATCGCCGAGCGGCACTACTACGTGGTGAGCGCCGGCGCCGCGGAGCGTTACGACAGCGATTATCTCTTCAAGTCACTGCCCGGGGACGGCTCGGTGGGGCTTCGCAACATCACCAACACCCGCGGCTGCTTCGTGCTCGCGGGACCGAAGTCGCGCGAGGTGCTGGCGCAGCTGACCGACACCCCGCTCGACAACGCGTCCTTCCCGTGGCTTACGGCGCAGACCATCGAGGCGGGACTGGCGGTCGAGGTGTATGCGCTGCGCGTGAACTTCGTCGGCGCCCTCGGGTGGGAGCTGCACTTCCCTGTTGAATACGCGCATCACCTGTTCGATGCGCTGTTTGAGGCCGGCAAGGCTCACGGCATCGGCATGGTGGGCATGCGCGCCATGGAATCGCTGCGCCTGGAGAAGTCCTACCGCATGTGGGGCAGCGACATGACGCCCGACTACACACCCTTCGAGGCAGGTCTCGATCGATTCGTGCGCATGAACAAGGGGCCGTTCATCGGCAGGCAGGCACTGGAGAAGCAGCTGGCCGCGGGCGTCCCCAACCGCTTCGTGACGCTCGAGGTGCACGGCGTGACCGACGCCGATCCGCTCGGCAACGAGCCGCTGTTCGAGCCCGCCGGCCGCGTGATCGGACGTGCGACCTCCGGCTACTACGGGCACTGCCTGAGCAAGAGTCTGGCGATCGGCTACACCAGGGCCGAGTTCGCACAGCCGGGCACGCAGCTCGCGATCGAGATCCTGGGCGAACGCAAGCAGGCGACGGTGCTGCGCGAGTCGCCCTACGACCCCGACAACCTCGATTTGAGGGCCTGAAGGGCCCGGCCCCGAGAGCTCCGCGGGCTAATACCTGTCGCAATCAGGCAAGAAGAGCGTAAAATCTGGCATGTGGCATTCCCCCGGAGCAAGTTCGCGTTTCTGACGTTGCCGCGGTACTCGATGATCGCGCTGTCGACCGCGGTCGAGCCGTTGCGGATGGCGAACAAACTCACCGGGCAGTCGGTGTACGACTGGTCGATCGTGAGCCTCGATGGGCAACCGACGCCGGCCAGCAACGGCCTGCAGCTCTCCCCCACTGTGCCGCTCGAGCAGGTGGGACCCGTCGACATCCTGTTCGTTTGCGGCGGGGTCGAGGTGCAGGAGGCCGTGTCGCCGAAGATCGTGGCGGCCCTGAGGCGCCTCGCGGAGCGACGCGTGCCGCTCGGTGCGCTGTGCACCGGGGGCTACGCGCTGGCGAAGGCGGGACTGCTGGATAAGTACCGCGCCACCATCCACTGGGAGAATCTCTCGGCGCTGCGCGAGGAGTTCCCACGCATCTACCTGAGCGATCAGCTGTTCACCATCGATCGCGACCGCTTCACCTGCTCGGGCGGCGTGGCGCCGCTGGATCTGATGCTGCACCTGGTGGAGTCGAAGCTCGGTGTACGCGTCTCACAGCTCATTTCGGAACAGTTCATCGTGGATCGGGTGCGCAACGACCGCGACCGGCAGTACGTGCCACTGCGCGCCCAGATCGGTGTGAGCCACGAGAGCCTGATCAAGGTGGCGCAGCTCATGGAAGAGAACATCGAGAAGCCCCTGTCGCTCGATGAGATCGCCTCCGCCACGGGGCTGTCGCGGCGCCAGATCGAGCGCCTGTTCAAGCGCCATCTGAACTGCGTGCCCAAGCGCTACTACCTGCAGATGCGCCTGCGCCGCGCGCGCGAGCTGTTGCTGCAGACCTCGATGCCGATCATCGATATCACTACGGCCTGCGGCTTCCAGTCGCCACCGCATTTCTCGCGCTGCTACCGGGCGCAGTTCGGCTGCCCGCCGAGCACGGAACGCCAGACCCGTCAGGGTAAGCCGGGCACGCACGCACACCCCGCGGGCGAGACCGCTCCCGGTCTGAGCGCTGTCGTTGCCGGACATGCGGCGGTCGCGAAGTAGCCATTGCCTCCGGCACCCTCCCCTTACCATGTAAACGCGCGCCTACCCCGCTAGATCCCTGTCGCGCATGGAGATTTCGACAATGGCAGAACAAGCCGACGCCGAATTCAAGCTACGCGATCTGAACGACCAGGAGCTCACCGAGCAGGTCCACGACGACCTCTACAACGGCCTCAGGGCCGAGGTGGAAGAGGCCACGCGCATCTTCCTCGAGCGTGGCTGGAACGCCGAGAAAGTGTTGAATGACGCGCTGGTCGAAGGCATGCGGATCGTCGGCATCGACTTCCGCGACGGCATCCTGTTCGTGCCCGAGGTCCTGCTCGCCGCGAACTCCATGAAGGGCGGCATGGAAATCCTGCGCCCGCTGCTGGCCGAGACCGGCGTGCCGCCCATCGGCAAGATCGTGATCGGCACCGTCAAGGGCGACATCCACGACATCGGCAAGAATCTGGTGTCGATGATGCTCGAGGGCGCGGGCTTCGAGGTCATCGATCTCGGCATCAACAACCCGGTCGAGAAGTATCTCGCGGCGCTGGAGCAGCACAAGCCGGACATCCTCGGCATGTCTGCGCTGCTCACCACGACCATGCCCTACATGAAAGTCGTGATCGACACCCTGCGGGAAAAGGGTATCCGCAAGGACTACATCGTGCTGGTCGGCGGCGCCCCGCTGAATGAGGAATTCGGCAGAGCGGTGGGGGCCGACGCGTACTGCCGCGATGCCGCGATCGCGGTGGAGACGGCCAAGACGCTGCTCGCCGCGCGGCGCGCCAACCGCGCGGCCTGATGGACACTTGCCGCACGTTGCTCATCGCCTGCGGGGCTCTCGCCCGCGAGATCGCAGCGCTCAAGCGCGCGAATGGCTGGACCACACTCGATGTGCGCTGCCTGCCCGCGCAGCTGCACAATCGGCCCGAGCGCATCGCGCCGGCGGTGCGCGCCGAGATCCAGGCGAACCGCGCCCGCTACGCGAAGATGTTCGTGGTCTACGGAGATTGCGGCACCGGCGGACAGCTGGATGCGGTGCTCAAGGAGGAAGGCGTCGAGCGGCTGCCGGGCGCCCACTGTTACGAGTTCCTGGCACGGCCGCAGGTGTTTGCGCAGCTCGCCGAAGCCGAGCCCGGCACGTTCTACCTGACGGACTTCCTGCTGCGGCACTACGAGCGCCTGGTCGTGCGGCCCCTCGGCCTCGACCGCCACCCGGAACTCGCGGCCGAGTATTTCCGCCACTACAAGAAGCTGGTGTATCTCGCGCAGACCGACCGTGCGGACGCCATCGGGCGGGCGCGGCAGATCGCGGACTCGCTCGGCTTCTGCTTCGAGTACCGCTACACCGGTTACGGGGAGCTGGGCACGCGCCTGCGCACTCTGGTGACGAGCCAGGACGCCCTGGCATGGCAAGCCTGACCATCATCTCCTGGCGCGATATCCCCGCCCAGGTCGTCGTCCGGCGCGGTCGCGAGACCGCCAAAGCACAGCTGTCGGCGCGCTTCCAGGAAGCGGTGGATCGGGCGGCCATGCGTGCCGGCCGCGGCAGCTCGGATGCCTATCTCGCCGACTGGAAGCGCAGCGAGGGGCGGCCCTGCGGTGAAGACATCCACGCCGAGGCGGCCGCGGAGGCCGCGCGAATCGAAGCGCGCTTCAGCGACGAGCAGCTCGAGGAGCTGATCCGGTCGAAGGGGCTGTCGGCGGGCTCTTAGGTGTACGCGGTCAGACAGTGGTCGGTCCGACACGCCCGGGGGCTGAACGCCTTCTACCGGGGCTTCGAATCCATACTCGTGGCACTGCATCCCTTGTGGAAGCGGCTCGGCTATCAACGCCTCGAGCGGCCGGTCGCCGCCGTGGAGCGCTCGGTGAAGGGGCTGTTGTTCGACTGCCGCATGTGCGGTCAATGCATCCTGAGCTCCACCGGCATGTCGTGCCCGATGAACTGTCCCAAGAACCTGCGCAACGGCCCGTGCGGCGGCGTGCGCGCCAACGGGCACTGCGAAGTGCGCCCGGAAATGAAGTGCGTGTGGACGGAGGCGGTGGCCGGCAGCGCGCGGATTCCTGGCGGAATGGAGGCGCTGCGGCAGGTACAGGTCGCCGTGGACCAGCGTCTGCAGGGCAGGTCTTCCTGGCTGCGCGTGGTGCGCCAGCGCGTGGGAGATCCGAAGTGATTTTCGAAGACGAACCGGTTCCGGGCTATCCGCTGCCCATTCTCCCCGGACACACCTCACCGGGACGCTTCGAGCGGGTATTGCGCGCCGGAACTTTCGCGGTCACCAGCGAGCTCGCGCCCCCTGACTCGGCCGATCCCGAGGACGTCTACCGGCGCGCCCGCATTTTCGACGGCCACGTGGACGCCATCAACGCCACCGACGGCAGTGGCGCCAACTGCCACATGTCTAGTCTCGCAGTGTGTGCGCTCCTCACCCGGATGGGCTACGCGCCGGTGATGCAGATCTCCTGCCGGGACAGGAACCGCATCGCCATCCAGGGCGACATCCTGGGCGGTGCCGCCATGGGAGTCTGCAACCTGCTATGCCTGACGGGCGATGGCGTGCAGGCGGGCGACCATCCGCAGGCCCTGCCGGTGTTTGATCTGGATTCGCTGAGCTTGCTCGAAGCCGCGCGCACGCTGCGCGATGAGCATCACTTCCTATCCGGGCGCAAGATCAGCTACGCGCCGCGGGTATTGCTCGGCGCCGCCGAGAATCCCTTTGCCAAGCCGGTCGAGTGGCGCGCGCAGCGGCTGGCAAAAAAGGTCGCCGCCGGCGCGCAGTTCATCCAGACCCAGTTCTGCTACGACGTGCCGCTGCTGAGAGCCTTCATGCGCCAGGTGGAAGAGCTCGGTCTGCTCGACAAAGTCTTCATACTCGTGGGCGTGGGCCCGCTGCGCTCCGCCAAGGCGGCCGAGTGGATCCGCACACACGTTCCCGGCGTGCACATTCCGGATGAGATCATCAGGCGCCTGGCGGGCGCGAGCGATGGTGCACTCGAGGGCCGCAAGCTGTGCATCGAGCTCATCCAGGAGATCCGCACCATCAAGGGCGTGCACGGCGTGCACGTCATGGCTTACCGCCAGGAAGAGACCGTGGCAGAAATCATCGAGCGCTCCGGGGTGTTGAGCGGCCGCGTGCCGTGGTACCCCGGACGTGACCCCCAGGCGAATACCAACAGGATGGCCTCATGACCGACACCGTCATCAGCTCCGCAACCCGCGAGGTCGTGCTCGGCCTCGAGCGTCCCTTCGTCATGATCGGCGAGCGCATCAACCCGACGGGGCGCAAAGTCCTCGCTGCGGAGATGGCCGCCGGAAATTTCAGCCGTGTCGAAGCCGACGCGCTGGCACAGGTGGCAGCCGGAGCGCACATGCTGGACGTCAACGCCGGCATCCCGCTCGCCGATGAGCCGGCGATCCTGGCCAGGACGGTGCAGCTGGTGCAGTCAATCACCGACGTGCCGCTGTCGATCGACTCATCCATCGTCAAGGCGCTGGAAGCGGGACTCGCGGTCTACAGGGGCAAACCGCTGGTGAACTCGGTCACCGGAGAGGAGGAGCGGCTCGAGTCGGTGCTGCCGCTGGTGAAGAAGTACGGCGCCGCGGTGGTCGCGATTTCCAACGACGAGACCGGCATCTCCGAGGATCCCGATATGCGCTTCGAGGTCGCGAAGAAGATCGTGCAGCGCGCCGCCGATTACGGCATTCCAGCGAGCGACATCGTGGTGGATCCGCTGGTCATGCCGATCGGCGCCATCAACCAGGCGGGCAGGCAGGTCATGCTACTGCTCAAGCGCCTGAAGAGCGAGCTGAAAGTGAACACCACCTGCGGCGCATCCAACGTGAGCTTTGGCCTGCCCGCGCGCGAAGGCATCAGTGCGACCTTTCTCACCATGGCGATCGGCGCGGGACTTACCTCCGCGATCATGAACCCGATGCACCTGGAGATCGTCAAGGCATGCATGGCCGCGGACGTCATGATGGGTCACGACCCGGATTGCGCGCGCTGGATCCGCCGCTTCCGCGAAGCGCCGCCGCTGCAGGCCTCGGGTGCGGCGAGCGCCGCGACCCCCGTGGGCACGGCACGCGGGCGGCGCGAGGGTGGGCACCGGAGGCGCGCACAGAATCCTTCATGACCGACAAGGACGCACTCGTCGTCTTTACGCCGTCCGGCAAGCGCGGCCGCTTCCCGCTCGGCACACCACTCCTGCAGGCCGCCCGCAGCCTGGGGGTCGACGTCGACTCCGTGTGCGGCGGGCGCGCGCTGTGCGGGCGTTGCCAGGTGCTGGTGATGGAGGGTGACTTTCCCAAGCACGGCGTCAGCTCGCAGGCCGCCAATCTCTCCCCCCTGAGCGCAGCCGAGCAGAGCTTCTCGCGACGGCGTCCACTGCTGACCGGTCACCGGCTGTCGTGCTCCGCACAGATCCAGGGCGACCTCGTCGTCGACGTGCCCGCCAGCAGCCAGGTGCACCGCCAGGTGGTGCGCAAGGCGGTGGAGGCGCACCCGATCACCCTGGATCCGGTCGTGCATCTTCATTACGTCGAGGTGCCCCAGCCGGACATGCATGATCCCGCCGGCGACCTGCAACGACTGCTCAACGCGCTGCACCGCGAGTGGGATTTCGGCCCGCTGCGCGCCGACCTCGCGGTCCTGCAGGCTCTGCAGTCGGCGCTGCGCAAGGGCGAATGGAAAGTCACCGTGGCCGTGCACGCCGGCTCGCAGCTCATCGGCGTCTGGCCGGGATTTCACGATCGGGTTTACGGTCTCGCGGTGGACGTGGGCTCGACCACCATCGCCGCCCATCTGTGCAATCTCGAAACCGGCGAGGTGGTCGCCTCCAGCGGCTCGATGAATCCCCAGATCCGCTTCGGCGAAGACCTGATGAGCCGGGTTTCCTATTCGATGATGCACGCCGGCGGGGCGCAGCAGATGACCGAGGCCGTGCGCGCTGCGCTCAACAAGCTCGCCGCAGAGGTGGCACGCGACGCGAAGGTGTCGGTGTCAGACATTCTCGAGCTGACTATGGTCGGCAACCCGATCATGCATCATCTGCTGCTCGGCATCGATCCGGTGGAGTTGGGCGGTGCGCCCTTCGCGCTCGCGACCGATTCCGCCCTCGGTCTGCACGCCGCGGAGCTGGGGCTCACCCTGCATCCGGGTGCGCGAGTCTATACTCTGCCGTGTATCGCCGGTCACGTGGGCGCGGATGCCGCCGGCATGATCCTGGCGGAGCGCCCCGACCTTTCCGAGAAACTCACGCTGCTGGTCGACGTCGGCACCAACGCCGAGATCGTCCTGGGCAATCGTCAGCGCCTGCTCGCCTGCTCGAGCCCCACCGGGCCGGCTTTCGAGGGCGCGCAGATCAGCTGCGGCCAGCGCGCGGCTCCCGGGGCGATCGAGCGCGTGCGCATCGATCCCACGACGCTCGAAGCGAAGTTCAAGGTCATAGGCTCCGATCTGTGGTCGGATGAGCCCGCGTTCAACGGGGCCGTCGCCCGCTCCGGTGTGACCGGCATCTGCGGTTCGGGGATCATC
>VBNP01000190.1 GCA_005877965.1 Gammaproteobacteria bacterium | reverse complement strand
AGACCGGCCTGATGGTGCCGATCGGGGAGTTCGTGCTGCAACGGGCGGTCGAGGACGCGGTGCGCTGGCGGCAGGCGGGCGGCACGCTGGTGCCGATCGCCTTCAACGTCTCGGCAGTGCAGCTGCAGCGCTCCAATCTCGCCGAGAATATCTCGAGGCTCACACGGCAGCATGGCCTGGAACCCTCGCTCCTGCAGGTCGAGCTGACCGAGGGCGCGGTGTTCGAACGGCGCGACGCACGCAACCCCGATGCGAGCCAGGACGCGGTGGCGAGCCTGCGCGAGCTGGGCGTGCGCATCGCCATCGATGATTTCGGCGTTGGCTACTCGAGCCTCTCGTACCTGAAGCGCTGGCGCGTGGATGCGCTCAAGATCGACCGCAGTTTCGTGCGTGACCTGGTGACGGACCTGAGCGATCTCGCCATCGTCAGCGCCATCATCGCCATGGCCCGGCACCTGCACATCGAGGTGGTTGCGGAGGGCATCGAGGGCTGGCAACAGCTCGAGAAGCTGCGCCAGCTCGGCTGTGGCTTTGCGCAGGGCTATCTCTTTGCCCGGCCGGCGCCGGCACAGGACTGCGCGCTGTACCTCTCCGGGCAGCCGCTCGATCTTACCCAGACCCTGCCGGCGCTCCGCGTGCTGCGCGCCTGAGGCCCCCGCGCGGGCCGCGCCGCCCCTCCCCGAATTTCGCCTGCGATCCGCGCCTTTTCGGGACGTGCGAGAATGTGCCATGTCGCGCAGCGCCGAGAGCTCCCCACGGTCTGACGGAAAGGCGCACCAGCAATGCGCGGATGCCGTACTCATGGTCCGGCCTCAGGCGTTCGGCTATAACCCGGAGACCGCCGCCACCAACACCTTCCAGCGTCCGCAGGCTGTGAGCAGCGCCGCCGGGGCGGATGCCCGGGCGCGCGCGGAGTTCGAGCGCCTCGCCCAGGCGCTCGGGAGCGAGGGCATCAGCGTCTGCGCCGTGGACGACACGACGCACCCGGTGAAGCCCGATGCGGTGTTCCCCAACAACTGGCTGAGTTTTCATGATGACGGCACGCTGGTGCTGTATCCCATGCAGAGCGCGAGCCGCCGGCTCGAGCGCCGCCAGGAGGTCATCGATGCGGCCGTGAAGCGACTCGACTTCAGGGTGTCGCACCTCATCGATCTCACGCACCACGAGAGACAGGGAAGATTTCTCGAGGGCACCGGGAGCCTGGTGCTCGATCACGTCGAGCGTGTCGCCTACGCCTGCACCTCGCCGCGCACCGATGCGCAGCTGGTCGCGGAATGGGCGCGGGAGCTCCAGTACCAGGCGGTGATCTTTCAGGCCACCGATCGCGCCGGCGCGCCGCTCTATCACACCAACGTCCTGATGTGCATCGGCGAGCGTGCGGTGGTCATCGGCAGCGGGGCGATTGCGCCCGGCGACCGGGAGCGGGTCCTCGCTCAGCTGCGCGCCAGCGACCGCGAGATCATCGAGATCGGCCATGAGGAGATCGCAGCTTTCGGCGGCAACATGCTCGAGCTCGGCACCTGGGACGAGGCGCTGGGGGACTCGCGCGTGCTCGTGATGTCGGAGACCGCCCGCCGCGCGCTCAACCCCGAGCTGTTCGCACGACTCTCCGGCTGCACCGACGCCGTGCTCGCGGTTCCCGTTCCCACCATCGAAGAGCTCGGCGGCGGCAGCGTGCGCTGCATGCTGGCGGAAGTGTTCCGGCCGGCGTGATCGAGCTGCTGGTCAAAGGGAGTCTCTCCTATCTCCTGGGCTCGATCGTGGGGAGCCTCATCGTCGGGCGCCTGCGCGGCGGCATCGACATTCGCGCGCTCGGCAGCGGCAATGCAGGCGCCACCAACGCCCTGCGGACCCAGGGCAAGGCGGTGGCGCTCTGGGTGCTGGTGATCGATCTGGCGAAGGGCTGGATCGCAACGCACCTCATCGCCCCCGCGCTCCTGCCCGGGATCGCGCCGGCGGCGCCCGCCCTGCACGCCTGGTGCGTGACGGTGTGCGGACTCGCCGTGATACTGGGACATGTCTACCCGCTGTGGTATGGATTCCGCGGCGGCAAGGGAGTCGCGACGCTGGTGGGCACCGTGCTCGGCATCCACCCGTGGCTCCTCCTGCCCATGGTGCTCACCTGGTTCGCGGCGGTCGTGCTCTTCGGCTTTGTGGGGCTCGCCTCCATGCTGGGTGCGTTCGGGCTGGCGGTCTCGATCGCGCTCAGCGACGCGAGCCCGCGGGCGCCGCTCCTCAGCTACGGGATACTCGTCGCTGTGCTGATCCTGTTCACCCACCGCGCCAACATTGCGCGCATGAGCGCAGGCACCGAGTCGCGCGCCCGCCGGCTGTGGCTCTTTGGATCGCGCCGCCGGCAGGCCTGAGATGGCGCGTACCGGCGGATCCGCACACCCCGAGACGCGCGAGTCGACGCCGCTCGCGGCGCGCGTCTTCGCCGCGCTCTGCGACGGTCGCTTCCACTCCGGCGAGCAGCTCGCGCGCGCGCTCGGCGTCAGCCGCAGCGCGATCTGGAAGGCGGCCGGGACGCTTAGGGAGCTGGGCGCGACGCTGCACGCGGTGCGCAATCGAGGCTATCGGCTCGCGAGCGCGGGCGATCCTCTCGATGCGGCGAAGATCCGCGAACGCCTGGCGCGGGACGTGCGCGACCACGTGCGCAGCGTCGAGACCACCTGGTCCACCGCCTCGACCAACAGCGTGTTGCTCGCGCGCGCCAACCCGCCCGGCGCGACGAGCGAGGTCTTTCTCACTGAATATCAGACCGCCGGCCGTGGGCGGCTCGGGCGCGCGTGGCTGGCCTCCCCGGGCGGGGCGATCTGCCTGTCGCTCAGCTGGACGTTCCGCGAGGTGCCGCGCGATCTCGGCGCGCTGAGCCTGGTCATCGGGGTATGCGCGCTGCGGGCACTGCGCTCATTCGGGGTGGCCGGTGCCGGGCTCAAATGGCCGAATGACCTGCTGCTCGGGGAGGGCAAGCTCGGGGGCGTGCTCATCGAACTGCGGGCGGAATCCACCGGTCCCGCCTGTGTCGTCATCGGGATCGGAGTGAACATGGCGCTCGGCGCCGCACTCCTGCAGAGGATCACGGAGACCGGGGTGGCGGCGACCGATCTCAAGAGCGCCGGCCTCGCGGAGACCTCGCGCAACTCGGTCGCGGCGGCCCTGGTGAGCGCCTGCCTGCGGGGGCTCCTTGCTTTCGAGCGCGAGGGGCTCAAGCCGTTCATCGAGGAATGGCGGGCGGCAGACGCGTTGCGGGGGCGGCCGGTGGATGTGACTGCGGCGCACGGGATCGCGCACGGTCTGGCGCGCGGCGTCGACGTTCACGGGGCATTGCTGGTGGAGACCCCGCAGGGCCTGAAGCGGTTCATCGCGGGCGATGTGACGGTGAGGCCCGGCTGATGACGGTGCTGCTCGTCGACGTTGGCAACACGCGCATCAAGTGGGCCCGCTTCGACGGTGAGCGCCTGGGCACCGCGCGCGCGGCGGTTCATTCCGCGTGGCGCTCCGCCGATTACGACCGGCGGCTGTTCGGCCCGGCGCGCCGTCTCGAGTGCATGCTGCTCGCCAGCGTGGCCGGCTCGCGGGTCGACCGGACGCTCGCAGCGGCAGCCCGGCGCGCGGGAGTCCCGGCGCGATTCGTCACGGTGCCACGCCGCGCGGCAGGAGTGACTGTCGGATATGTGGAGCCCTGGCGTTTAGGGGTCGACCGGTTTGTCGCGGCTGTCGGGGCTCACCACCTCTTCAAGGGGGTGGCGACCTGCGTGGTCGGGGTCGGGACCGCGATGACCATCGACCTGATCACTGCTGCGGGCCGGCAGCGCGGCGGAGTGATCATCCCGGCGCCCGGGCTGATGGTCGACACGCTGCTGAGTCATACCCACGGGATCCGGCGCCGCGCGCGCGGCGGGGCGTCCGGTGCAACGGGACTGTTCGGGCGCTCCACCCGCGCGGCGATCGTCCAGGGGTCCCGCTACGCCGCGGCGGCCATCATCGATCGGGCGGTGGAGGAGGCCGGCGCTCTCCTCGGGCGCAGACCCTTGGTGGTGCTGACCGGCGGCGAAGCGCCGGCCGTGCGGCCGCTGCTGCGAAGCCACTGCGTCGGGGTGCCGGATCTGGTGCTGCGGGGGCTGGCGGTGCTTTCCCAGGCTTCGCAGCCGCGGCTCCGGCGTTGATTTAGAATCCGCCGGTGCGGAACGTCTTTATTGCGCTGCTGTTCGCAAACCTCGCGTACTTTGCGTGGTCCCACTTGGTCGATAAGCCCCGGCCGCCGCCCGTGAACGAGAGCATCGCGCGACTGCCACGCCTGAGGCTCGCGCATGAACGGCCGGCACCGAAGCGTGCGGCGAACACAGCCGAAAGGACCGAAGCACGGAAACTGCCCTGAGGCGGGGGCACCGCGGCCTGCGCGCTCGTGAGGCTGGCCGTCAGCCGGCAGGTCGGGCAGCCCCGCGAAAGCGGTCGCGATACGCCCCGGGGGTCACTCCGAGGGACGCGATGAAGCTGCGGCGCAGGCTCTCAGGAGTCCCGAATCCGCAGCGTCTGGCGATCTGCTGCAGCGGGAGATCCGTCTGCTCGAGCTTCTGTCGTGCGGCAGTGAGGCGGATCTGCCTGACATAGTGGCCGGGCGCCAAGCCGACCCCGTCGACGAAGTGCCGGGCGAAACTGCGCTCGCTCATCGCGATTCTCTCCGCGAGGCGCGGCACCGACAGGTCCTGATCAACATGATCGAGCATCCACAGCTGCAGCTTGCGCAAGCCCGCGTCCTCGCTGAACTGCGCGGCCAGATGATCGCTGAACTGCGACTGGCCACCGGGGCGCTTCAGAAACAGAACCAGCTCCCGGGCCACCGCGAGCGCGACCGCGTTACCGTGGTCTTCCTCGAGCATCGCGAGCGCCATGTCCATGCCGGCGGTCACGCCGGCGGAGGTGTAGATGTTGCCGTCGCGGGTGTAGATAGCGTCGTGGCATACGCCGTGCCCGACGGACTTCTTCAGCTCCTCGAGATACGCCCAGTGCGTCGTCGCACGCCGACCCTCCAGAAGTCCCGAGGTCGCGAGGAGCAGCGCACCGGTGCAGACGGAGCCCAGGCGCGAGACGCGGCCGGACATCCGGCGAAGCCACGCGAGCAGCGGGGCCTGAGCGCGGGCGGTCGCGTGGCCGCGGCCTCCGGCCACCAGCAGCGTGTCTGCGCTCGTGACCTCGCGATACGCGCGCTCCGCCACGAGGTGCACACCTGAGGACGTGGCGAAAGCTCCGGCGCGCGGCGCCACGACCTCGACGCGGTAGGCGAGATCGCGGCGCAGCCCGTGATCCTGCATCCAGCGGGAGGCGCGGCTGAACACCTCGAGCGGCCCCGTAACGTCGAGGATCTGCACGTCCGGGTAGGCGAGCATCACCACGTGATGCGGCCGCCCCCGCCGGCGCCCCGCGCTCGCAGTGATCGCGGCAGTCATCCGGTGATCATCGCGCGGCCTGCGACGAGGGCGCGGCTTTGCTCAGGGTCAAGGGCGTCGGGGAGCCGCCGGCGTGGGTCACCTTGCCCGAGATCCTGTCGGCGGTCATGGTGCCCGAGAAATCGACCGGACCGTGTTCCGAGCCCAGCGTGAAGTGGATGCTCCCATGGTCCACCCGCACCTCATCGAGAGGCTCACCGATCATCGACTCGGTTGGCGCGTCGATCGTCCCCCTGTACTGCCCATCCACCAGGGCCAGATGCAGGACCACCGGCATCTCGGGCTTGGGCTTCGGATAGTCCGGCAGGAAGGTGCCCTGCCAGAGCGTCTCGTGGTCGCGGTAGGCGAGCGGTATGGTCGGCAGGACCTGCTTCGGTTCCCCTGCGCCCGTATTCGTCTTCCAGCCCTGGCCCTGGTATTCCATGTAGTCGGCCGTCGCCTGCGCGACCATCGGCCCGTAGTACAGCTCCACCACGTGCAGCGCCGAGTCGATGCCGGAGCTCAAGCCGCCGGCGGTCAGAATGAGTGGGTCGGATTCGACGTAACGCACGGAGCTTCGCACCGCGATGCGCGGATACTGGTTAGCGAGGCGCTGGAGCGAGGCGTGATGAGTGGTCGCCGGCTTGCCGTCGAGGAGCCCGGCCTGAGCCACCCGGAAGGCGCCGGTACACACCGACATGATCAGCGCATGCTGCTCGTGGACTTTCCGGAGCCAGGGACCCAGCTGGTCATCTCCCGACTGGGCCCCGACGACGACCACATCCGGCGCCGGCGCATCCGCAAAGCCATAGT
>VBNP01000189.1 GCA_005877965.1 Gammaproteobacteria bacterium | reverse complement strand
GCGCGACCCAGGCGGGCGCGACGATGAACAATGAGCGGACCACGGGTGCGGATCTTAACCCAAGCGCGACCTGCTCAAGCGCCGCTCGAGTGCGGCGCGCCTGGCGGCGCGCGCGCTTCAGTCGAGGGCCAGGCGGGCGTCGGGGATCCCGAGTGCTGCCAGGCGGGCGGCGAGCTGATCAAATTCCGCGACGCTGCCCACGGGCCCGAGGCGCACGCGGTACAGGCGTGATTTGCCCTCCAGGGGTGAGAGGATGAAGGCGCTTGCGAGTCCGGCGGCGTGCAGCCGCTCGAGCACGTGCTGCGCGTTGCGGGGATCGGCGAACGCACCCGCCTGCACATACAGCGAGGGTGGCGGTGACTGCGCGCTGCGCGTCAGCTCATCGGGCGCGTCCGGCGTCAGCGCCCGCACCTCTACGAGCGTGGTGCCCTCGTGGATCATGTCGAGCTTTGCGGCCGCCGTGTAGGACAGATCGATGAGGCGGTTGGCGACGAACGGGCCGCGGTCGTTGATGCGCACCACGACGCTGCGGCCGTTGCGAAGATTGGTGACGCGCGCATAGGTCGGCAGCGGCAGGGTCTTGTGAGCCGCGCTCATGCCGTACATGTCGTAGGGCTCGCCGCTCGAGGTGTTGCCGCCATGGAAGGTCGGGCCGTACCAGGACGCCACACCGCGTTCCAGATAACCGTCGGCGGCGGCCAGCACGAAGTAACGCCGGCCCAACACATCGTAGAAGGGCGGATTGCCGTGGGCGCTGCGCGGCTCCAGCCGCGGTACGGCATCGGGGATCGATTCGATGCCCTGCGGCGGCGGCGGCACGGGTGCCGGCGGGGGCGCGTGTTGCGGAAGCGGCGGCGCACGGCGCGCGCTCAGCGCGCACGCCGTCAGCAGCAGGCACAGTGCGAGGGCGCTCGCGCCGGTGAACGGCCCGGATGCGCGGCACGCGCCCGTCACGGCGCGACGTCGTGCACGCGCTGCGCGAGCGCCTGGGCCAGATCGTGTACCACCATGGCGTAGCGTGCGCTGGCGTTGTAGCGCGTGATCACGTAGAAATTATGAAACCCGACCCGATAGGCCGGACCATCGCGCTGCTCGGCGGAGATCAGCACCACGGGTGTGTCCGCCGGCACGCTCATCGCGACCTTCACTCCGTGCGCGCCGAGGCTCTCGACGGTCTGGTTGAGCTCGAGATTGTGCGGCTCGATCTGGAAGCTCGGATCGGGCTCGAGCTGGGTCTCGGCCAGCACCGGTCCGCCCGCCACCCAGCCGTGCTCGCGCAGGTAGTTCGCCACGCTCGCGAAGATGTCGTCCCAGTTTCCCCACAGGTCGCGCGGCCGGTCGCTGTTGGTGCCCACGGCATAGCGCCGGTACTGTGAGGGCAGGAACTGCGGCACCCCCAGGGCGCCGGCGTAGGAGCCGGGGACGTTGAGCGGGTCGAGCTTGTTTTCCTTCGCCAGCAGCAGGAATTCCTCGAGCTCGCCACGGAAGAACTTCTGACGCGGCGGATAATCGAATGCGAGCGTTGCCAGAGCGTCCAGTGCGCGGTAGGGCCCGGTATTGCGCCCGTAGTGTGTCTCCACGCC
Source organism: Gammaproteobacteria bacterium (assembly GCA_005877965.1). Classification (GTDB taxonomy): domain Bacteria; phylum Pseudomonadota; class Gammaproteobacteria; order Steroidobacterales; family Steroidobacteraceae; genus 13-2-20CM-66-19. The sequence goes on along the minus strand of VBNP01000189.1, from coordinate 4,619 downwards.
GAGGATCGCCACCAGGTATTCACACGGCACCTGGTACTGCGCGGAGATCTGCTCGAGCGAGTTCCTGTGATCGAGCCAGAAGCGCACACCGTCGCCGATGCGGTCGTGGGTGAGGAAGCGCTCGCGATATTCCCACCACGGTGCCACCTTCTCGATGGGGCGGCTCATGGTCTCGATGATCCTCGGCTGCGGTTGCGCGCCCTTCAGCACCGCGCGGACGTCCTTGCGGTTGAGGCCGTCGCGACTCACCACATCCTCTATGAATTCCACGATCTCGGGGCGCTGCAGATCGAAGCCGCCCGGGACCGCGTCGGCCGGCTGCGCGCCCGCCGGGGTGCATGCAAGCGCGGCAAGCAGGATGTAACGGCACTTGTTGAAGGCCACGTGTTCGACTATGACCCGACGAGCTTACGGCGTGAATACAGGGCCATGAGAATACCGAAGCCGGCGAGGAGCGTCACGACCGAGCTGCCTCCGTAACTCACCAGCGGCAGCGGCACGCCGACCACCGGCAGCAGTCCCGTGACCATACCCGCGTTGATGAACACGTACACGAACAAGGTGAGCCCAAGACTGCCGGCCAGCAGACGCGCGAAGGTATCCTGGGTCTGGGTGGCGAGGTAGATGGCGCGGCCGACGACGAACACGTACAGCAGCAGCAGCAGCAGCAGGCCGAGGAGGCCGAACTCCTCGCCGATGACGGCGAAGATGAAGTCGGTGGAGCGCTCGGGGAGAAATTCGAGCTGTGCCTGGCTGCCGTTCATCCAGCCCTTGCCGAACACGCCGCCGGAGCCGATCGCGATCTGCGACTGGATGATGTGGTAGCCGGCGCCGAGTGGATCGGCCTGCGGGTTGAGAAACATGAGCACGCGCTTGCGCTGGTAGTCGTGCATGAAGCTCCAGCCGAACCAGGCCCCGAGGGCGGCGAGCATCGCCAGCACCACCATCACGCGCGCGCGCAGGCCGGCGAGGATGATGACCAGCGCGCCGGCGACCGCGATGAGCGCGGCCGTGCCCACATCGGGCTGGATGGCCACCAGCCCCACCGGCACCAGGATCAGCACGCCGAGTGCGCCCAACGAGGACCAGCCCGGCGGCAGCGGCCGCTCGTGCAGGTACCAGGCGCACATCATCGGGACTGCGAGCTTCATCAGCTCGGAGGGCTGGAAGCGGAACAGCCCGAAATTCAGCCAGCGGCGTGCGCCCATGCCGACGTGGCCGATCGTGACGACGAGCATGAGCAGCACGCACCCGCCCGCGTACAACCACGGCGTGCTACGGCGCAGGAAGTTCGGGTTCACGCGCGCCAGCACCAGCATGGCGATGGTGCCGAGCAGCAGCCGCAGCGCGGTGCGTATCACCGTGCCGATGCTCTGGCCGGAGGCGCTGTACAGCACGATGAGCCCGAACGCGGCGATGAGCGCGAGTCCCACCGCCAGCGGACCGTCGATCTGCAGCGCCGAGAGCACCCGCGCAGCGCCCGTGAGCGTGCGGCGCGTGCGTGAGGCAGAGGTGACTTCCTCGTAGATCATGTCTGCGGCTTGAGCTTGCCGTCCGCGCCGAGCAGATAGGCGTCCAGCACCTTGCGGGCGATGGGCGCCGCGGCGCTCGCGCCCGCGCCGCCGTTCTCCTCCAGCACTGCGAGCGCGATGCGCGGCTGATCGGCGGGCGCGAAGGCGATGAACCAGGAATGATCGCGCAGCCGCTCGCTGATCAGCTTGGCGTTGTACTTCTCGGTGCGCGCGACCGTGAACACCTGGGCGGTGCCGGTCTTGCCGGCGAAGGTGTAGAGCGCGTGTGCGCCGATAGCGGCGGCCGTGCCGCGCTGCGTGACCCCGATCATGCCGTGCACCACGCGCTGCCAGTCCTCGGCCGCGACGCCGGGCACCTCGCCGTCCGACAGCGGGGCGATGCGATGCAGCTCCCCGGTGCGCGGATCGCGGTAAGCCGCGACCACGCGCGGCCTCCAGATCCTGCCGCGCATCGCGATGATGCTGGCATAGTGCGCCAGCTCGATCGGCGTGACGGTAAGGTACCCCTGGCCGATGCCGAAGCTCACCGTCTCGCCCGGGAACCACACGCGGTCCTGCGGACGCGAGAACGCCTCCTTCTTCCACCCGCGCGAGGGCAGGATCCCGGCCTTCTCGCCGCCGATGTCGATGCCGGTCGGCTTGCCAAAGCCGAACGGTCCCATAAACGTGGACATGCGGTCGACCCCGATCTCGTTGGCGAGGCCGTAGAAGTAGACATCGCACGAGCGCGCGATGGCATCGTCGAGATCGACCGCGCCGTGATGCTCGTTGTGGTATTCACGGTAGATGAAGGAGCTGCCCGGCAGATGGAACGAGCCGGCGCAGTGGCGGTGCGCCAGCGGGTCTACCACGTGATAGGTGAGCCCGGCGAGTGCGATTACCGGCTTCACGGTCGAGCCCGGCGGATAGGTTCCGCGCAGCGCGCGGTTGAACAGCGGGCGGTCGATGTCGTTTTGCAGGATGCCGTACTCGCCCGCGGTGATGCCGCGGCCGAACATGGTCGGATCGAAGCCCGGCAGGCTGACGAGCGCGATCACGTCGCCGTTGTTCGGATCGAGCGCCACGACCGCACCGCGATGCCCGGCGAGCGCGGCTTCCGCGGTGCGCTGCACCTTGAGGTCGATCGACAGCAGCAGATCCTCACCGGCTCCCGGCGCCCTGGTGCGCAGGTTGGGGACGAAGGCACCCTGGCGCTCCACCGAGCGTCCCTGCGCGTTGACGAGAACCTCGCGAAAGCCGTTGGTGCCATGCAGCTCACGCTCGTAGGCACTCTCGACGCCGAGCTTGCCCATGAGGGAGGTGCCGGCGTAGGCCGCGCGGTCGATGTGCTTCAGATCCTGCTCGCTGATGGCGCCCACATAGCCGAGCGCGTGCACCGCCAGCTCCCCGTTCGGGTACCAGCGGGTCTGGCGTGTCTTGATATCCAGGCCCGGAAACTCGAAACGCCGCACGGCGAAACGCGCGATGTCCTCGTCCGACATGCGCAGGCGGATCGGCACGCTGTCGAAGCTGCGGCTGGAGTCGATGGTGCGCTCGAGCTCATCGACGTCCTCGGCACGGATGAGATCAAACTGCACCAGGCGTGTGAGCGTCTGCTGCAGGTCCGGCACTTCTTCGGGCACCAGTTCCAGCTGGTAGGCGGGCTGGTTGCCCGCGATCACCTCGCCGTGGCGGTCGAGGATCAGCCCGCGCGCCGCCGGGATCGGCTCGTTGCGTACCCGGTTACCCTGGGAGAGATCCGCGTAGTATTCGTGACGGGACACCTGCAGCACGAACAGACGTACGATCAGGCCGACGGTCGCCACTGCCATGATCGCGGCGCACAGGAGCGAGCGCTGATCGAAGAGGCGCTGTTCCCGCCAGTGATCCTTGATGCGCACCGCCGGCATGGCTAGAACCCGTCAGAGACCCTCGAGCCAAGGATAGTTCCGCTCACGTGTGCCCGCGCGAGCCGTAGCCCAGTATGGCGGCGACGGGCGGCCAGAGCAGTGCACCGGTCACGGTGTGGACCCAGCGCAGTGGGCTCGTGACCGGGTGGCCGCTCCAGCCGTCGATCGCAAACAGCACGAACTCGTAGACGGCCAGCGCGGCGAACACGATCAGCGCCTGCTGGAACGCGGGCTTGGAGCGGATGCGCTGGTGCTCGCGCACGGCGATGTACGAGACCATCGCCAGGGCGAGGGCGTGCTGCCCCAGCACCGGCCCCTGGAAGACATCGAGCGTGAGGCCGGCGAAGAACCCCAGGGCGATGTCGCCGGTTCGCCGCGCGTTCACCGACCAGTACAGCACGGCGAGCACCAGGAACACCGGCCGCAGGACGTCGAGCCATGGCGGCAGCGGCAGCACCGTGAGGACGAGCGCCACGAACGCCGTGAACAGGATGCGGCCGCCCCCTGGCGCGTTCACTGATCCTCCTTGGGCTGCGGAGTGTCCGGCTGCGGCGTGGCGGGCTGCGGCGTGGCGGGCTGCGGCGTGGCGGGCTGCGGCGTGGCGGGCTCGGGCGTGGCCGGCTGCGGTGCGGCGGCCTTCGGTTCGGCAGCCTGCGATTCGGCGGGCGGCTTTCGCAGCACAGTCGCTGGCGGTCGCGGCGGGGCAGCTGGCGGTCGCGGCGGGGCAGCTGGCGGCCCCGGCACTGCGGCTGGCGGTCGCGGTGGGACCGCCTGTGGCTGCATGGAGGCGTCGCCTTTCCTGAGCTCACCCAGGGACTTGCCCGTGGGCGTGGCGGCCGCAGGGTGGTCGGCGCGGAACCATACCAGCATGACCTCGCTGTCGGTGTCGACGTGCGCCAGCGGCTCAGCCCGCACCTGTGCCAGCGGCTGCACGGCGTCGCGGTGCACCGCGGTGACGCGCGCCACCGGGTAGCCCTCCGGAAACACGCCACCGAGTCCCGAGGTGACCAGCAGATCGCCGTTCCTGATGTCCCCATTGGCCGGCAGGTAGGGCAGCGCGAGGGAGGTGGCGTCGCCCGCGCCGACGGCGATGGTGCGCAGACCCGTGCGCTCGATACGCACCGGAACCGCGTGTTCCGGGTCGGTGATCAGGATGACTTCTGCGCTCCAGGGGCCTACGTGCGTCGTCTGGCCGATC
>VBNP01000166.1 GCA_005877965.1 Gammaproteobacteria bacterium | reverse complement strand
TGCAGATCCAGGGGCGGCGCGAGGGCGAGCACGTGCGGATTGGGTGCCTTCCTGAGGTACGGGATGCAGGCTCGCGAGGTGACGAAGGTTCCGCGGGTATTGATCTGCTGAATGAGATCATAGCGGCGCATGTCGATCTGCTCGGTCGGCGCCAGGCTGATGGCCGAGGCGTTGTTGATGCAGATGTCGATACCGCCGAACTTCTGCGCGCAGGCGTGCACTGCCGCGCCGACACTCGCCTCGTCCCGCACGTCCACCGCCAGCGGCAACGCCTTGCCGCCGGCGCGCTCGATCTGCTCGGCGGCGCTGTAGATGGTGCCGGCGAGCTTCGCATGCGGCTCGGTGGTCTTGGCGGCGATCGCGATATTCGCGCCGTCACGCGCGGCCCGCAGCGCAATGGCGAGCCCGATCCCGCGGCTGGCGCCGGTAATAAAGAGTGTCTTGCCCGCAAGGCTCACGGCTCCCTCCCCTGAGTTGACGGCTCCCTCTCCTGCCGTGGTGCGTCCGCGCGAGCACCCTTGAGCTCGATGCGGTTGCCGTCGGGGTCTTCGATGTAGAACGAGCGCCCCTCGCCCTCGGCGCCGTAGCGCGAAGCCGGTGCGATGACTTCGACGCCGCACGCTGCCAGCCACGCGGACAGGTCCGCTTCGCTGAACGGCGCGAGCGCCAGGCAGAAATGATCGACGTTGGGTCCGGCGGCACCCGCCACCGCCGACGCCCGGCCCAGCGGCCCCTCGAGTGTCACCAGGTCAATGAGGCTGCGCCCTGCGCGCAGCTGCGTGAGGCCCAGCTCGGGCTGCTCGCGTTCCACACGACAGCCGAGGACGTCGCGGTAGAAAACCAGGGCGCTCGGCAGGGCACGCACCCGCAGCACGATGTGATCGATGCCGGTGACGGCAAACGGAGGATCGGACATTCGACAACTCCCGCAGCCCGGCTCCGGGCTACGACTTGCCGGAGTAGCTGCCGTCCAGATAGTCGAGAATCTGCTTCGCCTCCTCGTCCGTGATCGGCGCGCCGAAGCGCTCCTTCATCTTCTGAATGCTCTTCTGCCACGCCGCACGATTCATGGCCGGCGCGTTACTGGGTATGTACTCAAGGCTGTGGCAGAGGATGCAGCGGCCCGTGGTCAGGTCGCGCCCCGGAGCGTCTTTGAGCCGAACCGCCTCCTCGCCGGCCGCTGCCCACAGCAGCCCGCAAGCCCCCGCCGGCGCCAGCGATAGCAGCAGCAGGGGCGCCCGCCGGCGAGCAGCTTTCATCCGACCTCCAGGCTCACGCTCTGCACGATGTTGTCGTGGTAACCGGAGGGGTTGGGGGTCAGCGTGTCGGGTTGCTTCGCACCGCCGCGGCTGCGCGCCCGCACCGCCATTTCCAGGGGACCGGCCCTGGAGGTGTCGAGGGCAAAACGGAACCCGCGCCACGCAAAGCGCCCCAGGTCACGCTGCAGGGCCGCGTCGCGCCAGCTCTGTCCGCGGTCAGCGGACACCTCCACCCCCTCGATGCCGGCGCCGCCGTCCCAGGCCTGGCCGGCGAGTTCCGCCCGCTCCCCGCGCCGCAGGCGCGCGCCCGAGACGTGGCTGGTGATGAGTGAGTTCACCATCAGCTCGGTGACCGGCGTCGTTTCCGCGTTCTCCTGAGTGGTGAAGCGACTGCCGGGAAATGCCCCCGTCGGCACCCGGTAGGCGGCCTTCATCCAGAACCCGTCGAACGCCTTCGGCTCGATTCGAATCGCGGTGAGATGCTTCACCCAGTAGGTTCCGACCCAGCCCGGCACGACCAGCCGCGCGGGGGCGCCGTTCCAGTGCGGCAGCGGCTGGCCATTCATCTCGAAAGCGATCAGCGTGTTCTCGTCGAGCGCGCGCTCGACGGGCAGGCTCTTCAGGAAATCCGGCGTCGCGGGCAGTATCGGGGAATCCGCACCGTCGAACACGACTTCCAGCGCGTCGGGCGCCACGCCGGCCCGGTGCAACACGTCTCGCAGCCGCACGCCCCGCCACAGTGCGTTGCCCATCGCACCACTGCCCCACTGGACCCCCGGCACTCGCGGCGTGAAGAGTCCGCGCCGATTGCCGGCGCATTGATTGACCGCGGCCACGCTGACCTGCTCGAAGCCGCTCCGCAGCTCTCTCAGGGACAGAGTGAGCGGGTGCTGGGCGCTCGCGCCGGCGATCTGCAACCGCCAGGTGCCCGGGTCCACCCGTGGAATGACCGCCAGGTGATAGCGCACGAAAAACGCGTCGTTGCGCGTGAAAGGCGCCGCGAGATCCGCGAGCGGCGTCTCGAAGTTGGGTGGCCGGAAGGCGCGCCGGATGAGCGGTTTCTTGCCGGCCAGGGCCGTGAGCGTGTCGGCCGCGTCGCTCAAGGCCGCCTCGCCCGCCCGTACCCGCTGGAGCAGCCAGCCACCCGCGGTGCCGAGCAGCAGCTCACGCCGTGTCACCATGTGAGCACCAGGAGGTAAACCTTGCCGGTACCGCCGGTTTCAGGAGCGGCAAGAATACCGTAATCGCCGCGGCGGCGGTATCGGGCAGCGCTCAGGCGGCCCGGGTGCGTAGTAGCATCGCATCCGATGACCCTGCGCAACGCCTGGCTGTCGAGTCTTGTCGCGCTCGCGAGCGCCGTGCCGCACGCCGCTCGGGCGGCCTGGATCGAGCGCACGGAAGCGATCATGGGCACGCGCGTGTACGTGCAGCTCTGGGCGGATGATCCGGTGAAGGGTAATGCCGCGATCGATGCGGTCATGACGGACATGCAGCGCATCGATGCGCTCATGAGCCACTACAAGCCCGACAGCCAGTTGTCGCAGATCAACGCGCACGCCAACAGCGAGCCGGTGCGGGTGGACAAGGAGCTGTTCGATCTCATCAAGCTGTCGACGCATTACTCGCAGATCACGGAAGGCGCGTTCGACATCACCTATGCGAGCGTCGGCTACCTCTACGACTACCGCCGCCATATCCATCCGACGGAAGCGCAGATCAGCAAGGCGCTGCCGGCCGTCAACTGGCGCAACCTGCTGCTCGATGAGGAGCATCACAGCGTGCGCTTCGAGCATCCCGGCATGCGCATCGACCTGGGTGGCATCGGCAAGGGCTACGCCGTCGATCGTGGTGTGGAGATCCTGAAGGCGCACGGAATCCAACACGCGGTGGTGACCGCCGGTGGTGACAGTCGCATCCTCGGCGATCACATGGGACGGCCGTGGCTGGTGGCCATACGGCACCCGGACGATCCGAAGAAGGTGGTAACGCGCATCCCGCTGTCCGACTCCGCCATGTCGACCTCGGGAGACTATCAGCGATATTTCGATGAGAACGGCGTGCGCTATCACCACATCATCGACCCGCGCACGGGTCACCCGGCCGGCAAGGTGCGCAGCGCCACGATCCTCGCTCCCACGGCCACGCAGACCGACGGCATGTCGAAGACCGCCTTCGTGCTAGGCCCTGAGAAAGCGCTCGAGATCATCAACCGCATGCGCGAATACGATGCGGTGTTCGTGTGCCCCGACGGGCGCGTGTTGTACTCGAACGGGCTGCGGCCGCCGCTGCCGCGACCGGCGGGCGCGGCGCCGGCTGCCGCTACTGCGACGAGCCCCCGTGTGCCACCTTGAGCAGCACGTCCACCTCGGCTTCCGCGGCCAGCCAGTCCTCGGTCTCGTGACCGGGCGCAAAGCCACGCCGCTCGGCGCGCAGATAAGCACCTTCGGAAATCATCGCGCGCCGCGCCTCAGGGGTGAGTGCCAGCCGCGTGGGCTCTGTGGGTGAGCGGCGCACCCGCGCGCTCGGGCGCGGTGCGTCGCGTGCAGGGGGATTCTTCGCGGGAACATCGGTCGAACGACGAGTGGCCATCGGCACCTCCTTGGCAGGGGGGCTCACTGTGCGCGCCTGCGGTCCGCGCGGCAAGCGCCGGTCCCACCGTCCCCGCCAGGCGCACGGCGGGCGCCTGAATCTCGCCAACCGCCCGGGCGGTGGCGCGCTCGTCACGGTGTGGCTGCCCTAGCGCACTCGCTGTGCCGGCGGCTGGCGGGTGATCACGGCGATGGCCGCGCGCACCCCTGGCCGTCGCTCACGGCAACGAGCTTCTGCGCCTGCGCCGTCAGCGTGCGGCTATAGCAGCCTCCGCTGAAGTCCTGCGCACGGTAGCTCTGGGTCGTCTGACTGCCGGAGTTCCCCAGGATGTTGAAGCTGGCATCGAATTGCAACGTGTCGGTGGCGTGCACCTGGTTGTCGAGTGTGCGCACACGGCCGTTCGCGTCGGGGCGCAATTCGCGCTCCAGATCGCGCTGATCGCTGGTGGTGATCTGCGTTGCAGTGCCGTCGGCGTTGACGACAAACGAGTAGTTCAGCCTCAGCGGGTAGCTGAAATGCTGCTGGCTCACACTCTCATCGCCGCCCGCCCGGGTGCTCACCACCGAATCCACGCGCGTGGTCTGCTGTGCATTCTGGATGTCGGCAGAGGGGCTGACGTCGAATTCCTGGCGGTTCACGTAACTGATGCTCTGCTCGAGCGTGGTGAGCACGCGCCCGTGCGAGGTATCCACATAGCCGCTGATGGCGAATTCGCGGTTCGACCTCACCAGGATGCTGCCCGTGTAGGTCGGGCCGCTGAGATCGGCAGTAATGCTCTCGGTGACCACGGGAGCCGGCGCCGCCCCGAGAGTGTTGCTCAGCAGCCCGCCGCTGATGCGCGCCCGGCCGCGATCGGTATACGCGAGCAGGTTCGCGGTGGCGAGGAAGTAGCTGTCGGCGTTGTACACGCCGATGCCGAGCACATGGGGATTGCCGTCGGCCAGCAGCGCGGCGAAGGGCGTGAGATCCACCCGATAGGGCTTGAAATCGAGTGTCTGCACGCCCGGGATCGGCTCCCACAGGAACGGGTCGATGCCGCCGGTATAGATCCAGGGGTAAACGGGCGCGACCCCGGCCGGCTGTCCGTCGATCGTCACCTCGGTCTCGCGGAATGCTGTGTTGCCGCAGCTCTCGAGGTGCACGGTCTGGTCGCTGCGTACGCAGAAGTACCAGAACTCGTCGTTCGACTGGCTCTGCGCAATCACATCCAGGTAGACACGCTCGGTGTTGCGCGGCAGGTTGAGCGCCTGCGTGATCTGGCTGGCGGTGCCGTTGAGCGTACCGGCATCCCCGCCGGCGCCGTTGACCGGCACCACCACGTCGGGCGTGCGCGGCGCACGCTCTGCACCCGAAACGGGATAGAACTCGAGCGCCGCGTTGGCATAGATGATGCCATTGTAGGTGACTCCCCCCGAGACGCCGACGAAGTTGCCGATGTTGGCTTCGCCGGTTTGCGCGGAGGTGAAGATCGCGGTCAGGTCGGTGACGTCGCGCTCCACGTGCCACGAGGGGCTCAACGCGGCGCGCGGCTCGGCGGTGGTTCCGTAATAGATGCTGGCGTGGCCAAGGTAGAAGGCCGCGGTACGATCAAACTGCCGCCCGGCGGTGACCGTGAAGTCCGCGGTGAGCACCACCCGCGCCCAGGGTCCGGGGCAGCCGGCGGGCGGAGCGTAAGTGAACACCTTGGGGGTGAAGTCGGCGAACTTCAGGCTCTGAAAGAGTGGCACTACACAGGGCGGCGTGTGCGGACGCGAGACGTGTGGCTCCGCGGTGATCGGGTTCGAAGAGCCGATCTGTGGCGAGGACGGCACCCGCACCACCTGCGCCTGCGCTGCCAGGGCGCTGCCGAACAGCAGGCAGGTCAGCGCCGCACGGCGTTGCCAGTCGGGAAAGCGGCTGCGTGTTGTAGACATCCGTGCCTCCTCGTGCTCCACGCCGCGATTCGCCGCCGCGCTACGGGGACCTGCGCAGCGCCGCCTGGGTTTTGCGGCTCGGCCGCTTGTTGCGGCGCGCGCCAGCGACCGCGCGGCGTGGGCTCGCCTGCTCGCCAGCAACGGCGCCCCCGTTGCCGGCGGCGCCGCGGCGCGCGCCCGCGGCGGCGCCGGCCGTCACATCCAGACCCTGCAGGTATTTCCGGAAGCTGCGCCCGAGCTCCGGGTGACCGAGCGCGTATTCGACCGTCGCCTGCAGGTAGCCGAGCTTGCTGCCGCAGTCATAGCGCTTGCCGCTGAAGCGATAGGCGTACACCGCTTCCTCGCGCATCAGCG
>VBNP01000165.1 GCA_005877965.1 Gammaproteobacteria bacterium | reverse complement strand
GACCTGTTCTACATCAAGAACAACAGCTTACTGTTCGATCTGGCCATCCTGGTCCAGACTGCCGAGGTCGTTCTGCTCGGCAAGGGAGCGCGCTGATGGCCGCCGCGATGCAGCGCCGGAAACTGCTGATCCTCGAGAACGATCGCGCCTTGCGGCGCGAGCTCGAAGCGGTGTTCGCCGATCTGGACGTGACCGCGTGCGAGACCTCCGATCAGACGCTCGCCATCGTGCGTCGCACCGAACCGGATGCGGTGCTGTTCGATCTGGGCACGGCGAGCGAGCCGGCCGTGGCCGCGCAGAGCCTGGAGCTGCTGCGCCAGATCCTCAATATCAGTCCCGACACCAAGATCATCGCCATGACCGAGCACGACGCGCGCGAGCTGTCGGTGGCCGCGGTCGGCCTCGGCGCGACCGATTTCTATCACAAGCCGCTCGATGCCGGCGTGCTCTCGATCGTCGTGCGCCGCGCACTGCGGATCCGCGAACTCGAGGAGGAGAACTGGCGGCTGCGCGAGCGCACCGGCGCGATGGCGCTCGAAGGCGTCATCGGTGTCAGCGACGCCATGAGGAGCGTATGCCGCGCGATCGAGAAGGTCGCGCCGACCAACGCCACGGTGCTGCTGCTCGGAGACAGCGGCACCGGCAAGGAGGTGCTGGCGCGCAATCTGCACCGCCTGTCGGGCCGCGCGCACAAGCCCTTCGTCGCCATCAACTGCGCGGCGATCCCCGACACGCTGCTCGAGAGCGAGCTGTTCGGATATGAGAAGGGCGCCTTCACCGGCGCCGCCAAGCGCACCGCCGGCAAGCTGGAGTCGGGCGATGGTGGTACGGTGTTTCTCGATGAGATCGGGGAGATGCCCGCCTCGCTCCAGGCCAAGCTCCTGCGCGTGGTGCAGGAGCGCACCGTCGAGCGCATCGGCAGCCGCGTGCCGCTGGTGCTGGACCTGCGCATCGTTTGCGCCACCAACCGCAAACTCGAAGCGCTGATCGGCACCGGCGGCTTCCGCGACGACCTGTTCTACCGCATCAGCGAGGTGACCATCCGCGTGCCGCCGCTGCGCGATCGGCAGGGCGACAGCCTCCTGCTCGCGCAATTCATCCTGCAGCAGCTCTCCGAGCGCTTCGGCAAGCCCACGCGCGGACTCGCGCCCGATGCGATCCGCGCGATCCAGGCGCACCGCTGGCCGGGGAATGTGCGCGAGCTGGAAAACCGCATCAAGGGCGCGGTCATCATGGCCGAGGGCGCGGTGGTCACGGCGGGCGACCTCGGCCTGGAAGACCCCGGCGATGAGCCCGAGTACCTGAATCTGCGCGTGGCGCGGCAGCGGGCGGAGGCGCAGGCCGTCAGGCAGTCCCTCGCCGTCGCCCGGGGCAACCTCTCACGGGCGGCGGAGCTGCTCGGCGTCACCCGCCCGACGCTCTATGACCTCCTCGGCAAGCACAGTATCGATGCCGCGCAGTTCGGGCGCCATGCGCTGCCCGCGGCCGGCACGCCCGAGCTGCCGGAGAAGGACGCCGGCAGCGCCGATTAGCGCTGCTTGAATTCCTCCGGCGTCAGCTGGTGCCGCGCGAGGAGCTTGTAGAAATCGGTGCGGTTGCGCCGCGCCAGCCGCGCCGCCTGGCTCACGTTGCCGCCGGTGATCTGCAGGATCTGCGACAGGTAGCTCCTGGTGAACTCATCGCGCGCCTCGTCGAAAGAGGGCAGGCGCCCCGGGGTGCCGCCGAGTGACTGCTGCACCAGCTCCACCGGAATGATGGGGGTCTGCGACAGCGCCACGTTCTGGCGCACCACGTTCTGCAGCTGGCGGATGTTGCCCGGCCAGTCTGCCGTGGCGAGCAGCTCCACCGCCTCGGGCGCGTAGATCTTGCGCACGCCGCTTTCCTTGGCGATCTGCGCCAGGAAGTGCGCCACCAGCAGCGGGATGTCCTCGCGACGGCGGTTGAGCGAGGGCATCTCGATGTGCACCACGTTCAGACGGTAATACAGATCCTCGCGGAACTGCCCCACACTCATCAGCTGCTGCAGGTCGCGGTGGGTGGAGGAGATCACGCGCACGTTCACCGGGACGGCATCGGTGCTGCCCACCGGGCGGATGACGTTCTCCTGCAGCACGCGCAGCAGCTTCACCTGCAGCCGCATCGGCATGTCGCCGATCTCATCGAGCATCAGCGTGCCGCCGTCGGCGGCCATGAACAGCCCGCGGTGCGCACGCATCGCGCCGGTGAACGAGCCCTTCTCGTGGCCGAACAGCTCCGACTCCAGCAGGTCCTCCGCCATGGCGCTGCAGTTGATGGCAACGAACGCCTTGTTGCGGCGCGGGCTGCCGCGATGGATGGCGCGCGCCAGCAGCTCCTTGCCGGTACCGCTCTCGCCGGTGATCAGCACGCGCGCATCCGTTCCCGCGACCATGTGCGCCTGCGCGAGCTTCTCCTCCATGCTGGCGCTGCGCGTGATGATCTCCGCGCGCCAGTCCTCGTCGGAGGCGCTGAAGCCGGAGATCCGCAGCGCCTTCTGCACCTGGTCGAGGAGCTCCTGCTTGTCGACCGGCTTGGTGAGAAAGCCGAACGCGCCCATTTGCGTCGCCTGCACCGCATCCGGAATGGTGCCGTGGGCGGTGAGAATGATGACCTTCAGTCCCGGCCAGCGGTTCTGCAGCTCCTTGAGCAGCCCGATGCCGTCCATCTGGTCCATGCGCAGGTCCGTGATCACCAGATCCGGCCGGAAGCGGCTGGATGCCGACAGCGCCTGCGCGGCGCTCTCCACCGCTTCGACGTCGTAACTCTCCGCGCGCAGGCGGATGGTCAGCAGGCGCAGCAGTCCCGGGTCATCGTCGACCAGGAGAATGCGGGCCTTGCGTTTGCCGGTCTGGTTCAGGATCGTGTCCTTGCTCGCTGTGATCATCGTCCCGTGCTCCCGGGTTTGCGCTCGTTCAGGGAGCGCTCGATGTTGGCAATGGCATCGAGTTTGGCGCGTGCCTCCTCGAGCTCCCTGCGCAGGCGGGTGTTTTCGTCCATCTCGGCCTGCAGGCGGTGGTTGGCGTTGGCCACACGCTGCTGGTCGGCCCGCACCGCCTCACTCTGCAGCCTGCGATTTTCTGCATCGAGCGTCAAATGGTCGTCGATTTGCGAAAGCTCCACGAAGGTGAGCGCGCGCTCCCCGGGCAACAGCATTTCCGGGTCCGCCATCAGCTCGCGCAGCAGGGCCTGGGCCTTGGGGAGGTCGGTGGCGGGGTGCCCGGGGGTGCCGAGCATCAGCGCCAGCTTCAGCTCGTGGCTCGGTGTCGGCGCGGTGTCATAATCACGTTGTGCGCTGGCCACGATCTCCGCCTGCTCGGCAGGCCGACCCTGCACCAGCCTCTGCAGCAGCAGCAGGTACTCGCTCAACACGATCGAGCTCGTCACCGCCGCGTTCAGCACCGGAGCGGGCGAAGGCGCGCGCTGCCCGGGCCACGAGGTGCAGCCGCAGGCGACCAGCGCCACGAGCACGCCACCCGCGGCGGCGCCGCGCGGCGCACCCGGACAGCCGGACGCCGCGGCGAGGCAGGCAGGCCCGGGGCGCTCAGGCGGCATGGGCGTGCGCCTTGGGTTCGCGCTTGGCGGGGCGATCCCCGCTCGTGACCCTGATCGGCATGGTGATGCGGAAATGCGCACCCGCAAACTCGCCATCGACGATCTGCACGGTGCCGCCGTGCGCAGCCACGAACTCCAGCACCACCGACAGTCCGATGCCGGTGCCCTTCACGGGTGTGCTGCGGGCCGCGCGCCCGGTATAGAAGGCGTCGAACACGTGGCTGCGCTCCTCGGGCGGGATGCCCGGGCCGTTGTCGGCCACGTCGAGCACCAGCTGCGCACCCGTAGCCCGGGCTCGCAGGTGGATCGTGCCTCCCTTGGGTGAGTACTTGACGGCGTTTGACACCAGGTTCTCGAGGATGAGGCGGATCTTGCCGCGATCGGCGACCAGGGTCACGTCCTCGACGCGTACATCGAGGCGCACCCTTTGCGACAACAGCGTGAGCTGCTGGTTCTCGAGCACCTGTTTCACCAGCGGACGCAGGCGGAACTCCGTGGCCTCCAGGCCCACGCTGGAGGTCTGCCAGGCGCTGAAGGACAACAGGTTCTCGATCATGCGCTGCAGCTTGATACCGTTCTCGCGCAGGATCGCGGCCACCTCGCGCTGGTTGGAATCCAGCTCGCCCACCGCCCCGTCCATCAGCAGCTCGGTGCCTTCGCGGATGTTGGCGAGTGGTGTCTTGAGCTCGTGCGACATGTGCCGCAGGAAGCGGTTGCGCTCGTGCGCGAGCTCGAGCAGCCGCTGGCGCAGCCACTCGAGCTGCCCGCCCAGGCGCTCGAGGTCACGCGGACCGGTGACCGCGATCGGGTTGGTGAAGGTGCCCTGGCCGAGCTCGCTGATGGCGCGGTCCAGTTGCCGCAGCGGCCGGCCGACGCCGAGGGTGAACACGAACACCGCGACCACCGCGAGCGGCAGGAGCGGCGCAGCCTGCCACAGCAGGCGCTTGCGCGCCTGCTGGGTCTGCTCTTCCAGCGCGGCCACTTGCGTGTCCACCTGGGCGTTGCTCTGCTGCGCCACGCGCTCCACCAGGGCGGACAGCTGGGTGAAACGGCTGGACAGGTCCGAGGCGACGGCGGCGCTGCTGCCCGGGGGCGCGCTCATGACCGTGTTGCGCAGGCTTCGTTGCAGCACCCCGATCTCCTCGAGCGTGCTGCGGGCGTCGCTCGTGGCCTGCAAGTGCAGCTGCTCGCGCGTGGTGCTCAGGCGCTCATCCTGCGTGCGGTACAGCTCGAGGAGCTCGCGTTGGCCGAGCACGTCGTACAGGCGCGCCGTGCGCTCGAGGGATGCGATCTGGCCGAACAGCTGCTGGCTGGCGCGCGCCCCGGCGACGCCCTGAATGACGATTTTGGTACCCGTGTCCGCGAGATCGCGGATCTGCAGCACGGCGGTGAGAATGGCGATCAGGAGCGGCACGGCGATCAACGCCAGACCGACCAGCATCAATCCACTCAATGACTTGGGCCGCCCCCATTGCATGAAAGCATTCTACCGGGCGCACCGCGGGCGTGTCTGAGATTGCAGACGCGGTGGGGCGTCTCACCAGGGGTCGCGCAGCAGCCGCTCCTCCCAGGCGAGCGCGCTGCGCACGATGCCGTCGAGATCATCAAGGCGCGGGCGCCAGCCAAGCTCGGCCCGGATGCGATCGGCGCGCGCCACCAGCGCTCCGGGGTCCCCGGCCCGGCGCGGCTCCTCGCGAACCGCCAGACGCTTTCCCGACACCCGCTCGACGCTCTCCAGAACCTGCCGCACGCTGTAGCCATGGCCGTAGCCGACGTTGAGAGTGAGCGAGGGGCCGCCGCCCCGCAGGTAGCTCAAGGCATCCACGTGAGCCGACGCCAGGTCCTCGACGTGGATGTAGTCGCGCACGCCGGTGCCGTCGGGGGTGGGGTAGTCGGTGCCGAAGATGGCGACGTGCGCTCGCCTGCCGAGAGCGGCTTCGCAGGCGACCTTGATCAGCAGCGTCGCGTGCGCGGTGGCCTGGCCGATGCGGCCCCCGGTATCCGAGCCCGCCACGTTGAAGTAGCGCAGCGCCGCGTAGCGCAGCGCGCCAGCGCGCGCCACGTCCGCGAGCATCCATTCCGACATAAGCTTGGAGGTGCCGTAGGGATTGATGGGGGCGGTCGGGGTGCTCTCGGCGGCAAAGCCCTCCGCCGGCACGCCGTAGACCGCGGCGCTGGAGGAAAACACGAAGTGCCGCACCTGCGCCTCGAGGCAGCACTCCAGGAGCGTCGCGGTCGCGCCGGTGTTGTTGCGATAGTACTTGAGGGGCTCGCGCACCGATTCCGGAACGATGGTGTGGGCGGCGAAATGCATCACCGTGTCGACGCGGTGCTCTTGCAGGACGCCGCGCACCCGCTCGCGGTCACCGACCTCACCGACGATGAGGGGAGTGTCGAGCGCCGCCTGGCGAAAGCCGCGCGACAGGTCATCCAGGATCACCACCCGCTCGCCGCGCGCGCGCAGTTGCAGGGCCACGTGACTGCCGATGTAGCCCGCGCC
>VBNP01000164.1 GCA_005877965.1 Gammaproteobacteria bacterium | reverse complement strand
TGTCTACTTAGTCCTGTGCGCGGTGATGTAGTCGGCGAGCTGGCGCAGCGAGCCGAAGATGCGCTCGTTCTCCTCGCTGTCGGCGCGCAGCTGCACCCCATACTGCTTGGATACGACCAGCGCGATTTCCAGGATGTCGATCGAGTCCAGGCCCAGGCCCTCCCCGTACAGGGGCGCGTCCGCGTCGATGTCAGCGGGCGCCACGTCCAGGTTCAGGGCCTGGACGATGAGGCCGGCGACCTCGCGCAGGAGTGCGGCGGCGCTGGCCGGGACGGTGGGCTGCCGCAGGGGCGAGACTTTCTCTGACATGAGACCTTGCAGGAGCTGGGCCGTTGGCAGCGGGCATTATACTAGGCGCCGCGCGATGAGGAGCGGCAGGCGCATCAGGAAGCCGGGAAAGAGCCGCAGGTACATGGATGTCAGCAGCACGTTGTCGCGCCAGTAGTTAAAGTGTGAGACGCCGCCCTCCCCGGCGGTGAAGTAGCGCACCGGGGCGGGCAGGTTGAGGGCGGGAACGCCGCGCCAGCTCAGGCGCACCGCCGCCTCCGGGTCGAAATCAAAGCGCCGCATCCAGCGGCTGCGGCGCATCGCGGCGAGGAGTGGCGCGATGGGATAGACACGAAAGCCGAACAGCGTGTCGTGGATTCCGGCCCACAGCGTCTCGAGATTGGTGCACCAGTTGGCGATCCGGCGCCCGCGCAGGCGGATGCGCGGCGCGCTGGCATCGAACACCGGCTCGCCGAGAATCATGGCCTCAGGGGTGGCGCTGGAGGCGGCCATGAAGGCACCGATGCATTGCGCCGGGTGCTGGCCGTCGCCGTCCATGGCGAGCGCGTGGGTGAAGCCGGCGCGCCGTGCCTCGATGAGGCCATCGAGGAGCGCCGCGCCTTTGCCGCCGTTTCCGGCGCGCACCAACACGCGCAGGTGCGGATCGCTGCGCGCGAGAGCGGCGAACGCCTCGCCCGAGCCGTCCGTGCTGCCGTCCACGATCACCCACACCGGGGCCCACTGCGCGCGCGCGGCGCGCACCGTCTCGAGACCCCTGCGGCCGGGGTTGTAGCTCGGGATCAATACGACGTGGGTGCGGGAGGCGCTCAATCTTCGCTGTCCACGAGCCGTGCAGAGCGCCGGATGATCCACGCGACCCCGAAGCCGCCCGACCAGTAGCGGTTGCGCCTGACCAGCGGGCTGTCGGCAAAGCTCGCGCCGGCGAGCGTGTCGTGGCGCAGGTACGCGCCCAGCCAACAGGAGGGGTAGCGGCGCGTCAGCGCGGCGATGAGCTGCGTGCCCGCGTAGCCGCCGTGCGCCTGGAACGCCGGCCGATCGGCGTGCGCGTACTGCGGCGCGACGCCGTAGAAGTACGCGTCGTAGCGGCGATTCGCGAACAGCGGGCCGGCGAGCAGTCCCAGCTTCCAGCCATCCGGTCCGCGCCGCTGTGCGAGGTCGAGATTGAGGTGCGGTGCGAGGAAGCCGCCGATCATGCTTGGTGCGGCCTCCACCGTGAACGCGGCGCGCGCCGGCAGGCGCAGGTCGAGCTTCACGCGCGCATCGGCGCTCTTCCACAGGTGCACATCGAGGGATGGTCCGACCTCGAGCGTCGGGCGAAGGTCCGGCATGCCGTGCCGGGCCGAGTCGCTGCGCACCGGGGTGGTGCCGTTGACACTCAGGTTGAGCTCGACCCGGTCCTGGTCGAAGAGCCTGCCCCGCAGGCCGTTGTGATCGGATCTGAGAAACTTTCCGCGGTACACCAGATAGGGCACCGGCACCGGGTACGCGTGCACCGTATCGGCGCCGCGGTAATCGTTGAATACCAGCGCGCCGGCCCCGAGGCCGAACTCCCACAGCGGTCTCGGCTCGGCGCGCGCGGCAGTGCCGGCCGCCGCCGCCAGCGCCGCCGCCGTCAGCAGCGCCAGCGGCGCAGGCCTGGAGGTGCGCATGTCAATCGCGGTGCGCGTGCAGCTTCAGGCATCGGCGCGCAGTGGGCACATTCCGGCCGCTTCGATCTCGACCAGCAGATCCTGGCGGCAAATGTCCGCCTGCAGGTAGATGAGCCGGGTCCCGGCGCCGAGCGCGGCAGCCAGTTCCGCCTTGATGACCGGCAGGTCCGCCGGCCGGCGCAGGTACACCTTGCAGGCGAGCGCACCGAGCTCGAAGCGCGCGCCGTGCGCCACGCGGTTGGCCTCCTCGAGCAGCGCCTCGATGTTGGCGAGGGTCTCGCGCGTCTGGGCCGCGGTGTCGCCGGCATGCAGCGATCGGTGACCGACTATGCTCGCGGTGCCGGAGATGAACAGAGCCAGCCCCCCGCTCTGGCGCAGCAGCGTCGCGCGCGAGAACATCGGGCTGTGACTGCCGTACTGCCGCGGGTAATGGTAGGCGCTCACCTGACGGGGATTCTCCAGGAAAGTGGGTGCGGTGCGCCCGGCCAGGAAGTACACCACCAGCGGACTGTCGCTGGCGGCGCCGAGCGCGGAGGCCGCCGGCACGCTGCCGGTGAGCGCGCGGCCGCACTCGCGCAGCACCTGCTGGCGTGCGGTGTTGAACTGCCAGTAGCGCTCGGAGCCGTGGGAGTCGCGGTTGATGTCCGGCAGGTAGTTCCACACCCGCAGCAGGTGCGGGTAGTTCTCCGCATCGAGCGTCGCGCAGATCTCCCGATAGGCCTGCATCGTGGCTTCGTGCAGGGCGCTCTGCCGCGGGGCGCGGCCCGCCGGCGCGGGGCACTCGGGCGCTTCGCTGAGGGCGATGCAGCCAAACAGCATGTCTTCGGTGCTGCGGAAGCGCACGCGGGCGCGCCGGCCGGAGGTGGCCGGCGTGTCGCAGCGCCACACTTCGCAGACATGTCCCGTGCCCGCCAGCACCGGGGTGCGGACCTGCGCGACGGGGATTTCCGCCGCACAGGACGGCGCGGGCGCGGCGCCGTTGAAAGTGGCGACACCCAGCACGTCGCCCCACCGTGCCGCCTGGTATTCGGCCAGCGAGACGTAGTCCAGATGCAGGCCCGGTGACGCGCGCATCGGCCGCACGATCGAAGCGCTTAGTTCTTCGGCTGCGGCTCGTCGGACTTGCGCGTCACGGTCGTCTTGACCTTCTCGGCGCTGTCCTTGACCGTCCTGCCGACGGCCTTGGCGCTGTGCCCGACCGCGTGACCGGCCTTCTTCGAGTCATCGCGGATCGTGTCCCGGGCCCTGCGGGTCTTCTCGGCAACCGTGTGCCCGACGGTGCGGGCGCTGTGCGCCACCGCATGCCCGACCGTCTTGGCGTCTTCCTTGATGACCGCCTTGGTGTCGGAGGCCGGGGTGCTCTGGGCGTGCGTCGCGGCGGCCCAGGCCAGTGCGAGTGTGGCGGCCAGGGCCGCCTGGAGGAAGTTTGCTTTCATGACAAAGTATCGTACGACAGTCGCGCGGTGTTTTGCACGGCGCGGCTCTCACGAGTGCGCGGCGCCGGCCGGCGCGCGGGTAAACGGTGCCAATCGTCACCTCGTTCGGGCACACTCCGCCGGATGCGCATCGAGCGGCTGCCGATTTCGGTTCTGCGGACCCGCTACGTGCCCGGGGGCTGGGACCTGCTCGCCCTGGTGCTGGTGTTTGCCTTCTTCGTGTATGTCGCGCAGGCGGCGCACGGACTCGCCGGCTCGCTCGCGCGACTGCAGGCGACACCGATCTCGCTCGCACCCCCGGCCCTCGTCGGCTACGCCGCGCGCACCGCGCTGCGCATGCTGATCGCGATGCTGGCCTCGCTCGTGTTCACCTTCACCTACGCGACGCTCGCCGCCAAGAGCCGGCGGGCCGAAGTGATCCTGGTGCCGCTGCTGGACTTCCTGCAGTCGGTGCCGATTCTGGGCTTCTCGATCACCATCCTGTTCTTCCTGCAGCTCACGCCCGGGCGCGTGGCGGGCGCGGAAATGGCCGCCATCTTCCTGATTTTCACCAGCCAGGCGTGGAACATGGCGTTCAGCTTCTATCACTCGCTGCGCAGCATTCCGGACGAGCTGGTGGAGGTGGCGCGCAATTTCCAGTTGAGCCCCTGGATGCGCTTCTGGCGCCTGGACGTGCCGTTCGGCATGCCGGCCCTCATCTGGAACATGATGATGTCCATGTCCGGCGGCTGGTTCTTCGTCGTGGCCGCCGAGGCCATCACCGTCGGCAACACCACGGTCACCCTGCCGGGCGTCGGCTCCTACATCGCGCTCGCCATCGAGCAGAAGAACCTCGCCGCCATCGGCTGGGCGATTGCCGCGATGTTCGTGGTCATTCTGATATTCGATCAGCTGCTGTTCCGTCCGCTGACCGCGAGTGCCGACTGGTTTCGCCTCGAGCAGGAGACCGGCCTCACGCCCAGCCGCTCGTGGGCGCTCACCATGATGCGCCGCTCGCGCTTTCTCGGCATGGTCGCCCGCGCGTTTGCCGCCGTGCTGCGTGCCGGCATGAAGCCGCGCGCGCCGGTGGCGGCGGCCGGGGTACGCCCGGGCGGCCCCCGGGGTGCGCGCTGGAGCGACTACGCCTGGTACGCGCTGCTCGGGGTCATAGGACTGGCGGCGCTGTGGAAGACCACCCGGTTCGTACTCGGCGAGGTGCAGCCGGCCGAGATCGGCCGGGTCATCGTGCTCGGGTTACTCACGCTGCTGCGCGTGGCGGTGCTGATCGCGCTCGCGAGCCTCATCTGGGTGCCGGTCGGAGTGTGGGTCGGGTTGCGCCCGCGCGTCGCGAGCATCGTCCAGCCGATCGCGCAGTTCCTGGCCGCCTTCCCGGCGAACCTGCTGTTTCCCATCGTGGTGTCCGGCATCGTGCTGCTGAGGCTGAACCCGGACATCTGGCTGAGCCCGCTCATGATCCTCGGCACCCAGTGGTACATTCTTTTCAATGTGATCGTGGGCGCCTCGGCGCTCTCCCCGGACCTGCGCTACGCCGGGGAAAACCTCGGGGTGCACGGCTGGCTGTGGTGGCGCCGGGTCGGCTTGCCGGCGGTGTTCCCGTTCTACCTCACCGGCGCCATCACCGCCTCGGGCGGCTCGTGGAACGCGAGCATCGTGGCGGAAGTGGTGAGCTGGGGTAGGGAGAAGCTCACGGCGCACGGGCTCGGCGCCTATATCGCGGAGGCCACCAGCGCGGCGGACTTTCAGCGCACCGTGCTCGGCATCGTGGTGTTGAGTCTGTTCGTCGTCACGCTGAACCGGCTGTTCTGGCGGCCGCTGTATGCGCGCGCCGAGCGCAAGTTCCGCATCAGCTGAAGGATATGAGGTGAGGAGAAGACCGTGAACGTCACCGCCCCGGCGCTCAATCTCGCGCCACTCCTCGACGTGCAGGGCTGCTGCAAGTCGTTCCGCAAGCCCGACGGGGATGAGCTCGTCGTGCTCGAGAACGTGCATCTCACGCTGCGGCCGGGCGAGATCGTGGGGCTGCTGGGACGCTCCGGCTCCGGCAAATCGACGCTGCTGCGCGCGATCGCCGGGCTCGACGAGCCCTCCGCGGGCGTGGTGAATTATCTCGGCCACCCGGTGACCGGTCCGGCCGCGGGTAT
>VBNP01000152.1 GCA_005877965.1 Gammaproteobacteria bacterium | reverse complement strand
GGCAAGGCGACCTCGGGCCTCTCGATCGCGACCCAGGGCCGGCAGCTGTCCGGTTGGAGCTCATCCTGGAACGCGACGCTGTAGTCCGCACCCAGCGTGAAGTCCGCCGTGTGTACCTGGAACTTGGCGGGCGCGGCGGAACGATTCGTGAGCTCGAATACCTGGCGGACCGTGGTACCCGCCCGGCTCGTCAGCTCGAATCGCGGCGGCGACACCAGCGCGGCAAACCCGGCGGCCGAAGCCACCGCCACATGCCCAGCGGCCAGTAGGAAAATCACGCTCAGCGCCATGCGTCGCACGATCATTCCTCGTCCATCTCGAATCTGAAGTTCACGTGGTACAGCTGCTGCATTTGGGTGCCGTCCACGTCGAGGGTCAGTTGCAGGACGTCCTCGAGAAAGGGCGTCGTGATCAACCCCGAGTACACGAGCGCCCGAGTACCGGAGCTCAAGCGTCCCGCAAGCAACCGGCCCTGTGTGGACCAGGAGGCGCTCATCGCACCGGGCTGCTGCGCCGGCAGCACCAGGTAGATGCGGCCGGGTCGGCGCAGCCAGGGCGCGACGTTGAGTTTCACGCGCACAGTCAGCGTGCCGGTCATGCGGTTGTTAAGGGGTCGGCGCGGCGACAGCTGTTGCCAATGCAGCACCAGCGGCGCGTCATAGGGCAGCGTGCCGGAGTCGTCGATGACCGTGGTCCTGGCGTCCGCCGGGATGGCGGCGAATACCGCCAACAGCAGCAGCAGCGGCAGGGGACGCATCGCTCGGGGTGACGCGGTCACGGCGCGGTCAACGTGTAGAGCGCGCGGCCGGTATAAGTGCCCGCGGCGGGAATCGTGGTGTTGCCGTAGGAGAAGGTCCAGCAGCTCTCGGCCCACTGGTTTTGGCCAATGGTCCCCACGGTCTGCACCGCGCCCGCGGAGAAGGTTCCGGCGGGGAAGGGTTCAGCGCCGCTGTCGCCGTTGCCGCCGCTCGTCCAGGAAATTCGCGCGAACGAGAGGGTGTCGCCGCCGGCATCGACGAGCGCGGCGGGCACGGTCGCGGTCACCGTGGCGGAGCCGGTGGCGCCGAGGCCCGGGGTCCGGTAGAAACCCCCGATGTACAGCTGCGCGGGGACGTTACAGCGCACAAAGCCGTCGTAGGAACTTGCGCCCACGGTGCTGTCCGTGGTCATCGCCTGCGCGGTGGCGTTGCCGACCGCGGCGGCGGCCACGCTGACAGACTCCTGGTTGACGGTCGCGTTATTGCCGGGCGTGCCGCCGGCGTTGTAGTAGCCGATGAAGCCGCCGACTCCCACCTGCAGATAGACGGTCCTGGGCGGCCCGTTGCTGATCGTTATCGTGAAGGGGCAAACCGTCTCCGAAGCTGAGGCAAGCAACACAGCGCACAGGACGTGCCTGGCCAGGCGGCTTGTGTTATGCAAAACCGCCCCCCCAAGGCGCTGGTATGGGTCGCGCCGCAGGGGGGACATAAAGCACCGAGTCCTGGGGTCTGACGAGCGCTACGGCATGGTCGCGGTGTACACCACGCGGCCGTTATTCACGTTCACGCCACCGTAGGTTCCGGCCGGCGGCGTTGTCGTGTTGGCGTACGCGTAGGTCCACTTCGCATCCTGGATGATCACCTTGGTCGGGGGCGCGGTGATCACCACGTTGGCGCTGGCGCCGTTGGCCAGCGTGGGCGCCGGCAGGGCGGTCGCCGAGGTCAGTGTCGTCGCGGTTGTGGTGATCTGAGTGTAGGCGATGGAATCGCCGGCGCCGTCGCCGAGCGCACCGGTTGCGGTTGCGTTCAGCGTCACGTTGCCGCTGTTGCTGACGACCGCTGCCGTCTCCACGCCGTTGGTCTGATCGCCGCCCGTGCCCGCGACCGCGGTGCCGTTACCCACCACTGCCGCGGTGGGCGCGAACTGAATCAGATCAATCGTGCCGTTTGCGCTCAGCACCCCGGTCGTGTAGGACGATCCGGTACCGACGCGAAGATAGAGAATCTTCGGAATGGTGATCTGGAAGTCCACATGGGCCGTCGCGCCGGGTGCGGCCGTATTGGCGCCGGTCTGAACGTTCGACTCGGCGCTACACAGCAGCGGCACCGCCGTCGCCGCGGCCAGGAGACCCTTGAGTACGATCGAATTGCGCATGATGCTGATTCCTGAGCTTGATTGAGAGACGTTGTCGCGTTACGCCGCAGCAGCCGAAGTCGAATGCGACAATGACTGGATTGTTGTGATTTTCTAAGAGCCTGTTTGTGACACCTCACGCAACTTTGGATAACGGGGGCTCAAGCTTGCGTTTGTATTTAGACTTGCGTAAATGAATGACACTTCGGTAATTGGGTGACACTTTCATAAATGGATGACACGTTTGACGATGCTTGCGGGTCAAGGATCTCCGGTGGTGAGATACGACGAGAGCATGGGTACCAAACGAGATCTGGAAACGCTGAAGGAGCTGGAGCAGCGCCGACGGTTGGCGGGGGAGCTGCTGCGGCGGGGTGTACGGCCGGCCGAGGTTGCTCGCTGGGTCGCGTCGTCGCGACAGTCGGTAATGCGCTGGGGCCGACTACTCGAGCAGGACGGTTTGCGGGGTTTACGACGTGCGGGGCGGATTGGGCGACCGCCCATGCTGACGGACCGGCAACTCGAGCAGCTGGCGAAGCTCCTTAAGGCGGGGTCGCCGGCCGCCGGGTATGCGACGGACATGTGGAAGCTGCCGCAGATTGGGGCGTTGATCCGGCGCGAGTTTGGGGTGCGCCTCGCGGTGAGTTCGGTGTGGCGGACGCTGCAGCGGATGGGCTGGAGCGTGCAGCGCCCGACAAGCCGCGACCGGCAACAGAATCCGGCGGGAGTCATGCAATGGAAGCAGACGCGGTGGCCCTCCCGAAGCAAGTCGCTGCGCGGCAAGGACTATTGATCGCCTTGTGATCGCCTTGATCGACGAGTCGGGTCTGTCCGGACTCCCTGCACGCGCGCGGCAAATCACAGGAGGGTTTTACCCGAGAGACAAGCGTCCGCGTCGGTCCGCAATGGCGCGATCCAGCGGAGCGTTGAAAGCCGGATCTGTGATCAGACCGCCCCGAACAACAACAGGCGCGGCGATACCCGCGGCTGCCTGATCGTAGCGGCGTAGCGACGCCTTGCCTTGGGAGAATCGGCGGCGTATATACCGGCGACGTCGACGCGGGCACGGCTGTCGACCAACAGGAGCCGCATGCCTCGCACGGCCGAGAACACGAACTGGGCCGCTACTGTCGATTCGATCGTGAGCCGCGCGCCGAGATCGGCCCCGCAACGGGATCCTCTAAGGGCGCAGGTCCGATTGCTCGCGCTGCTCAGCTCTGCCGCGCCCCTCAATGTGCTGCTAGGCGCACTCGCATCCTACGTCGAGACCTGGACGGAGGGTCTCCATTGCACGGTACTGCTCGTCGACCCGACGGGCCGGCTGCTGCGGCCCGGGGCAGCTCCGAGCCTGCCAGAGGCGTACACCCACGCGATAGATCCCGTGCCGATTGGCATCGGAGAGGGAAGCTGTGGCACCGCCGCGGCCCGTCGTGAGATGGTCGTCGTCGAAGACGTTGAACAGTCTGACCTTTGGACCAAATATGCGCCGATCGCGTTGTCGTATGGCCTTAGGGCCTGCTGGTCGGTGCCGATTGTCGACGATGCCGGCGCTCTGCTCGGCACGCTGGCCCTCTATTACCGCGAACGACGAGCGCCGTCGACGCCGGAGACTGATCTCATTCAGTTCGCGTCCTCCCTGGCGGCATTTGTCATTCAGCGACATACAGCCTTGCGCGAGAGCGAGGCGCGGTTCCGTGGCGCGTTCGAGTTCGCAGCCATCGGCATGGCGCTGGTGGCTCTGGACGGCCGGTGGATGCGAGTTAACCGCGCGTTGTGTGGAATCGTGGGTTATACGGCCGAGGAGTTGTTGGCGACGACGTTTCAGGCCATCACCCACCCGGATGATCTCGAAGCGGACATGGAGTACATGCGACAGATGCTCGACGGGTCGCGATCTCACTACGACATGGAGAAACGATACTTTCATAAGGGCGGGCACATCGTCTGGATCCTTCTATCCGTCTCGCTGGTGCGCGATGACACAGGTCAGCCGATGTATTTCGTTTCGCAGATCCAGGACATCACCGCTCGGAAGCACGCGGAGAGTCAGCTCGTCGACAGCGAGTTCCGCTATCGGACCATAGCCAATCTCGTACCGGGCTTCGTTTTCGAGGGGGTGGTAAGGGATGGGCACCCGCAGCCGACCTGGGTGAGCAGCGGCTTTGAGCGCGTGTATGGCTGTAATCTGGATCGCTTTATTGAATTGGGCGCCAAGAGCTTCTACGACGAGGCGACACGCGCCCGTATTCTTGCGGGTGCGTCCACCATTGCCCAGGGGTCCGATCTCAACATCGATGTGTCGCTGTGGAGCACCGACGGTGTGCAACGTTGGCTACGGGTCGTTGCCCGAGGCGTTCACACCGGGCCGGGAGCGGACGTTGACCGCGTCCTTGGCGTTGCAGAAGACATCACGCAGCAAAAGCGCCTCGAGTGGGCGGTCGGCGAAGCGACTTACCAGGAGCAGCAGCGACTCGGCAAGCAGATTCACGATGGGCTGGGTCAGGAGCTCATGGAGGTTGCGCTGCTGGCCCGCGGTCTCGCCGCGTCCGCGCGAAAAGGCCACCGGCCGAATGCGGATGAACTCGAGCGGCTCTCGTTGCTCGCCAGCCGGACGATCAGTACTTGTCACGACATTGCCCAAGGCCTCTCGCCGTTGAGCGAGGCGCATGGCGGGCTCGTCCAGGCGCTGCACGACATGGTGGACCGCCAGCACAACTCCAGCGGCCCCGCCGTGCGATTTGACGCGCTCGAGGATGCACCGCTCCGCCTGCAGTGGCCGTCCACGGAACACGTGTTCCGCATTGCTCAGGAGGGTCTGACGAATGCGCTCAAACACGCAGGGGCGCAGTCCATCAAAGTCACTCTCGATGTTCAGCCCGACACCGTACGGCTCAAGATCTCGGACGACGGCGTCGGATTATCGCCGTACGCGGCAGAGTCTGCCGGCCTCGGCCTCAAAATCATGCGCTACCGGGCCGCAATGATTGACGCTCATCTGTCGATCGGACCTGGAGAGAATGGCGGAACCCTTCTGGTCTGCGAGTGTCGGCAGCCGGCATAGCGCGCCGGGAGTGGATGGGCGCACCCTGGGTCGCCGCGTCAATCCCGGTATCGCAGCGCATCGACCAGCAGGGCGAAGGCCGGTGACGGCTGGGGGCGGCTGGGGTCATAGAGGTGGTATCCGGCCCCCGGGCCATCGTCGGTAAGGGACCGGACTCCTCCGATAGGAGCTTCTGGATGCGCGTTACGAACTCGGGCAGCTCGCATCGGCCATCGGTCTCACAGAGCGCCGCGCGGGAATAAAAAAGGCGCGCCGAAAGTCTTCTGATCAAGCACGGCGACTTCGACGGCGCGCGGATCGGCGAATCTACAGTCTCGTGCACAAAGGACGCGAGTTTGGATGTTCAACTACTACTGTCTGGAGTTCTGAAACCATGTATCAAGAAGTAAGCATGCTATGGTCGAACCGCATTCGTCGCTTGGCGATAACGCTT
>VBNP01000151.1 GCA_005877965.1 Gammaproteobacteria bacterium | reverse complement strand
GTGCGGTCGATCATGGTCGTCTCCGGTGCAGGGGTGTGTTCAATGAGCGGTATATTACACATTTTTGTATGCACTGCAATAGGAATACCCCGACCCGGGAGACGGTTGCCTCATCACTTAATCAATGTATTGATAATGCTTAATATTATTCATAAAAATCCAGGCTGCTCATGAGGCATGAAACGCCAGATATTTTGCGGTGCATAGAAGGACGCTCACATGCGCAGGCCGCCGTCGACCTCGAGGCAGCGCCCCGTGAACAGCTCGTTCTCGAATATGAAGCCGACCGCGTGCGCGATCTCCTGCGGTTCACCCAGCCGCCCGAGCGGTGTGGCTGCGGTCATCTTCGCGAGCGCCTCGGGCTGCATGCTCTCCACCATGGGCGTGCGAACGAACCCCGGGGCGACCGCGCCGACGCGGATGCCGTAGCGCGCCAGCTCTTTCGCCCACACCACGGTCATCGCTGCGACGCCCGCCTTGGCCGCGCTGTAATTGGTCTGCCCGGCATTACCGGCGCGCGAAATGCTCGACACGTTGACGATCACCCCGCCGACGGCGCGGTCGATCATGTGCTGCGCCGCCTCGCGCGCGCACAGGAACACCCCGGTGAGATTCACATCGATGACCGCCTGCCACTGCGCGAGCGTCATCTTGCCGACCACCCGACCGTCCTTCACCTTGACGAGCAGCGCATCGCGCACGATGCCGGCATTGTTGATGAGGCCGTCGAGGCGCCCGAAATCCGCGCTCACCTGTTCGAGGGCGCCCACGACGCTGTCCTCGTTGGCGGCATCGGCGACGTAGCGGCGTGCCGCCACGCCCACCTCGGTACAGCGCGCGCAGCTGTCAGCCACGTCCTCGCTGTTGCTGTCCAGCAGGGCAAGATTGGCGCCCTTGCGGGCGAAGTGCAGGGCGAGGGAGCGGCCGATGCCGCGCCCGGCTCCGGTCACGAGAATGGTTTTGCCGCGAACATCCACGGGCTGATCACTCCTGCGGTCTTGGGATGCGAGGGGGAAGCGAAGCCTTGGGCGCCCGGAGTCGGCGGTGCGCGCCAGGCGCTTCAGCCGCGACGCTTGCCCGCATCGGGTTTGGATGGCGCGGCAGTGCCGGCGGGCGTCGCGGTCGGCGTAAAGGCCGACAGCATCGATGCCTGCATCTTGGCCCACATTTCCATGTTCTGGCGCGCCATCTCCGCGATCGGCGCCATGGGTGTCTCGAGCGCCTTGGCCATCTCGGCCTGCATGAGGTTCTGTTGGCGCAGCAGCCCGCCGATGCTCTGCTCCAGGTAGGACGTCAGCATCTGCTGGATCGGATTGCCGTAGAAGCGAATGATGGCCTCGAGCAGCTGCAGGCTCAGCACCGGGGTGCCGAACTGCTCCTGGCTGGCGATGATCTGCAGCAGGATGCTGCGCGTGATGTCATCGCCGCTCTTGTCGTCCACCACCTTGATCCGCTGGCCACTCGCGATCAGCTTGCGCAGGTCATCGAGGGTGACGTGGCGGCTGTCCTGCGCGTCGTACAGGCGCCGGTTGGCGTATTTGCGTATCAGGCGTTCTTCGGCCATGTTGCGGTCTTTCAGCCGGCCACGCGGGCGCGAGCCCAAGGGCGCGGGTGGCACGTCCACGGGGGCGGATGGTAGTCCCTGTGTATGCAGCGCACAATGATGGTCTTCACGGTCCTCGTACCGACGACTCGGTTAGAGGAGCGGCTTTTTACCGATCGCGCCCGCCTGCCGCCTGAGTGCGCCGTGATCGTTGCGACCCGGTTTTCGGCAGCGCATACAACATGGAAACACCCTTCACCAGTGCCGCCTTCAAGCCCGACGCGGCGTTTGCCAGCGCCGCGGAGCGCTTCTTCGAACTCCTGAAGACCGTCGGCATGCCGAGTGCGGCTGCGGCGGGGGCGGGCCGGGACTGGTCCTCCCTGGCCGGCCCCCTCGCCGGGCAGTTCGAGCAATGGCTCAAGACCTCCCAGTCAGCCGGTGCCTGGTTCGCCGCCGCCAACGCCGCATCGCCGGGTCCGGCCGCGGGATTCGGTGCAGCCCAAGCGGGGTTCTTCGGCCCGTTGCCGCTCGGCGCGGGGGCCGCCCCCCAACAGGACGCCCAGCGCGGCTGGGATCTGGTCGCGCGGCTCGCGCAGCTGCAGGGGCAACTGGCCTCGCACTGGAGCGAGATCGCCAACACCGCCGCGCGGCGCTTCGTCGCGCGCCTGGGCGCGGCGGCGGGCGGCGCGCCGACGCTCGACAACGCGCTGCAGCTCTATGAGCTGTGGGTGAGTTGCGCCGAGGAGAGCTACGCCGCGACGGTGCGCAGGGATGACTTCTGCCGTCTGCAGGCGGAGCTTGCGAACACCTCGGCCGCGTTGCTGGTGGAGCAGCGCCGGCACGCCGAGACGCTGGTGCGCGCGTTCGGACTGCCGACCCGCAACGAGGTCGACGCGCTGTACGCGCAGCTGAAGGATCTGCGCCGGCAGCTCGCCGAGCTCACCGATGCGCCGCGCACCAGGCGGGCGGGCGCGCAGCGCCCCGCGGCGCGGCCGGCGGGCAACCCGCCGCGCAAGCGCACGCGGAAGCCGCGCGCTTGACTCCGTTCGCCACCGACGCCGAGGCGCTGTTTCCGGAACTCGCGCGGCGGATCGCGAACACGCTGGCGCGGCTGCGCCAGGCGCGGGGCGTCACCGTCGGCTGCTCGGCGAAGCGCGCCGTGTGGAACTGCGGCAAGACGACTCTGTACCAGTATCTGCCGCTCGGGGAGGCGCCGGCGCGCGCCGGCGCCAGGCCCGTGCTCATCTGCTTCGCGCTCGTCAATCGCCCGTACGTGCTCGATCTGCAGCCGGATCGTTCGCTGGTGCGCCGGCTGCTCGTGGCGGGCCTGTCGCTGTATCTGATCGACTGGGGCGATCCGGACGATGCCGACCGCTGCCTCGATCTCGAGGACTACATCGAACGGCACCTCGGTGGCTGCGTGCGCCACATCCTCGACAGCCACGCCGGTGAGGCGCTCGACCTGCTCGGGGTCTGTCAGGGTGGCGTGCTGAGCCTGTGTTACACGGCGCTGCACCGCAGGCGGGTGGCGAATCTCGTGACGCTGACCACCCCGGTGGATTTTCATACGCCCGACAACCTGCTCTCGAAGTGGGTGCGTGGGCTCGACACCGAGTTGCTCATGCGCAGCGGCAACGTGCCGGGCGAAGTGCTCAACGGACTGTTCCTGTCGCTCATGCCGCTGCGCCTGACGCAGCACAAGTACGTGCGGCTGCTCACCGGCAACTGCGACCAGCGCGCGGTGGAAGATTTCGTGCGCATGGAGAGATGGATCTTCGACAGCCCGCCGCAGGCGGCAGTCGCGCTGGCGCAGTTCCTCAGGTGGTTCTACCAGGAGAACCGCCTGGTGCGCGGGACACTGCGGATCGGTGGCCGCAGGGTGGACCTGGGAGAGATCCGCCAGCCGGTGCTCAATCTCTACGCGCTCGAGGATCACATCGTGCCGCCGGCCGCCTCGGCGGCCATGCAGCGCTACCTCGGCAGCGCCGATTACACCAGCTGCGGCATCGACACCGGACACATCGGCATGTACGTGAGCCGCAAGGCCGCGCACGAGATCCCCGCGCGCATCATTTCCTGGCTGCGGGACCGGCAATAGCGGCCCCGCGGCCTCAGTAGCCGCGCTCGATATCCACTACCGACAGCATCGGCTCGCCCGCCACGTAGCGGCGCAGATTCTCGCGCAGCAACGCGGTGCGCTGCTCCTCCGCCAGCGGCGTGTCTGCCGACACGTGCGGTGTAATGATGAGGTTCGGCAGGCGCCACAGCGGACTGTCGGCGGGCAGGGGCTCGGGATCCACGACGTCGAGTCCGGCGCCGGCGAGCTGGCCGCCCTTGAGCGCGGCGATCAGATCCGCGGTCACCGTGCTGCGCCCGCGGCCTACGCTGATGAAGTAGGCGCCGGGCTTCAGGCCGGCAAAGAACTCGCGGTTGAAAATACCGGTCGTCTGCGGCGTGAGCGGCGCGCAATTGACGATGAACTCGGCATCCTTGGCGAGCTTCAACAGCTCATCGGGCAGTCCGACATAGCTCACGTGGCCGCTGGCGCGGGTGGCGATCACGCGCATGCCGAAAGCGTGGGCGCGCCGCGCGACTTCGGTGCCGATACCCCCCAGGCCCACCACCAGCACGGTCTTGCCCTCCAGGTCCGCCAGGTGCGGTGCGTCGTCTCCCACCCAACGAGCCTGTTGCTGCTCCTTCAGGAAGTAGTCCAGGTGCCGACTCAACACCAGCATCATCCCCAGCACGTGCTCGGCCATGCTGGGGCCCATGGTGCGCTGCAGGTTGGTCAGCAGAAGATGACGCTCGCGCATCAGGGGTTGCTGCACGCAACGCTCGACGCCGGCCGCCGGCCACTGGATCCACTGCAGCTGCTTCGCCTGCGCCAGCACCTGGGCCGAGCACACGCCGATCGTGGCGTCCGCGGCGGCAATCTCGCGCGGCGTCGCCGCGGAGACCTCGATGAGCTTCGCGCGCGGGGCCTCCTGCTGCAGCGCCGGCAGCAGCTCATGCAGCTGCTCGTCGACCAGGACGATTCGCGGCGGCCGCCAGCCGGGGCGCTCGCGTACCGGCTGCGGAGCGACGCGCAGGCCGAGCTTCTCGATCAGCCGGGCGGCGGATGCGCCTTGCACGGAAGGTTCTGCGGCGCCGAGCGCGCGCGCGGGCGCGAGGACCGCACACAGGCCCAGGGTCGCGACTGCCGCCATGAGCACGCGGGGCGCTATCAGCATGACGAGCTCCTTCAGGGGACGTGCAGTCTACGCCATGCCGCCGCTCACCGAGATGACCTGTGCGGTCACGTAGGAGGCATCCTCCGACACCAGAAACGACACGACGCCGGCGATCTCCTCGGGAGCCCCTAAGCGGTTCATGGGCACCAGCCGCTCGATGGCCCGGGCGTCGAACAGCCCGGCCGTCATCGGCGTCTCGACGATGCCGGGGGCCACGGCGTTCACCGTGACGCCGCGGGTCGCGACTTCGAGCGCGAGCGCCTTGGTGGCGGAGTTGACGGCCCCCTTGGCGGCGGCGTAGTTGACCTGGCCCTTGTTGCCGATCAGCGCGGCGATGGACGACACGTTCACGATCCGGCCCCAGCGGGTGCGGATCATGGGCAGCAGCAGCGGCTGCGTGGCGTTGAAAAAGCCGTTGACCGACACGTCGATCACCCGATGCCATGCTTCCGGGCTCATGCCCGGCAACACCGCGTCGTCGTGCACGCCCGCGTTGTTGACCAGGATCTGGATGGGACCTGCCTCCAGCACCGCCTCGAGCGCCGCCCGCGTGGCGGCGGTATCGGTAATGTCGAAGTTGATGGCGCCGGCGTGACCGCCGCTCGCGACAATGTCCCGCACCAGCGCCTCGGCCACCGCCACGCCGCGGTGCGAATGCACGTACACGTGGTGGCCGTCACGCGCCAGGCGGCGGCAGAGCGCGCCACCGATGCCACCGCTGCCGCCCGTCACCAGGGCGCGTCGGGGAGCGGCGCTCATGCGTGGGTGCCGGTGTCGATGCCGGGCAGGCCGAAGGCGGCGTCGAACACGATGCTGGCGCGCCCGCTCACGAGCGGCTCGCGCGCGCTCCACACCGAGAACTCATAGAGCACCGTGCGTCCATCGCCGGTGACCCGCTCGGCGGCGGCGATGAGGTCCGCCTCCAGATCGTCCAGGCGCGCAACGTGCAGCGAGACGTTGCGCACGCTCGCCAGGTAGCCGACGATCGAGCCGATGCTGCCGCGCACGCTGGTCGACACGGTGCTGGCGAGCGGCGCGCTGGCGGCCACCAGTGCGCCGTGCACCGCCATGGCCTGTGCGGCGTACTCGATGCCACAGGCGGCGCCCAGGCGCCCGTGCAGGCGCAGCGGATTGTCGGGGCTGCGGTGCGTCGCGCTGCGGCAGCGAATGCGCGTGGCGTCCCACGACAGCACCTCATCGAGCAGGCACATGCGGCCCTTGTGGGGGATGTGCTGCTCGATCCACTGGCGGTCTAACGGCACGCGCTTACGTCCACGGCCAGGCGCTTGCCGGCGAGGTACTCGAGCACCACGCGGCCGCTGCCGCGCCGCGCCAGGTGCGCGAGCAGCGGCAGACTGCGGGCGGCGGGAATCGATCGGCGTAAGCTGTCGAGCGCGCCGTCAGCCATGTCATTCGCCGGCGCTTCGGTGAGTGTGGCGCTCAGGCGCGCCTGCGACGCCGCGCTCACCGCCGGCGCCAGCGCGAGCGCCACACCGAACGCATCCGGAATGGGACGGTGGCGGTACAGCGGTTCGGGGTAGCCCGCGTCGTAGGCGATGAGCAATACGGCGGTTCGTTCAACAGTCACCTGCGTCAGGGCCTCCACCAGTCCCGCGCCAAAGCTCGCATCATAGGCGCACAGCGCATTGGACGCGGGAGTGGCCTGGGTCGCGATTCCCCAGTAGCCGGCGGCGGCGTTGTGCACGGAGTTGTGGGCAGATTTCGTGACAGTTCTGACCGTCGCCGCCGGAGGAGGCGAACACCGCCGCCAGCGCCGCCGGATCCGCGCCGGCGCGTGCGGTCGCTTCCAGCCCCACCGCCAGCGCCAGCCGCACGACGGTGCCGGTGCGCCGGCGCTCGGCGCTCGGCAGACACTGCGGCGCGGGCAGCACCGTCGGTGCGCGCACCCAGGGCGTCTCGCCGGCGAGCAGCCGCGCCCCGGCCGGCCAGTCGCAGATGCCCGGTGCGAGCAGCCCCACGCCGTCCACGTACGCCGCGAGCTCCGTCATCGCCCTCACCCCGCCCGGCCGAAGATCAGGCTGCAGTTGGAGCCGCCGAAGCCGAAGGAGTTGCTCATCACGCGCGACAGGCGCGTGGCGCGGTTATCGCGCAGGTAATGCACGGCGAGCGCCGGATCGACCTCGGTGGTGTTCACGCCCGCCGGCATCACCCCATGCTGCAGCGCGAGCGCACAGATCACCGCCTCGAGCGCCCCGGCGGCGCCGAGCGTGTGACCCGTTGCGCCCTTGGTCGAGCTGCCGGGGACCTCGCTTCCGAGCACGCCCGTCACGGCGCGGGCTTCGGCGTCATCGTTGCTCGGCGTGCCGGTACCGTGAAAGTTGATGTATTCGATGTCCTGCGGGGCGAGTGCGGCCCCCTCCAGCGCCTGCAGCATGGCGGCGCGTGCGCCACGGCCCTGCGGATGCGGGGCGGACATGTGGTACGCATCGCTCGATTCGCCGACCCCGAGCAGCAGCACCGCATTCGCATCCAGGCTCGCCCCGGGGCGCTCGAGCAGTGCGAACGCGGCGGCTTCGCCGATGGAAATACCGTCGCGCGCGACGTCGAAGGGCCGGCACGGCGTGCGCGACACCAGCTGCAGGGAGTGAAAGCCATAGAGCGTGGTGAGGCACAGCGAATCGACCCCGCCGACGAGCGCGGCGTCGATCAGCCCGGCCTCGATGGCGCGCCGTGCAGAGGCGAACACCTTGGCGCTCGAGGCGCACGCGCACGAGATCACCACGGCCGGGCCCGACAGCTGCAGGGCCTGCTGCGCGAACGCCGCGAGCGAAAAGGTGTTGTGCGCACCGCGGTAGCGAAACTGCGCCGGCAGCGCACCGCTCACCGGGTCGCGCTCGCGGTAGGCGAGCTCGGTCTCGAGGATGCCCGAGGTGCTGGTGCCGAGAAACACCCCGACGCGCTCGCGCCCGTGTCGGGAGGCAGCGCGCTTCACGGCCTCCGCAAAACCATCCTGGGCGAGGCCGAGGAGTGCCAGGCGATTGTTGCGGCACTCGAACTCGCGCAGCGTCGCGGGAAGCCGGGCCTCATCGACGCCCGGAACTTCACCCACGCAGGTGTCGAGCGTCACCGTCTCGAAGGCGCACCGGGCAAGTCCGGTGCGCCGCGCGCGCAGCGTCGCGAGCGTGGCGCCGACACCGCGACCGATGCAGCTCGTGGCCGTGAAGCTCGTGAGCGCGAGCGGATGCATGCGCCGATAGTCTACGTCAGTGTCGCCCGGCACGAACCGCCGCCGCGCGCAGCGTGACGGGAGTGAGCCGCGCGGCCGCCGCCGCCGCCAGCAGGGCCGGCAGCACCTCCAGGATCACCGCGCCGCCGGCGGCGGTGCGCGCGGCGTGTCCGTCGTGCAGCAGCAGGATGTCGCCGTCCTGGAGATGGCGGGTGAGCCTGCCGAGCACGCGCGCGGCGCTGCCGCTCACGGTGTCAAAGCCGCGCCGGGTCCAGCTCACGAGGCGCAGGTTGGCGCGCGCCAGCACCGGCTCAAGGAAGGGGTTGCGCAAGCCCGCGGGCGCGCGAAAGAACTGCGCGACTTCCCCGGTCGCCGCCGCGATGGTTTGCTGCGCGCGCCCGATCTCCTGCGCCAGCGCGCGCGGCCCGAGGAGTGAGAAGCGCTGCAGATGGCGCTGGCTGTGATTTTCGATGGCGTGGCCGCGTTGCACGATCTCGCGGGCCAGGCGCGGGTGCCGGTCCACCCGCTCGCCGATGCAGAAGAACGTGGCCTGGGCGCCGTGCGCCTCGAGGAGCGCGAGCACGCGCGGGGTGATCTCGGGATCGGGCCCATCGTCGATGGTGATGGCGATCGCGGCCGCGGCGCCGGCCGCGGCCGCCGGCAGCCGGGTCCAGTTCGGGCCCAGCAGGCGGCTCCTGGGCCACAGGCCGGCCGCGGTCAGCAGCAGATGATCGGCCACCATCGCCGACAGCGCCCACGGCCACAGCGGCGGACGCGCGAGCATCACACCCACGGCCGCCAGGTGCAGCGCCACCGAGCCGCGGATCAGCGCGGACGGGCGCCGGGGTTGGTGCGCGGACCGCTCAGGCATGAGAGCTTCCCATCCAGAAAATTCTCCCAGAGCCGGTGCCAGGTGGGCCAGTCGTGGCCGCCGGGCACGATGTCGAGGCTGCCGGGGGCGAGCGCGGACGCCATCAGCCGATGTCGCGCCGCGAAGCGATCCTCGCGCCCGAGCCCCAGATGGATCGGCAGCGCGCGCGAGCCAAGCGTCTGGATGAAACGCCAGACGCGCCGCTCGTCGTCATCCTCGGCAATCTCTAGCGGGCGCCACGAGTGCACTCCGCCGGCGCGGGCAATCTCATCGGTCACTATGTGACTGCCCAGGTACGGGGCGAACAGGCACAGGCCGTCGATGTCCTGCGGGTGGCGCTCCGCGCAGCACAGCGCAACGTAACCCCCGAGCGAGATCCCGCCCAGCCAGGTCGAGCAACCCTGCGCTCGCGCCGGCAGCAGCAGTTCCTGCCGCAGCCGCGTGAGCACCGTGCGGTCGCTGAGGTGTTGCAACTCGGGCCGCGCGAACACCAGGTCGACCTCCAGGTGCCGTTGGCGTACCGCCCCGACAAATCCTGCGCGCACGAAATCCTCGGGCCCGCTGTAGGCGGCGGGCAACATGAGCAGCCGCGTGGGGGCGCTGCGCCCGGCGTGCGCGGCGTCCGCGATGGTGTGCATCATGAGGCACCCGGCGCCGCATCCGGTGGCGCCGGCGGGCGCGCCAGCAGCGCCGAGAACAACAACGCCAGCAGCGTCCCGGGCGCCACGGTGGATCCCAGGTCCGCGAGCACCGGGAGTCTCGAGCACGCCAGTACGCCGAAGGTCAGCACGGTGGCGATGTTGGCGACCAGGAGCGAGGCGAGCGTCAGCGGCACGGAACCGGAACGCGGCCGCGCGCTGCTGCGGTCGAAGAACAGCGCGTAGTTCGAGCCCACGGCAACGATCAGCAACATGCCTACGACGTGCAGGATGGTCAGCCGCTCACCGAGGGCCACCAACAGCCCCGCCACCACCAGCACCGACAGCGCGAGCGGCGCCACCACACGCGCCACCCGCACGAGCGAGCGCAGGGCAACCCACAGCAACAGCATGATGGCCCCGAAGCCGGCGACCGCCAGCTTCACGGCCTCTGACAGGTAACCCGAATACAGCCGGTCGGTCTCGTCCTTCAGATCGAGGAGCGCGGCGTGCACGCTCCTCTCCTGCGCCAGCGCGGCGCGCACCCGCGCCACGGCGCTCCCGGACAGGTCCGCCGACGCCACCGCGGACACCGGCAGCAGCGCCGACCATCCGCCCGCGCTCCTGGCCAGCAGGCCTTCCGCGGCGGCGGCCAGCGAGGTGCCCTCGAGGTCGGCGCTCGTCAGCGCCGGGGCGGTGCGCGCACGCTCGACGTCAAGGAGAAACGGCTGCAGCCGCGTCGCGCTCAGCGGCAGACCCGCGAGCGCCTGCTGCAGGCGCGCGCTCAATTCGGCGGCCGCCGGCAGACTCGCGCGGCGCGTACGCTGGACCGCCAGGGGCGGCAGGAAGCGGGCCGGGGACTCGAAGCCCCCGAGCACGCCCTGAGCGACGAGCGGCGTGAGACGCGCTCCCAGGGTCTGCGCGGCGGCGAGGGCGGACTCACGGTCAGGCGCGGATGCCACGATGAGGTAGCGCACATCCGGGGCGCCGGCCTGCGCACGCAGCTGTTCATCGAGCGCCTGGTCCGCCGCCGGGATCGGGTTCAGTGCCGACAATTCCCGATTCCAGAGCGTGCCGCGATGCACATACAGGGCGGCGCCGGCCAGCAGCGGCGCCAGCACGAGCGCACTGCGGACCCCTCTCAGCTTCTGCACCGCGCGCGCCAGGCGCTCGCCGGGTGCGCTGAGGTCGCGGATCGCGAGGGTGCGCGGCACCCACCCCGGGAGCACGAAGCGCGTGACCAGCGCCGCCGCCACGAGGCCGGTGACGGAATACAAACCCAGCTGCGCCAGGCCCGGAAAGGCGGAGGGCAGGAGAGCCGCGAACCCGCAGATCGAAGTGAGCACGCCTAAGCGGATCGTCGGCCACACCGAGTGCCGCCAGTGCGCGGCGCCCTGGATGAAGAGATAGATGGAGTAATCAACCGCCTCACCGATCAGCGTGATGCCAAAGCCCAGGGTGATGCCGTGCACGGCATCAAACCCCAACGCGACGGCGGCGATCCCGGCGAGGGCACCGGAGGCGATCGGCACGAGCGTGAGCAGCAACGCCGGCGGCGAGCGATACACGCACAGAAGCAGCAGCGCGGTGAGTGCGGCACTCAGGCCCGAGAGGCGCATCACCTCGCCCTTGATCAGGGCGCGCGAGGCCACCGCGAACACCGGCGGTCCGCTCATCAGCAAGGCTGTGCCGCGGCGCTCCGCGGCCGGGATCGTGGCCAGGCTCGCGGCGAATGCCCGCCGGATGGCCTGGCACGCCGCCTGTTGCGCATCGATGTCGGAGCCGGCGGCGCGGGTTTGCGCGATCAACAGCGCACGCGCGCCATCCCTCGAGCTCCACACCCCTTCGCTTGTGCGCGGACCCGGCCCCGGTCCGAGAGCCTCGAGAATCGTGAGCGTCTCGCCGGTCGGATCGCGCGTGAACAGCGGTTTGACCAGCGCGCCCTCGGGCGAGGCCAGCAGGTCGAGCGAGTCAGCGATCGCCGCGTGCAGCCCTGTCACCGTGAAGCGCTGCGGTGTGACGGTCGCGCTCAGCAGATAGCGGTGGCGAAAGAGAAACTCCCGATCCCGTTCGAGGCTGGCAGCGTCGCCGTTGTTGACGGCGATGAAGCGTGGGTCGGACCTGAGCTGCCGGGCGAGCTGCACCGACAGCCGCGCGCGCGTACGCGCATCCGCGCCCTCGAGCGCCACGAGGATGAGGCGTGCGGCGGGGCCGGTGCGCAACTGCTCGATCAGGAGTCTCTGGGTCGCGCTGGGGCTGCGGGGTAGAAACGCCGACAGGTCGGCGGTGTAGGTGGCGCGCGCGACGATGGCGGCGGCGATGATCACGAGCAGCGCCCAGATCAGGCCCGCGGCACCCGGGCGGGTCATGGGGGAATTTCGGGACCGAGGGTGAGGAGCGAGCGATCGCCGTCGCTGTGGCGGATTTGCACCGTGCGGATCACATCCCGCTCGCCCTCGATGCGGATATCCGTCACGGCGCCCGCGAGGGTGGTGTCCAGCGGCACCAGCAGCAGCGTCCAGTGCGCCAGCGTGCCGTCGAACTGAACGCGGAACAGACGCTCCAGCGCCGCGCGGTCTCCGGCGAGCGTGGCGCGGATGCTCTCGACGAACGGCGCCACCTGCGGATACTCGCGCAGTTCCATGAGGTAGCTGCGCTGTCCACGGCGCGCCGTCAGGACGCCATGCTCCAGGACCAGGGTCCGCGCCTTCGGTTTGAGCGTGCGCTTCTCCAGCCGGTCGGGCGCATCGTACAGCAGCTCGCCGGATGATTTCAGCGGGCGATCGAGCATCGCCAGCTGCTGCACCTCGGTGAAAGTGACGTGACCATGCCGGCGCGCCGCGAGGAGCTGCAGAAGCTCATCGAACGCCGGCGTGGCGCTGGCCTGCGCGCTCGCGGCGCAGGCGGCGGCGAGCGCCAGCGTAGTCGCAACGCCGACCCAGCGGCGCTGCAGCCTCACCCGCCCGCTCCGGGCGCGGCCTCGTTCCGGGCGTCCGCGCCGTGCCAGAAGTCGTAGAAGTTGAACCAGTTGTAGGGGTCGCCGCGGCAGTACGTCTCCAGCAGGGCGACGTAGTGCGCGATCGCATCACGCACCGCCGCCTCGCGGCCGGCAGGGGCGGGCTGTGAGAAATCGGCGATCTGCCGGAACGCCACATGGTAGTGATTGCCGCCGCGGTACAGGCCCGTCATGAAAATCACCGGGCGCCTCAAGGCCGCGGCGGCACGCATGGGGCCCGAAGGAAACAGTGCCGCACGTCCGAGGAAGTTCACGATTTGCGCGGGCGCATCCGCCATGGTGCGGTCGGCGAGCATTCCAACGAACTTGCCCTCATCCAGACAGTCACGGATCCGCAGCATCGCCTCGAGGT
>VBNP01000168.1 GCA_005877965.1 Gammaproteobacteria bacterium | reverse complement strand
GGCGGAGATGAACGGGCTGGATTTCGATCTGACGGTTCGGCAGCCGTGGGCGCGCGACCCTTCATTTTATGCCACCGTTTTTGGCGAGCGCAGCGACGTTCCGCAGCACGAAGGTGTGACAGCTGCGCCGGCCATCGACCTGTTCGCCTTCCAGTTTCCGCTGTCGCGCGCCGATCAGCGCAATTTAACGTGCCTGTTAGGTGCCGTTCCTGCGTTGCTGGAACAGGCCAAAGTCAACCTGCGAAAGAGCAACGCTCGCGACTTATGGGTCTATGGCGCAGGAACGCTGCGCAGTCAGAGCGAGGTGCTGAGCAAGTTGCAAGCCGGGACGCTCGACATGCGCACTTTGGAAGGATCGAAGCACGCAAACCTCGCTGGTGCCGACCAGGCTTTGCTGATCGCGCTAGAACGCGCACACAAGGCAACCGACGCGTTTATCTCTTGGATCGAGTCGGAGGCGCCAAAGAAGACCGGGCCCTCCGGCGTAGGCAAGGACAATTACAACTGGTATCTGCAGAAGGTGCATCTGGTGCCCTACGATTGGGACCAGCAGGTCACGCTGCTGCGCCGGGAGTTGGAGCGCGCCCGGGCATCCTTGGCCATCGAGGAATTCCGGAATCGGAATCTGCCTCCGCTTGAGCCTGCGGACACTCCCGAAGCCTGGCGCGCGTTGGGCGAGACGCGTATGCGCAAGCTCACTGATTTCCTCATTCACTCCGGCATCATCCTGGATCGAGATTATTTTCGCGA
This sequence comes from Gammaproteobacteria bacterium, assembly GCA_005877965.1. GTDB lineage: Bacteria > Pseudomonadota > Gammaproteobacteria > Steroidobacterales > Steroidobacteraceae > 13-2-20CM-66-19. The sequence goes on along the minus strand of VBNP01000168.1, from coordinate 4,557 downwards.
CGCGCTGGCACAGCAGGTGGAGAAATTTGCGCCACCCGACCGGAGGAATTTCTTCCAGCAGACGATTGCTCGCGAACCACTGGGCTTGTTCTCCCACGACTACCACTGGATCGAGCTGGCGCGGATGAAGGAGGAGCCAAATCACAGTGCGATTCGCCGTCTGCCGGCGTTGTACAACATGTTTGACAGCCGCTCCGAAGGCATCGCGACAGCGATGGAGGAAACACTGATGCAGGCCGGACTCTATGACGACAACCCAAGGGGTCGGGAAATCGTCTGGATCATGCTGGCCAACCGGGCCGCACGTGGTCTGGCGTCGCTCTACGTGCAGGCGAATCAAATGAGCCTGCAGCAAGCCGGGCGATTTCATGCGCAATGGACGCCGCGCGGATGGTCCGACCCTGCAAGCGATCTGGTGGCGTTCGAGCAACTTCTCTACTTGCGGCAACCGGGTTATGGCACGAGCTACATCACCGGGAAGCTGCAGTTCGAGCGGCTGTTGAGCGACTATGCGCAGCAGCGGCAAAGCGCCGGTAAGCCATTCAGCCTTGGCGAGTTTTTCGCCCGCATCAACGATGCCGGGACGATACCGTTTGCGCTCGTCGAGACTGAGACGGTGACTTCGGCGGCCGACCGGGGCACACCCGTGCCCGATAGCCTATACGAGATCAACTCAGCGCAGTGAGCGCACGGCGGTTCTGGACGCTGCCCCCGATCAGAAAGTCTTCTTCATCGTCAGCGCCCACGCGAGCGGCGGGGCAGGCGAGCCGGTGATGGTTCCGGAGCCGGCCCCCGTCAGGTCGAACTTCGAGTAGAAGAAGTAGTGGTTGAACACGTTCGTGACTTCGAGCGTCGTTTCCAGGTCCTTCTTCGCATTGCTCCAGGTGAGGCGGGCGTTGGCCGCCGTGAAACCGCCTACATGACCGTAGAGGGCTGACGGCGAGCCCGGTGCGGGCGCGAGATTGCTGCCGTTCTGCGGACCCTGATAGGCGGCGTCGAAGCGCGGCGTCAGTCTGCCGCCCCCGGCCAGAGAAAACTCATACTGGATGCCGGCGTGCGCCTGCTCCTTAATGAATCCGATCGGGGTCCCCGAAAGCTTACCGATCACCGTCGGATCGCTGGTGCAGGCAAGCGACTGGCCGGGGCCCACCATTTCCACCACCTCGGGGTTCACGCAGTCCCAGCTCCAGTCCAGATACGATCCCGAGAGATCGAGCTGCAGGCCGGCGACCGGCGTGGCGAGGAGCTCGACTTCCACGCCTTTGACCTTCGCATTGCCGGCGTTCTGGGGTAGCGCGCAGGGCCCGGGACCGCCGAATTGCGGGCAGCTCAGGAGTACGATCTGCGCGTCCTTGAAGTCGTTGTAGAAAATCGCGGTATTGAACCGGACCTGGCGGTTGAGCAGATCGGTCTTCAGTCCCAGCTCGTAGGAAGTGAGCTTCTCCGGGCCGAAGGCGCGCGCCTGCGAGGCATTGAACGGACGCGGACCCACGCCGCCCGCCTTGTAGCCGGTGCCGATGGAAGCGTAGGCCATCACCTGCGGATTGAAGCGGTAGTCGGCACTGACGTGGTAGTCGGTGCGGCTGCCCTCGAAGACGTGCGTGCTGCCAGTGAGCGCACCGCCCGGATCAACGAACTGGTTGATCGTGACGCCGTCGAGGTTGTAGCGATAGTAGGTATAGCCCTTGTAATCCTTCGTGTAGCGCAGACCACCCGTCACGGCAAGCGCGTCGGTGGCGTTCCAGATCAGCGTGCCGAATGCGGCCTTTGACGTGGTTTTGACCGGGTCATTCCCGATGAACTGCAGGGGAAAGAACGGGCAGATGCCCTGGGTCTCGGGTACGACGCACAGGAAAGGCGGCACAGGCGCGCCAACGTAGCGGATGTCCTGGAGCGTGTAGTACGTGGTCTTCTCGTCGGAGTAGTAGCCGCCGACGGTGGCGTGGGCGACCTTGCTGAAGTCCATGTTCAGGCGCAGCTCCTCGCTCCAGAACCAGTGATCCAGGATGTTATTGCCGAACTGGGTGCGCGCCGGGGACAGATCGCCGTCGATACTGAACTCGTTGGTCCAGTTGTGATAGCCCGTGATCGAGTTCAGCTTCACCGCGTCGGTGATGCCCACATTTACGTTGAGCGCGAGATCGTAAGCGTCGAGCGTGTTGAACTGTGTGCCGGACGTCGCGAGCATGGGGAGGCCATTAGCCGGAGGCAGGAAAACGGCGCCGCCGGCGAAGGTTCCGGCTTCGGCGCCGATCGTGGTGTAGTTGCACCAGCGGCCACAGAGGAAGCGCGAATCGAGCGGCAGGCCATTCACCGTCCCCGCGTTGGGATTGGGATTGTTGCCATATAGCAGTATTTCCGCACCGTTGTTGTGACGGTCGCGGATGTAGTCGGCGCTCAGCAGCGTGTCCAGCTGGTCCGACGGGTTGAAATGCAGAGTGGCCCGCAGAGCGCGGTAGCCGGTGTCCCCGAGCGAATACTGCTTGCACTTGGTGCCGCCGGCAGCTGCGGGGACGCCGCTACCCGGAAATTCGCAGCCGTAACTGTACACATCGACATAACCGTCCTGATCGGCAAACGTGCCGGCCAGCCGGGCGAACAGGTGATCGGTGAGCTTGAAGTCCGCGCCGGCGCGCGCTTCCAGTCGGTTGCGGGTGCCGTAGGTGGCCGTCACGTAGCCGCCGCCGTCGCCCGTGGGCTTGCGGGTCACGAAACGGATCGCGCCGCCCTCGGAGTTACGACCCTCGAGTGTGCCCTGCGGTCCGCGCAGAACCTCCACGCGCTCGACGTCCATCAGGTCGAGATTGGCCCCCGTCAGGCGCGGGTAGTAGACATCGTCAACGTACAGACCCACGCCCGGTTCGAAGGCGGGATCGAAGTCGGCCTGGCCGAAACCGCGGATGAAGGCGGCTACCGATTCGCCGAAGGCGGCCGACTGCTGACGGAATGCCACGCTCGGCGCGCTGGTCAAGATGTCCGAGAGCCTGGTGGCGCCCTGCTGCTCGATCATGTCCGAGGTGAGCGCGGTGATCGCGATCGGCGTGTCCTGCAGTTTCTCCTCGCGGTACTGCGCGGTCACGATGACCTCGGCGAGCTGAGTGGACGGTTCCGGGGGTTGTGCGTTCTGTGCCACAACGAGGCTGCTGCTCAACGCGCCAAGCGCCACGAAGCCGCTAAGCCCAAACCACCGCAAGTTGGAAATCAGGCGCGGAAAGGCCTCCATCTCACGTCCCCCCTCTTTCGTTGTCGATGGTTGCGATCGTCTAGCTACCGGAACGTCCCTTTATTTTTTGTAAGTAGAACAAACAATTTTGTCGTTTGCAAGGCATCGCATTTTTCGGAGGCGCGTGTGGCCTTGCCCCAACGGCTGGCGCTCACGGCTTCGGACGGAACCTGAGCCACCGTAACCGCAAACTCTGCCGCAGCGGGGACGAGAGTCGCCCACCGTGGCGCGAGGGGTCAGAGCTCGAGGGTACCGCCGTCGACGTTCAGATCGACGCCGTTGATAAAGCTCGCCTCCGACGAAGCCAGGAACAGGACCGCGCGTGCCACTTCTTCGGGCTCGCCCATACGTTTCATCGGTACGGCGCCGCCCAGGGTGGAACGCACCGCTTCGATCTGTGCACGGGTCGCTCCGCGCTTGAAAATCTCCGTCTCCGTGGGTCCGGGCGAGACCACGTTGACGCGGATCCGTCGCGGCAGCAGCTCGGCGGCCAGAATACGCGCCACCGCGCGCAACCCGGACTTGGCGGCCGCATAGACCACGTTTCCCGGCAGCGCCAGAACCGCACCAATCGAGCCTGTGATGACGATGCTGCCGCCGTCGCGCAGATGGGGCAGCGCGGCCTGCAGCGCGAAGAAAGCACCTCTCAGGTTGACGCCGTGCACGCTGTCCCAGAACTCCTCGGTCACCTCGGGCACGGCGGCAAAGCCCCCGACGCCAGCATTCACGAACAGCACGTCGATGCCGCCCAGCTGCTCGGCGATGCGGGCGAGCGCCGCCCGACTGTCGGCCACCGAGCTCATGTCGGAGCGCACCGCGAGCATGCCGCTCGCCGCGGCGACCTGCGCCAGCGTCGCCTCATTACGGCCCGTAATCGCCACGCGCGCCCCCTCGGCCTGGAATGCTGTGGCCGCAGCGAGGCCTATGCCGCTGTTGCCGCCAAGCACGACCACGCTCTTGCCCGCAAAGCGCATGGGTTCAGAACATGCCGTTGGAATTGGCAGACTTTTCCGGCACCGGCTGCGCCACATCCCAGTGCTCTGCGATCTTGCAGCGCTCGACGCGCAGGACGTCAACCACCGCGAGCCCGCGATCGCCCGCTGCGAACTTGGCATGCGAGTGCACGGCGACGAGATTGCCGTCCGCGATGATGCGCTTGATCGCATAGACCGCGTCCGGATGCCCCTGGAAAAAGGGCTCGAGGAAGGCGATCGCCGCGTCGCGACCCGTCGCCGCCAGCGGATTGTGCTGAATGTAGCCGGGCTCCACCCAGGTCTCGAACGCCTGGCGCACCCGTTTCTCGAGGTAGAACTCGGTCATGAATTGCGTGACCA
>VBNP01000167.1 GCA_005877965.1 Gammaproteobacteria bacterium | reverse complement strand
GGCTGGGACGCGGACGATACTCGCCGCGCAACCCCAGGGGAGGGTCCTGTATGTTCAGGTCATCGGCCCTAGGCGCCTTTTCCGCCCTGTCCGCTTGCGCCCTCTTGCTGGGCTCTTGCGACGGGGGAGGTTCCGCGTCGACATCGACCTTGAACCTCGGACTTACCGATGCACCGGTCAGCGGCGTCACCAAGGTATGGATTCAATTCACCGGCGTCGAGGTCAAGCCGGCCGGCGGCAATGCGATCGACTTCATGTTCTCGCCTGAAAAGGGCTTCGATCTGCTGAGCCTGCAGGGGGGCACCACCGCCACCTTTCTCAATGGCACCGCTATTCCCGCAGGACAGTACGAATGGGTGCGTCTGATGGTGGACACGAAGCCGGGCGCGTCCTACGTGATGGACTCCACCGGCCAGCACGACCTGACGATCCCTAGCGGAGCGGAAACGGGTCTCAAGCTCATTCAGGGCTTCACCATGCCGGTCGGCGCCGTGGCGAGCTTCACGGTCGACTTTGCCCTGAGCAAATCCCTGATCGCGCCGCAGGGCCTGTCGCCCGACTACCTTCTCAAGCCGGTTCTTCGGCTGGTCGACAACACCCGGGTCGGCACGATCAGCGGGACCTTCCAGGCGTCGACCCTGTCGGCACAATCCAATTGCGGCACGCGGCCGCCGGTCGTCTATGTCTATGCGGGAGCCGCCGCTCAACCAGACGACATCTACAACCCACCCACGGGGACGACCGACACCGACCTGGCGTCGGCGGCGGAGCCCTTGACCACCGCGACTGCGGCGCTCAATTCGATGAACGACTACGCGTACAGCATCGCGTTCCTGCCCGCGGGGACCTACACCGTGGCGTTCACGTGCGATCCGGACGATCCGACGGTCGATGAAGACACGCTCACACCCGATCCCATCCATTTCAAGATCTACCCGCAAGCGGTTGCCGTCACGGCCAACATGACGACGATGGCCAATTTCTAGGCGCGCACCCCGCGGGGTCGGCCCGGCAATTCCAGCTCGTGGGCTGTGACCATCTCCGCGAGACTCTCGAAGCGAAAGTCATAGGCCGGGGTACCGGCCGGTGGCACCGTCGCGCCCCACCCCGAGCGCTCATGCCGGCGGTCAATCCACGCGGAGGCGAGCCCCAGTGCCTTGGCCGGCGCGTGGTCGTGGTAGAGGCTCTGTGCGGTGTGCAGGATCTGCTGCGGGCCAAACCCGAGCCTCGCCAGCGTGTCGAGCAGATAACGGAAATTGCGCGGGTCGGGTTTGTACGAGCCGATATCCTGCGCGGTGCAGATCGCGTCGAAGGCGACTCCGAGCTTCAGGTTGCTGCCTGCGAAGCTCTCACGATCGACGTTCGAGAGGATGACGAGCTTGTAATGGCGCTTGAGATATTGCAGTGCTACGGGCGTGTCGGCGAACGCCGGCCACCGCGGCACCGAGCTGCCGAATGCCGCGTGATCTGCGGCCGCCAGCGTGACACCCCATTGGCGCGCGAGCCGCCGGTGCACCTCGGCGAGCAGCTCCGGGTAGCGCATGGCAGGGGTCGCGGCCTGCTGCGCCACTTCGTGCTGCGCGAACTGCGCCAGCGCCTCCTCGCGCCCGGGCGGGGTATTCATTGCACGCAGCAGCGGCTGCAGCGCGGCGTACAGGCCGCTCTCCCAGTCGATCAGAGTGCCGTAGCAGTCGAAGGTGAGTACCTTGAAGTCGGACAGTTTCATGTGCTGCACACTCACAGGTTGATCGTCCCCCGCCCGAGCTCGATGACGTCGCCGCTCACGAAGATCTGGCGCTCCGCGTCAACGCGCAGCCGCAGCGCCGACGGCCGTCCGATGTACTCGCCCTGGGAGATTTCAAACTCGCAGGGCAGCGCGCGGCCCATCGCGAGACACCAGCCGCCCAGATTCGCCGTTGCCGACCCGGTCGCCGGATCTTCCAGCGCCGTACCGCCGTGCGGGAAGAAGAAGCGCGCCAGGAGCGCGGCGCCGCACGGCGCAAATACATAGGCCATGCTGCGCCCGTCGACGCTCGGGAGCTGCGCGAGCAGATCGGCGCGCACCCGCAGGCGCCGCACCGCGGCCTCGCTCGTCAGTGGCACGATGAGCTGCTCCGTGCCCGCGTTCACCCACAGCGGCCGCTCCCCTATGTCGTGCTCGTCGAGTCCCAGCATTGCCGCCAGTGTCAGGCGCGGCTCCTGCACCTCGCGCCAGCTGGGGGCCTTGGCCTGCAGGGTCCAGCGGTCACCGGTGGCACGCACCGTGATGATCCCGGCGGGCATTTCCAGGGTAAGACGGTCTCCCCCCAGGCCGAGTGCACGGCATACGTGCGCCGTGCCGAGCGTCGGATGCCCGGCGAAGGGCATTTCGTAGCTGGGCGTGAAGATCCTCACCCGCGCGCTGGCGCGCTCGGAAGACAGGATGAAGGCGGTCTCCGACAGATTGAACTGCAACGCCAGCGCCTGCATTCTGGCCGCATCGAGCGTCTGGGCCCGCTCGAACACGCACAGGGGATTGCCGCTGAACGGGGCGCGTCCCTGTGTGAACACGTTCAGGATACGATAGGCGTAGGCGCTCATTGCGGAGCGAATTCTATCCTCACACGGATGCGATCACAGCCATGACCGAGTTGCTGTTCCGGGACGACGCCTATCTCAAGACCGCCACCGCGCGCGTCCTCGCCGCCGGCGAGCGCGGCATCGAGCTCGACCGGACCGTGTTCTACCCGCAGGGCGGCGGGCAGGCGGGGGATACCGGCACGCTGGTGCGTGCCGGCGGCGAACGCGTAGGCGTAACCGATACCCGCAAGGGAGAGGCGCCCGATCGCGTCCTGCACATCGTGGCGCCGGGCAGCTCCCTGCCGCAGCCTGGCGAAGCGGTGGCGCTCGAGATCGACTGGCAGCGGCGTTACCGACTGATGCGTCTGCACACGGCACTGCATCTGATGTCGTGCGTGATCGTGGCGCCGGTCACGGGCGGCAACATCGTTGCCGACAAGGCACGCCTGGATTTCGACATCGAGCTCGGTCTGCTCAACGCCGCGCGGATAGAGAGCGAGACCAACGCGCTGATCGCCTCTGGTCTCGCCACCGAGAGCGTGTGGATCACCGACGCCGAGCTCGACGCCCAGCCGCAGCTCGTCAAGACCATGAGCGTGCAGCCGCCGCGCGGCGCCGGCCGGGTGCGGCTGCTCAGGATTCCGGGAATCGACCTGCAACCGTGCGGCGGCACGCACGTTGCCAACATCGCCGAGATCGGCGGTATCCGCGTGTTGCGGATCCGCAGCGAGGGCAGGCACAACAAGCGCGTGGAGATCGCGCTCACTGGTAGCGGCTGACCTCGAGGCCGTTGCCGACCGCGAGCAGCACCGAGCTCATATCGGCGGCGGCGTGCACTCGTTGCCGATAGGCGCGCGCGTCGGCCCGTGCGCTCTCAGGCTGCAGCATGTTGTCGGCGACGATGATCGCACCCTGCGCCAGCTTCGGATGCAGCAGCTCGAACACCGGCACGTACAGATTCTTCCACAGGTCGATCAGCACGAAATCGAATGGTCCCGCGAGCTGCCCGAGCGATGCGAGCGCATCGCCGACGCGAAACTCGACGTATTGCGCGAGCCCGGCGCGCGCCAGTTGCGCGCGCGCATACTCGGTCTTGGCGGCCTGCAGCTCGAGCGATACGACTTTGCCGCCCACCGCGCGTGCCGCTTCCGCGAGCCAGGTCGTGGAGTAGCCGTACGAGCTGCCCACTTCCAGGATGCGGCGGGCCGCACCTTCCTTGACCAGCAGATTCATCAGCGTGCCGGCTGCCCGGCCCACGGGCAGCAGCAGCTCATCGCGCCGCCGCATGCTTTCCTCGGCAGACAGCGTGCTCCAGAGCTTCTCCTCGCGCTGCGCCCGGGCTTCGTACTCCTCGAGTACCAGCCACACCGCCTGGTCCATCGATCCCGGATCCCGCATGCTCACTCCTTGATCGTCACAGCGCACCGGAGAAATACTCCTGCAACGAGGCGACCCCCAGCCGCTTCGCTTCGAACAGGCTCTCGAGATGTTCGCGCGAGTTGATCAGCCCGCGCGCGCGCAGGATGCCGTGCTCGTCGAGCAGCGCGGCGAAGGGCAGGCGGCCGACCTGGTACGCCAGCCCCAGGGCGGCCGACACCACGTACGGAATGCCGTCGAGCCCCTGGGTGCGCACGAACTGACGCTGCTCGAGGGTATCGCCGTCGCTCGCCAGGATCACGTCCATCCAGGCGCGCTCATCCTTGCGGCTGGACTTGACCGCCGGCAGCAGGGACTTGCACACCGGGCAGGTGGGAGACACGAACAGCAGCAGCGTACTGCGGCCGTCCGCGCGTGCGGCACCCACCTGGTGGGCATGCCCCTCGAGATCGGCCACTTCCAGGAGCGGCGCCGGCTCACCGACCGCAGGGCCGCGATTGAGCATGAGCGCACCGGCCGGCGCAATGCGCTCGTGCAGCACGCCCAGTTGCCGCACCAGCGCCAGCACTACGGCCGACAACACCAGCACCAGAATCCACAGCACCACATTGGAGACCGCCAGCGCCGTCATCACGAGCCTCGCAAGCGGGCGGTCCGCGGCGTGACCTGGGCGAGCAGCCGGTCGAGGCTCATATATAAGAGTGCGGCGACCGCGGTCCCCGCCCCGATGGTGACGGCGTCAGCCGCCGCCATCGGCCGTGCGATCCAGGGCAGCAGCATCGTCCCGAGCAACCCCGCCAGCAGCAGGTTGCGCCATGCCATCCAGGCGGCAATCGGTCGTCGCTCGTGCGGGCCGCCGCAGCCACAGGCCAGATCGCGACGGCCGCGCTGCAGGTTGATCGCGATGGCGGCAGCGTAAGTCACCAGCAGCGCCGCGCCCGCAGCGCTCGCGCCGGCGCGCGAGCGGCGGGCGAGCAGCCCCACACCCACCGTCAACTCGAGCGCCGGCACCAGCCATGACAGGCGCGCAGCGCTGTCCGGCAGCAGGCGATAGGCGCGAAACATCTCGGCAAAGCGTTGCAGACTGCGCAGCTTGTCAAGCGCAGCGCTCACAAACAGCAGCGCGAACGCTCCGGCGAGCATTGCGCCAACGGCCGGGTCGATCATGGTGCGCACATCATAAACCACCCACGCGTGTAGTATCGCCGCACACCGTGCACGCCAACGGGTTCGCCTCATGAACGCCCTGCATCTGCCGAGCGCCGAATTCCGCTCCCTGGCCGCGCGCGTGACGGACCTCGCCGCCGACCTGCTCGCCGGACTCGATGAGCTGCGAGCTTTCCCGGCGGTACGCGCCGAGCAGGTGGCCCGGGCATTCGAAGCGCCGCTGCCCGAGGCGGGTCTGCGGGCCGGCGCGCTCGATGCCCTGGGCGAGGTGCTCGCGCTGTCGCGCGCGCCGACCCCACGCTTCTACGGGTACGTGCTCGGCTCGGGTGAGCCGGTGGCCGCGCTCGCGGATCTGCTGGCGAGCGTCCTCAATCAGAACGTCACGGCCTGGCGCTCGGCGCCGGCGGCGGTAACCATCGAGCGGCAGATCGTGCGAGGCCTCGCCGGCGCGCTCGGCTGCCCGGGTTTCACCGGCAGCCTGTGCGGCGGCGGCTCCATGGCCAATCTGATGGGGCTCGCGATGGCGCGCGAGGCGCGACTGCCCGCCAACGAGAGCGGCGCGCAGCCCGGTGTCGTGTACGCCTCGAGCGAAGTGCACATGTCGATCCCCAAGGCGATGGCGCTGCTCGGACTGGGACGCGAGAACCTGCGGCTGATCGGCGCGGATGAGAGCTATCGCCTGGACCCGCAAGCGCTGCGCACCGCCATCGCCGCGGATCGCTCCGCGGGACGCACGCCTCTGGCCGTAGTCGCAACCAGCGGTACCGTCAACACCGGAGCGATCGATCCGCTGGCGGAGATCGCCGCGCTGTGCCGCGAACAGCAGCTGTGGCTGCATGTGGACGGTGCGTACGGTGCGCTGGCGGCGCTCGCGATCCCCGAACAATTCACCGGCCTGAGTGCTGCGGATTCCCTGTCGCTCGATCCCCACAAATGGCTCTACCAGCCGCTCGACTGCGGCATGCTGCTGTTCAGGAGCGCGCACGCGGCGCGCATGGCGTTCTCCTGCACCGGCGACTATGCCAAGTCGCTCGCCGAAGACCCGCTCGAGGCCTTCGCGTTCTTCGACGAGTCGCTGGAGCTGTCACGCCGCTTCCGGGCGCTGAAGTTATGGTTGTCCCTGCGCTACCACGGGCTGGCGGCGTTTCGCAGCGCGATCCGCACCGACCTGCGGCATGCGCAGAGTCTCGCCGAGCTCATCCGCGGCACGCAGACGCTCGAACTGCTCGCGCCCGTCGAGCTCAGCGCCGTGTGCTTCCGCTACCGCTGGGGCGAGCCGGGTGCCGCGGCTGATCGGTTGAACGCAGCGATCCTCAGGCGCCTCATCGAGCGCGGACGGGTGTACCTGTCCAATGCGACGCTCAGGGAACGATTCGCGCTGCGCGCGTGCTTCGTCAATCACCGCACCACCGACCACGATGTCGGGCAGATCGTGCCCGAGGTGCTGCACGCGGCGCGCGAAGTGCTCGGCGGTTAACGCAGATCCTCCTCCCAGAACTCCTGCGGGCGTCGCGTGGTATCCGTGCCGCGCGCCTCCTCGAGTTTGCGCAGTTCGACGCGGCGGATCTTCCCGGAGATGGTCTTGGGCAGCACTGCGAATTCGAGCCGGCGGATGCGCTTGTAGGGCGCGACGCGCTCGCGCACGTGCCGCAGGATCGCGCGTGCGGTGTCGGCGTCCGGGTTGCAGTGCGCGGCCAGCGTTACGAACGCTTTCGGCACCGACAGGCGCTGTGCGTCGGGGCTGGGCACGACCGCAGCTTCGGCCACCGCGGGATGCTCGATCAGCACGCTCTCGAGCTCGAAGGGGCTGATGCGGTAGTCGGAGGATTTGAAGACATCGTCCATGCGGCCGACGTAAGTCAGGTAGCCTTCCGCATCGCGCGACGCCACATCCCCGGTGTGGTAGTAGCCGTCGCCCATGGCGCTGGCGTTGCGCGCGCCATCATCCAGATACCCCTGCATGAGCCCGAGTGGCCGCTGCGCCAGGTCGATGCAGATCTCGCCCTCCTCGCTCACGCGCCCGTCCGCGCCGAGCAGCACGATCGGACATCCGGGGAGCGGGCGCCCCATCGAGCCGGGTTTGACCGGCTGCCCCGGCGGGTTGCCGACCTGCGCGGTGGTCTCGGTCTGGCCGAAACCGTCACGGATGGTGAGGCCCCAGGCGTCGCGCACCTGTGCGATCACCTCGGGGTTGAGCGGTTCGCCGGCGCTCGCGACTTCGCGCAGCGACACGCGCCAGGCGCGCAAGTCGTTCTGGATGAGCATCCGCCACACCGTCGGCGGTGCGCAGAAGCTCGTCACGCGACAACGCACCATCTGTTCAAGCAGCGCCCGGGCGTCGAAGCGCTCGTACTGATACGCCAGTATGGTCGCCTGCGCATTCCAGGGCGCAAAGAAGCTCGACCAGGCGTGCTTCGCCCAGCCCGGTGAGCTCAGATTCAGATGCACGTCCCCGGGCTTCAGACCCAGCCAGTACATGGTCGAGAGATGCCCGACCGGATAGCTCACCTGCGTATGCGCGACCAGCTTCGGCCGTGCGGTGGTGCCGGAGGTGAAGTACAGAAGCAGCAGATCGTCGGCGCGCGTCGGCGCGTGCGCGGCGAGCTGCCCGGCCGCGGCGCGCGAGCGATCGTAGGCAACCCAGCCCTCCACAGCCCCTCCCACGGCGATCCGCAGCGGCGCACCCGGCAATCCAGTGAAGCGCCCCGCAAGGCCCGCATCGGTCACGATCGCCTTCACCTGGCCGCGCTCGAGACGATCACGCAGATCTTCGCGCTCCAGCAGCGTCGAGGCCGGGATCATGACGGCGCCGAGCCTGATGGCGGCGAGCATGGTTTCCCAAAGCGGCGCGCAGTTCGGCAGCATGATGAGCAGCCGATCCCCCGCGCGCAGGCCCTCGGAGGCAAAGAAGGTCGCGACCTGGGCAGCGCGTTGCGCCAGCTCGGAGAATGCCAGCGATTGATCGGCGCCCGCGTCATCGACGACGCGCAAGGCGGGGGTGCCGTTGCCGGCGGCGACCACATCGAAATAGTCGCGCACCCAGTTGAATTCCTCGAAGACCGGCCAGCGGAACTCCCGCTGCGCGCCGGTCCAGTCCTCCCTGCGGCGCAGCAGGTGATCCCGCACCTCGATAAACCGGCGGCTGGAGCTCATGACGGCGCCCTCACCCCAAGCCGCGCCAGCTTAACATCGCAGACAGGCGCCCCGCCGGGGCGGCGCCCCGCTTCATCCGCGGCCCTGAACCATGGAAATATTCCTGTGATTTAATAATGGCTTGCGAGCCTAAATGCACGTAGGATCTGCGTCATGAATGCAGCCCGTCTGGAAGCCTTCACCGACGGCGTGGTGGCCATCATCATCACCATCATGGTGCTCGAGATCAGGGTTCCCCACGGCAGCGACCTCGCGGCGCTGCAGGCGGATCTGCCGGTGCTCTCGGCCTACGTCCTGAGCTACGTGAACGTCGGCATTTTCTGGAACAACCACCACCACATGCTGCACGTCAGCGAGCGCGTCAACGGCAAGGTGCTGTGGGCGAACCTGGCGCTGTTGTTCTGGCTGTCGCTGGTGCCGTTCGTGATCCGCTGGATAGACGATACGGGATTCACCGCCCTGCCGACGGCCGCGTATGGCATCGTGTTGACGGGCGCCGCGGTGAGCTATCGCATTCTGCAACAGCAGCTCATCGCCTATAACGGCCGCGACTCGCGCCTGGCGGTGGCCCTCGGGGGTGACTTCAAGGGCAAGCTGTCCGTCGTCCTGTACCTCGCCGCCATCGTGCTGGCGTTCGTGCGACCGTGGATGGCCATCACGCTGTATGTGGCGGTGGCGCTGTTGTGGCTCGTGCCGGACACGCGCATCGAGTCGCTGGTGAAGAAGTAACACCATGCTTGAACGCATCGAAACACGTGACGCCGAAATCGGCGGCGGGCTCATCGTCAGGCGTGCGCTGCCCAGCCGGCGCCGCCGTACGGTCGGAGCGTGGTGCTTCCTCGACCACGCCGGGCCGATGGAATTCGGGCGCGGTGGCGGCATGGGCGTCGGACCTCATCCGCACATCGGGTTGCAGACCTTCACCTGGATGATCGAGGGGGCGGTGATGCACCGAGACAGCCTCGGCAATGAGCAGCTGATCACGCCCGGCCAGGTCAACCTCATGACGGCGGGCGGTGGCATTGCCCATGCCGAAGACTCTGACTCCGCCGGCGGCGGCTGCCTGCACGCCGTTCAGCTGTGGATCGCGCTGCCCGATGGAGAGCGCCACCGCGCGCCGGCCTTTCGGAACTATCCGCACCTGCCCCTCGTCGAGCTCGGCGGCTTCGGCGTGCGGGTACTGGCCGGCAGTGCCCTCGGTCAGACCTCGCCCGCCGAGGTCTATTCACCGCTGGTGGGCCTGGATCTGGCTGCCGCCGGCCCCGCCGCCGCCAGCCTGCCGCTGACCGCCTCGTTCGAGCACGCCGCCCTGGTGCTGAGCGGAGCCGCGAGCATCGAAGATGAAAAGGTGACACCAGGAGCGCTGCTCTACCTCGGCAGCGCCCGCGAGCGGCTCGCCGTCAGCTGCGAGGCGGCCGCGCGCCTCATGCTCATCGGCGGCGCGCCGTTCGGGGAAGAAATCCTGCTGTGGTGGAACTTCGTCGCACGGGACGCGCAGGAGATGCGGCAGGCGGCGCGGGACTGGAATGCCGGGCGGCGATTCGGCGCGGTCCACGGCAGTCCCTCCCCGCGTCTGATCGCCCCGGAGGTCACGGGACTGCACCTGCGCCCGAGCCGCTCGTAACGCGCCGCGTCTACTTAAAGACGACCGTCCGGCCGCCGTTCAGGAATACGCGATGCTCGGTGGCGTAGCGCACCGCCGCCGACAACGCCCGCCGTTCGGAGTCGCGGCCCGCCGCGACCAGCATGTCGGGCGTGTAGCCGTGGTCGACGCGCTCGACGATCTGCTCGATGATCGGACCCTCGTCGAGATCGTGAGTCACGTAATGGGCCGTGGCACCGATCACCTTGACTCCGCGGTCGTAAGCCTGGTGGTAGGGTTTCGCACCCTTGAATCCCGGCAGGAACGAGTGGTGAATGTTGATGGCGCGCCCCCGCAGCCGGTGACACAGATCGTCTGACAGGATCTGCATGTAACGCGCGAGCACCACCAACTCGGTGCGCGTCGAATCGATGAGCTCCAGCAGACGCCGCTCCTGTTCGGGTTTGTTGCCCGCGCTCACCGGCAGGTGAAAGAACGGCAGGTTGTGGCGGGTCGCGGTCGGCTGCAGCGTCACGTGGTTGGACACCACCGCCGTGATGTCCATTTTGAGTTCAGCGGTGCGATGCCGGTAGAGCAGATCCTCCAGGCAGTGATCGAGGTTCGACACCATGATGAGTACCCTGGTGCGGTCGCGGGTATCGTGGATCCGCCAGTCCATCTCCTCGGCGGCGGCGACCGCCTGGAAATCCCCGCGCAGCCGCCCCGGATCGACCGCTTCGCCCGCCACGCCGCAAAACGTGATGCGCACGAAGAAGCGCTGCGAGATCGTATCGTCGAACTGGTGCATCTCGATGAGGTAGAAGCGCCGGGCGGCCAGGAAGCCCGTGATCGCCGCGGTAGTGCCCATGCGGCTCGGACAGCTCGCGGTCAGCACATACGGATGGTCAGTCGCAAACCTCACGCACCCGCTCCTCGCAGCCTGTCGGGGGTTGCAAGCGTGACAGCGCCTGATAGCGGGCTGTGATCCAAATGGGACGGCGGCTGGCGCGTTCGCGTCATGGCCGCGCCTCATCCGCTGCCACGCGCGCGCCGTGCGCGCGCTTTCACGAGTCGGGGAATGCCACCGAGAACGTTCCGTCGCGGCTCTGCGGCGTTCCCGGCTCGATCTCGTAGTAGTCGCCCTTGTCGGCGACGAAGATATGGCAGGCGATCCTGAGTCCCCGTGAGTCATCGAGGCTCCCCGCCGCGATGCTGATGTAGTCGCGTCCCACTCCCTCCCAGAACAACGTTGAGCCGCAACGGCCGCAAAACCCGCGGCGCGCCTCATTCGAGGCCGCGTACCACTGCAGCTCGCCCTGCGACAGCAGGCGGAAGTCGGCGCGCCGCGCCGCCGTGGCCGCCATCACATGCCCGGTCATGCGCCGGCACTGCGTGCAATGACACATGACGACCGGTCGCAGGGCGCCGGCGACGCTGTAGCGCACAGCGCCGCACAGACAGCCTCCGGTGCGCAGGGATTTGCTCAGGTGCACCGCACGCCTATCGGGGCCCGAGCTTCTGCGTCAGATACACGAAACTGAGCGCCCACATCTCGGCGGCCTGCTTGTGGTTGGCCGCGGCGGCGTGGCCGCCATCGGTGTTCTCGTAGAACAGCACCTCGTGACCCTGCGCTTCCATGCGCGCGGCCATCTTGCGCGCGTGCACGGGCGTGACGCGATCGTCGCTGGTGGCGGTGACGAAGAACACCGGCGGATACCTCTTGCCCGCCTTCACGTTCTGGTAAGGCGAGTATTTCATGATCCAGCCACGGTCGGCGGGCCGCTCGGGATCACCGTATTCCGCGGCCCACGAAGCGCCCGCGCCGATGTGGGTGTAGCGGATCATGTCGATCAGTGGCACCTGGCAAACCACGGCGCCGAACAGCTCCGGCCGTTGCACCATGTTGGCGCTCACCAGCAGGCCGCCGTTCGAGCCGCCCATGATGCCGAGCTGCCGCGGCGTGGTGATGCCGCGCTTCAGGATGTCCCGCGCTACCGCCTGGAAATCGTCATAAGCCCTCTGGCGGTTCTGCAGCAGCGCCGCCTGGTGCCACGCCGGTCCGTATTCGCCGCCGCCGCGGATATTGGCGACCACGAAGACGCCACCCCTGCTCAACCACAGCATCCCGAAGTTCGGCGAGTAGCTGGGTGTCTCCGAGACTTCGAAGCCGCCATAGCCGTAAAGAACCGTAGGCGCCGGGCCGCTGAGGGTTTTCCCGCGTGTCACGAAGTACGGTATCTGCGTGCCGTCGCGAGAGGTTGCGAAGAACTGCTCGGTCATCAGATTGGAGGCATCGAAGCGTGCGGGCAGCGACTTGATCGCTACCGGCCTGCCATCGCCCGGATCGGCATACAGCGTCGTCGGCGTCGTGTAGCTCTCGAAGCGGAACTGCGCCTCCGGGCCCCAGGCGTTCGTCGCCACGACGTGGGTCGAGCCAGCGGTGGGAAGGGTCAGCGTTGTGTGACGCCACACCCCATCCCGGCCCAAGCGAAACACATGAATGCTGCCGGTGACGTCGTGATAGATCGACGCATACACGGCATCACGCCCGGCTGCGACCTCGTCGATCGCGCTGCGGGCATCGGGTGTGTAGAGGACCGCGACGGAATCGCCGCCCGCACTCTGCCCGCTTTCCGGGACGCGATACGCGATGAGCGAACCCTTGGCGATCGGCGCGGCAGCGGGCGGTGTCCAGTCCTCGCGCAGGGTGAAAATGAGACTACGGCCCTGCGCGCCCTTCAGATCGGCGCCGAGCGGCAGCGGCAATTGCCGGGTGGTGCCGTCGGGCGCGATGGCGTGATACTCGGCGGAAAAGAAACTGACGTCGCGCTGCACCAGCTCGATGGTGGCGACAGGATCGTGGAACACGACGCCCTGCGCACCGACGTCGTCATGTCTGCCCTGGTAGATCACCCGGGCATCGGTGAGCGGCTCACCGCGCTTCCACAGCTTCACGATGCGCGGATAGCCGGAGGCCGTCATGGAGCCGGGACCGAAATCCGTTCCGCACAACACCGCGTCCTCGGTGAGGTAGCTGATGGAGGATTTTGCCTCCGCCAGCTGAAAGCCGTCCTTCACGAATGCTTTCGCGGCCGGATCGAACTCGCGCACCACCACCGCATCACCGCCGCCGCGCGACAGATGCAGCAGGCAATGCTGCAGCGAGGGAGTGCATTCCGCGCCCTTCCACACCCAGTTCTCGTGCTCGTCCGCCGCCAGCCGGTCCAGGTCGAGCAGGGTGTCCCAGTCGGGCGCCGCATTCGCGTAGTCCGCGATGCCCGTGCGCCGCCAGACTCCCTTGGGATGCTGCGCGTCCTGCCAGAAGTTGAAAACGTACTGGTGATCGAGGTCGCCGTAGGGGATGCGGTCGGTCGCATCCATCACCCTGAGAATGTCGTCGTAGTCCTTCTGATAGCTTGGATCGGCCTGGAGAATCGCGGTGGACCTGGCGTTCTGCGCCTTCACCCACGCGAGGGGCCTTGCGCCGTGGACGTCTTCGAGCCACTGATACGGATCGCCCGCTCCGACATCGGCCCGATGCTTCCTGTTCACGCTGTCCGCTCCCGCGCTGTCCGCCGCCATCGCCGTCCCGCCGATGGCGAGCGCCCCAACCAGGGCCGAGAGCCCCGCACATCGACACCGACTCACGGCTGCACCCAGGACTCGGTGGGCACATCGCCCGGCACCGGCAGCGATCGGATGTAAGTGACCAGGGTCCACACCCCCTCGGCGCCCAGTGCGCCGCCGAATGCAGGCATGCCCTTTGGACGACCGTAGTAGATTGAGTTGAACACTTCGGCATCCGCGCCGCCGTAGCGCCAGCGTCCGTCTGCGAGATTGGGGCCGACCCATCCGCTGCCATCACCCCCGTGACAACCGTCGCAATTCATCGCGGTAAACAGCAGCGCACCGCTGTTCGCCACCGCGCGGTCACCCTGATGAGGATTGCTCGGCGCCGCGCCGGCCGGGGCAATGCCACCGGCTGCGAGATGCGCCTCGTAACGAATCGCAGGTGGCGGCGCGCCGGCTTGCGGCGAGGGCGCCGCGGCGTGCCGGCCGCAGGATGCCAGCGCGAGGCACGCTAACAACCACGTTAACAACGATGGCGCACGTACGCCGCGCATCTGCCGCATCACAGACCGAAGATCCAGATCATGCCCCCCAGGCTGGTATGGCGCGCGATATCCTTGAGGAAATCCGCCGGCGGGCGCACGTCGGCGGGGTCGTCCGAGCGAACATCGCCCGACAGCATTGCCCAGTCCCCGCCGAAACCGGCATACACCGCCACGTACTGCCTGCCGTCGGGGCCGCGATAGGTGATCGGATTACCGACGATACCGGAACCGACCTTGAACTTCGACAACACCCTTCCGGTCCTGGCATCCACCGACTTGAACCAGCCGTCGAGCGTACCGTAGAAAGCCACGTCGCCGGCGGTCACCAGCGCGCCGCTCCAGTTTGGATAAGGCTCCTTGTTCTCCCAGATCTTTCGCCCGGTCGCCGCATCCCACGCCATGAACGTACCGAGGTTCCCGCCCGGGCCGGCAAAGTATGGACTGGTGACACCCATGAAGGGCGTTCCCTTCAGGCGCGACGAGCGCGTTGCTGCGTAGTCCATGCACAGGTTGTTGGTGGAAGTGTAGAAAAGATGAGTGCGCGGTGAATACGCCGCGGGCGAGGACGGGCTCACGCCGCCCTCGAGACTGGGACAGATGCCCTTCACGTTCCCCCGGGATGCGCCGGTTTGTTTCGCCGGATCCAGCACCGGCCGCCCGCTGACGAGATCCACCGACTTCGCCCAGGTCACCGGCGCGAACGCCGCGGCGATCAGCAGCCGCCCCGTCGCCCGATCGAGCGTATAGGCGAAGCCGTTCTTGTCGAAATGCACGAGCGCCCGGGTGCGCTTTCCGGCCACCGTCAGATCGGCGAGAATCATCGCGCCGGCGGCGTCGTAGTCCCAGTTGTCGTGCGGCGTGAATTGATACGCCCACACGAGAGTTCCGTCCTGTGGTCTGCGCGCCAGTACGCTGGCACTCCACTTGTTGTCTCCGAGCCGCTGCTCCGGGTTATAGGGCGACGCGTTGCCGGTGCCGTAATAGATGAGATCGAGCTGCGGATCGTAGGAGATCGATCCCCACACGGGAGCGCCGCCGGTCTGCCAGCTGTCATTGGCCCAACTGCGCGCGCCCAGATCAACGCCGCTGTCGTACGGCGGCTTGAAGGTACCTGCCCGGGCCAGCATGTCCTTATCCGGTCCGATGTTGCGCGCGGTCCAGACCGTGCGCCCGCTCTTGAGGTCCAGGCCCTTGACCCAGCCGTAGATCCCGAACTCGCCGCCGGATGCGCCGACGATGACGCGATCCTTGACCACCAGGGGCGCCATGGTCGTGGTCTCACCATTGCCGAGGTCGGCGATCTGCGTGTTCCACAGCTCCCGGCCGGAGTTCGCCTCGACGGCTACGGTGTGGCCGTCGAGCAGGTTATAGATGATCTTCCCGTCTGCATAGAACGCACCGCGATTGACGGCGTCGCAGCAGGAGATGCCGATTGCGTTCGCACTCACGTCCGGCCGATATTTCCATCGCAGCGGATACCCTTCCCTGGTGAGATCGAATGCGTACAGCACATTGGGCCACGGCGTGACGACGTACATGGTGTCCCCGACCACCAGCGGTTGGCCCTCGTGCCCTCCGAGCACCCCCGTGGAGAAGGTCCACACGGGATGGAGCGACCCGGCATTCTGCGGGGTGATCCCGGTGAGGCCGCTGTAGCGGGTCGCAGCGTAGTCCTTGGACGGCATCGACCATTGGCCGTCCTCGCCGCCCGGCACCTCGGCGCCTGCGGCACGCTTATCACCGCCGACGGCTACAGCACCGAGGCAGCCCAGCATCGCGATGAGCACGGCCCGCGACATTCTGCGTCCCCTGATTCCGTGATGGTTCGGGGTAAGCGTGGGGCGACGAACCGCGCCGGTCAAGGCCCCGTACGTTGCTCCTCCACGCGGTCGTTAAAGCGATGGAACTGCATCGATCTGCTCGTTTCCGTAAACCCCCTTCCGAAGGGCGCCGGCGGGGGAACCATTCAAGGTCGGTGTGGGGGGCCGCCCGGAGGATTCAGGCTACGTCGTTGGGTGGACGCTTTTTATCAGTCCATTCAACTTTTTTCGCATGTCGTTCAACTGCCCGATGGCAACCAGCGTTTTGAGCGCCTCCCGTAGCGGCTGCAACGGGTAGCCCCCGTATTGACCCGGCTCAGTGACGTTGTTAGTGACCGTCGATCTGCCCGCCAACACGACGTCGTCCGCCACCCTGAGATGCGGCCCGACCACTGAGTTACCGCCGGTCATGAAGTTGCGCCCGATCGTCGTCGAGCCAGCCATCATGAACCCGGCCGTATAACAGCCGTTCTCGCCGAGATCGCAGTTGTGCGCAATATGGCAGATATTGTCGAGCTTTGCGCCAGACCTGATGTACGTCGCGCTGAGAGTCGCGCGATCGATGGCACAGTTGCCACCGATTTCCACTTCGTCACCGATTTTCACGGTGCCGAGCTGGGGAATCTTTCGGGGCCTTCCCGAGGCGTCCTTCGCGTAGCCAAATCCATCGGAGCCGATGGTGGCGTGCGGGTGGATTTCGCAGGCATTGCCAATCTCACAGGCTGCGCCGACAAAAACGTGTGGATGCAGGATCGTGGCGGCCCCGATCCGCGCGTCGTTCTCGACTACGGTATGCGCGCCGATGAAACAGCCATCGCCAACCGACACTCGAGCGCCAATCACGCAATACGGGCCAAGGACCACGTTTTGACCGAGCGTGGCACTCGGATGCACCAGTGACGTGGGGTGACGCGCACCCCATTGCGTGAACCGCTCGGCTTTGTGGTCAAAGTACGTTAGCAGGACCGCCATAGCAATCGGGATGGCGGTGACGGAAAAGCAGCAGCCCGCGTCCGAGGCATTCGCGAGTGCCAGATGGGCGATCGTCTCCTGAACGATGACGATCGCCGCTTTCCGCCGTATCGATTCTGCGAGCTGTTCGGGGCTGGTCGCAAAGACAAGACTATCGTCACCAGCCTCACCGGGACTGTGGCAACGGGTGGCGCATGCCTGCAGATTTCCGTGCAGAAAGGTCAACACTTCGGCGTGGTCGTTCCGGATCGTTTGAGCTCTGAGCATAGCGCCTCACCAAAAACAGCCGGGTTGGACTTGCATTGGCAGGAAAACCGCGTCAGCTCGCCGGCACCCCGCCGAGAGGATCTAGACGCGCGGTCACCTCGCCGCGCCAATTCAGCCAAGTGTGATTCGCATAGTCATAGAGTTTGCAGCGACGCACGCAGTCTCGATACGTGTGCCAATTGAGTCGATAGCTCAAGACATCGCCATTAGCCTGATCCTGAACTTGTTGCTGCGCGCGGCGTAGCGCGAACATGGAAATGCGCGGGTTCACGTGGTGCGCGTTGTGCTCCATGATGCAGTGCATCAGCCGATCAACACGCAGCGGCAGGCGTACGGTTGCCGTGGCGGTCAGATAGCCTCGGGTCCGCTGCCACTCCTGCCGCTTCTGGAACCACGCGATCGACGGGTGAGTGTGCTGCACGAAGACCACAAATCCCATGATCGTGTTCCACAGCGCAAACGGTATTCCGATGGCGAGTGTCGCAAGCAGCCAGAACTGCTGGTGGGTCTGATAGGCGACCAGAGCCACGATGCCGATCCAGCCGATGGCGCCGACGCTCACGAGCGCGCTATCAAGCTTGTACCTGAGGCGGCCCGAACCGATTTCCTTGCGCGTCGCGAAATACAATTTCCTCCACCAGAGCTCCACGAAATAGTAAAGACCCCAGCCGAGCCCGGAACGGTAAATGCGTTCCATGATCCGCCGGCGTCGCGGCAGCCGGTCGAATTCTTCTTTGGAGTACGGCGCCCAGACCTGATCACGCCCCTTCAGATTGTTGAAGCCGTGGTGAGCTACGTTGTGCCCGACGTCCCACAAGCTGAAGGCGGTCATGGACGGCAGGAAGGCAATGCGGCCGAAGACATGATTGAGCGTCTTGGCGGCAAAGAAGCTACCGTGACACGCATCATGCCCAACGAGAAACAGCCGAACGATTCCGGCGGCAATCAACGCACTACCGAGCAACTTGAGCCAAAGGCCGACGACGGCGAGGGCTAGGACGGAGCCACCGGCAAACAACCCCATGTCCAAGGCGAGGACCGCGAAGGGGCGCAGCGTGCCGGCGGCTTCGAAGGAACGCAGCAACGTCTTCCGGCTTGGCCCGTTTGACTGCATGCCGCTCATCGTACGCGGTTCCTGTGAGGCGAAATGAGCTCCAAGGCGTATTTCCGCGGCACCATAGCGCCTCGGCCGCGCTTGCGGTCGTACCGGCCTGTGCGCCGCTCGCACCCTGTTTGGCGATGAGGTAAACGGTCAGCCCCAACGCGGCGTGCGTCGTCCGCGACTTCGTTGCTCCCTACCGAAGCAGAATGCGTTGACGCAGAATCACAGCGCCCGACCGCGGCGAAATGCCTATATCTTTGGCGGAGAGGGTGAGATTCGAACTCACGAGCCCCGTAAGGAGCCTCCGGTTTTCAAGACCGGTGCATTCAACCGCTCTGCCACCTCTCCGTTCTAATCCCACTCAACTACTCGCGAGCATTCTATCAGGCCACGGAGGCCGTTTCGGGGGTCAAGGGTTCAACTCAACGCCCTGGGTTGGGTACTCCGCCTTGCCTCAATGCTGCTATAGGCTTATAGTAGCATTGCATGGGCGGAAAGACGAAGCGACATCAGCAGGCCATCTATCTCGATCTGGATAAGGCGGCGCTCCTGGACCGGTTGTCGGAGCGTACCCGCGTGCCAAAGCAGGAATACCTGCGGGAGGCCGTCGACATGCTGCTCCAGCGATACAAGCTGCTGAAGTCGAAGCGCAAGCCCTGAAGCTGCTCCCAGGCACGAAAAAGATGACCCTAAATGACAAAGTGAACTTGCTATTGGCCATCACAGGAGTGGTGCTGATTTCACAGCTCCGACGTCAGTGGATCCGAATGAACCGGGAGGAGCGCGAGAGTGAAATCGAACGCTTTCGCCTGCTGATCCCTCTGATCGCGACACTGATCCCTCTGATCGGAACAGTCTACTTCACGTGGAAGGTTCTACGCGGCTCGCAAGCGGTTTGGATGCCCTGGGCAGCGGTAGTTTCCGTGGTGGCGCTCATTTACGGTGTTGTCCGAGTTGCCCGCAAACGGCTCGACAGATAGCCGCCCGCGGCGGGCCGGCCTATCTGCCGCTGGGCGCTCATCCTCGGCGATCGGCGTCTCAGCCGCTCGCATCCTTGAGAATCGCGGCCGTAACGCGATTGCGGCCCGACTCCTTGCTGCGGTACAGGGCCGCATCGGCGACCCTGAGCACCTGCTCGGCCACCCGGTGCTCGCCACTCGGGACATGGTTCATGCCGCACAGGCCGAAGCTCGCGGTCACGTGGATGCTCTTCTTGCCGGCCTTGAAGGGGGTGTGCGAGATGGCCGCCCGCAACTTGCGGGCGACCTCGAGCGCCGGCTCATGAGCGGTCTCCGGCATGACGATGGCAAATTCCTCACCGCCGATACGCGCCACCCAGTCAATCCCGCGGCGCAGAGCCTGCTGCAGCCGCGGACCGAACTGTTGCAGGATCTCGTCGCCGACGGCGTGACCGAGGCTGTCGTTGATCTTCTTGAAGTGGTCGATGTCGCACAGAGCCAGGGACAGGGCGCGCTTGTAACGCGCGGCCCGTTCGACCTCACGCGGAAAGTGCTTGCCGAAGAAGCGCCGGCTGGCCGCGCGCGTCAGTTCGTCCGTCGCGGACAGCTTGCGGTTCTCCTCCAGCGTAATGCGCAGTACCGACTCGAGCTCGGTGATGCGCCGCGCCGCGCGGATGCGCGCGTCCAGCTCGCAGTCGCTGACGCGCCGCCCGACGCACTCGTCGGCCCCGGCGAGGATTCCCGCCTCCCGCTCCTGGGCGTCATCGACCTCGGCTACGTAGACGATGAACGGCGGCCGCGCGGCGGGGCGCGCCCGCAGCTTGCGTATCAGCTCCGGGCTGTCGGTGAGCACGACCGGGCGAAACTCGGCGCCGAAGCGGCGCAGGGCTTCCTCCTCGTCGGCGACCGCCTCGCACTCCAGCACGTCCGGCGTGATGCGCTGCTGCATGTGCTGGCGCAGCGGGGCATCCTGGAAGACCAGGAGCGCCTTCGGCGGCGGCAGCACCCGCACCATGACCGCGACGGTCGCCGTAGTCCCCTCCTCGGTGGTCGCGGGCCTGGCCGCCCGTCGCTCCAGGACTCTCTGGATGACCGTCGTGTGTCCCCCGGTCGCCATCTGACCCCCTAATGTCAGAGGTTGCACGAAACGGGGGAGATTACAGGCACGGGTGCGCGGCTGTCTCGGCAATGTGACGGCGCCGCCATGACGCGGTGCCGCCGGTGGGGTGCACCCCTCATGCGCCGCGTGCGATCGGCCACCCGAGCCCGCGACCCCCCCGGTACAGCGCGCCGCGCGCCAGTGCGTTGGCGGCGGCGGCGTTGCCCTCCGGTCCTCGGCGCTGGACCCCGGCCAGGATGGCCGCCGCCCGAGCCAGGCCGCCCGCCCGGGCCCGCGGGGACGAACCCGTTGGCCACGAGGATGGATTCGACGCCGCTGCGCTGACGCCGCCGCTCCCCGGGGTGTCTCATATGCGCAGTGAATATCGCCCTGAGGAGAACGCCATGAGGATCACGACCTGGGCAGTGTTGGGATCGTTGCTCATCAATCTTGTCCTGGGACTGCTGGTGGCCGCGGTGTTCAGCGTGGCGCCGCCGGCACGCGCCGCCGAGCACGCACAGTGCGCCGGGCCCACGATGCACACTGCGCAGACCCCGGCCCGGGCGGTGCTCGTGCATCGTGGCTATCTGGTCGCGGTGCGCATGGGTTGGGCAGCGGGCTGAAGGCAGATGCGCTTGCCGTCACGGCACCGCAACAGCGGGCGCCGTTGGTGAGGCGGCGCGCGCCGAGCGCAGCATCGAAACCGCCGCGTAGCTGACCACGACGATCACCAGCCAACGCATCGCCGTGAGCGGCAGGTGCTTGACGATGTAGAAGGCGATCAGCACGCCGAGCACGCCACCGATGATCAGGCCCAGCGAGGGCCCGTGCGCGAAGCGTCCCGAGCGGAAGAAGCCGAGGCTCGCCACGGGCTGCAGGATGCCATCGCTCGCCATCATGATCGGAAACGCGGCCAGCGGATGCATGCCCAGGAGGGCGAGCATGATCATGAGCGGCGCGTAGTTGCCGATGCCGATGCACATCAGTGCGCCCAGCACGAAGCTGACGCTTACCGCCAGCGCGAAGCGCCAGCCGGCCAGAGCGAACGCGGTGCCGCCGGCGACCTCGAGCGCGCCGAGGTTCTTCAATATGAAGAAGAACGCCGCCACCAGCAGGGCCACTCCCATGAACAGCTGGATGGTGCGGCGCGGAAGCCGGCTCACCAGGCCGGCGCCGAGCCAGGCGCCGGCGGCGGCGCTCGCGACCATGCTGGCGAGCAGCACCGGCTCCACGGTCACGGCCGTAACGAACAGCACGGTCTCGAGAAAGGCGGACGAGTTGTGCCCCACGTTGAGCGTGCCGGGTATCAGCTCGTCGGCGGGCGCACCGCGAAATTTGAACAGCGCGGTCGTGGGTGCGAATGAGCCGATGCCGAGCGTATCGAGGAAGTCGGTCACCACTCCGATTGCGATATCCCCGAGCGTCGGCCGCTCGCGCAACCGGTAGTGCCTGGCGGCCCAGACCCATCCGATGACGAACGCGATGTTCACCAGCACCAGCGCGCTCAGCAGCCCGACTTTTGTCGCGTTCATGCCGGTCCCCGTGACCCAAGGGTTGGCGAGCGTGCCAGCGCGTCCGCCAGGCGCAGATACTGGATGGTCGCGCGCGCACCGATGCCGCTCAGGGCGTGCAACGGCATGGGCCGCAGCGGCGTGACCGGAAAACCCAGCTCCGCAGCGGGGGTTCCGAGCGCGCGCAGCGCCAGCAGCCGCCCCATCACGGTTGCCATGGCGACTCCGCGACCATTGTAGCCCAGGCCGGCAAGCAGGCCCGGTGCCGGCTCATGCAGGTGCGGCAGGTGGTCGCGCGTCATGGCCACGAGCCCTCCCCAGTGGTATTCGAAAGCCACGCCTTCGAGCTGCGGATAGATTTCG
>VBNP01000157.1 GCA_005877965.1 Gammaproteobacteria bacterium | reverse complement strand
CGAGCAGCGTAGCTGCGATGAGGCTCTGCCGGCGGGGCTTGAGTATCTGGCTCATGGGGTTCCTTGGGATATATCCGATGTGCTTCGGCGCGCCGGGCGGTTTGCCGGTGAGGGGCCTAATTCGCCGCCACGATGCGGGTTACCGCTGATTCGTCCGGCTTCACGAAGATCGTGAGGTAGCGCGTGCCGCTGGTGCTGACGAAAGTATTCAGCTGAGCGAGCGTGACGCTTTTCGCTCCGATGAAGTAGGTCGTCTGCGGCGTCACCGGGTACGAACGAATCGCGCATGTTGCGCAAGACAGCACGACCGTACCCGTATTGGTCGCGGGCAGGGTGGTGGTGTCGGTGGTGGCCTCGATGCCGAGCTCGGTCGAAATGACTTTTGTCGCGGCAGGCGCGGCTGCGGCCAGCGCGCAAGCGGTCAGCGCGGCGAACACGATCAGTAATTTGCGCATATTCATGGTCATGGCCTCACAATGCGGTAATACACGAGTCGCGAGCGTCAATTCAGTCCACCCGGACCGGAGGTCTGGGCACTCGCCGGCGCCAGCACGGCGATGCCCTGCGCGTGCGTGGATTGCGCGCCGCGCACCGAGTTCGCTAGGAAATTCCCGGTGCTCGTGATCGTGAAATCGTAGGTCGAGAAACTGTTCCAGCTGTTGCCCCAGAGCGCCGGCTGGGCGGCTCCGCCGAGGTCCGACTGCAGGATGGTGCTGTACGTGTCGGTGGCCGAGCCGGGCACGGCGACATTGTTGTGAACCTCGTTGCCCGCCGCCGGGATGAAACCGCCGGTCACGACGGTCTGCTCGATTCCGGTCTCGGCGGCCTGGAATGCATTTTGCCGGTGCTGCTCGTTGCCGGCCATGGTGAATTCGACGGCGGCCGAGTTCATGCCGGCCACCGCCAGCAGGGTGATCACCAGCAGCAGCAGCAAGGCGACGACCAGCGCCGCGCCGCGCTGCCTGCGACAGCCGTCAGTCCTGAAATGTGCCTTCGTCACCACGGCATTCCCTCGGTCATCTTCCCAACGCGTTGCGGATCTGAATGGTTTTCGAGACCAACAGGCGCCGGTAGTGCTTCACACTCGTAAAGCTGTTGTCGGCACTGAGCGACGGCCGATAGGCCTTCGTGTTGTCCGCCACGCTTGTCAGGTCGCCCGTCGTACCGTTCGCCTGCAGGCGGTCGCCGTACTCGTAGATACGATCGTCTGTAAAGGGCCCCTCTGGCGCGTCGGAGCGCACCAGGAGCCAGATCCGCACGGCGACGATCTGGGCGGGCGCCACAGCGTTGGTCAACAGGTTCGTCAGCGCCGCGCCCGCATTGAGATACTCGGTCGCAGCCCCGCTCGTGGCACCGGCGCCGCCGGTCAGATCGACCCCGTACTGCACCTGCAGGTCCTCGACCCCGGGCACGATCTCGTCATCCTGAAAGAGGGGCGCAAAGCCGGGGCCGGGGCCGAAATTCAGGGCCTTGCGCCGCAGCGAAGGCACGCCGGCCTGGGTCGAGCTCTGATCGACGTAATACAGGTTGACGATGAGATTGTAGATCCTGGCGTTCACGTCCTGACAGAAGGTGCCGGTGATGTCCGTGACGAGGAGGCCCGAGGTGCGGGTCGAGCAGATGCGCAGCGGCCCCGAGGCGGTCGCTGGCGGGACCGTGATCGCAGAGGCCCGGCGCACGGTTATCGTGTCCGCGTTCGGCATGGCTGCGTTGTTCCCGAGCACCGTGGCATCGCCCGCTGCGCAGGTCGCGGCATAGGAAGCGTTTGTGCCCTGCACGGGGAACCCGAGAAGCAGCGGAAGGTTGACCCCGCAGGTGGTGGCGCCGGCGCCGCCCAAGGGCAATTGAACGTCCGTCGGCAGCGCTTTTCCGCCGATGCCGTCGGAGACGTTCGTGAGCCCCCAGTTGCCCGACATGCGGATGTCGGTCGTTTCATTTACTCCGTACGCTCTGCTGCTGTCGACGTACACTTGAGTCGCACCGACGATCAGCACCAGTCCAATCGTCATCGCAACGAGGAGCTCAACGAGCGTCAGGCCGGCGGCCCGGCCGGGAACAATCGGGGAGCGGTGATTGCTACGCAGCTGGCTCGTCATGGCATCAACTCGTGGGCACCTGGATCTGCATCTGATACAGCTGTTGCCCGCTCTTTTCGGTCCAGGTAATCCTTATGGTGTAAGTCGCAGGTGTTCCATCCACTTCGGTAACCGTGCCGGTCGCCGTGCCGCCCACGATTGCCTGCGAGAGCTGCCGCTGCCACCAGTACAGGTCGTCGGCAGCCATCTGCGCGGCACTGCAACTGACGGCTGCCGCTCCGACGCAGTGGTTATCCGCAGCCGCCCCGTTATAGGCACCCGCGGCGCGCCGGTTCGCCCGGATGCGGTCGGCGATATCGGCAGCCAGGTTCACGGCCTGCATGCGGGCAATCGCGCTGCTGCCGGAATGCAGGGAGATGCCAAAGAGGCTTGCTACCCCCAACATACCCACGGCCAGCACGACCAACGCCACCAGCATCTCGACCATGGTGAATCCCCGCGGCCGGGCAGGGCGCTGCTGCATACGTCGTGGTTCCGCGCTGGGGGTCACCGGCAGCCTCCTATGGACAGGCGCCGGCGGCGGCCGCGGCGGCACTGACGTCAGCGCTGGTAGCGCTCACGCGAGCGCGTCCGGTGGCTGCGATCAGCACGGCGCGCTCGACGGAATTCGTGCCGACCATCTGATTGCCTCTGATATCGCAGAGCAGGATGTTGCGCGTCGGGTTCCTGGCCCCGGCGGGGCTTGCGAATCCCGTCGCACCGTACATCTCGATGCCGTCATTGTCCTTTTTGACCGTTACCGAGCTGTCGAGAAGCACGTGCCGCTCGAAGATCGGCTGCCCGTCGTTAGGGACTTGCCAGGTGAAGTTACTATCCTGGAAGACGATCCAGCCGTTGAAGGCGCCGTAGCTGCACGTGGGAGCCGCCGCCGTGGGGACGGCCGAAGCGCACACGGCCACATTCGTCTGGTGCTTGATCGCCTCCGTGCGTGCCAGGTAGAACGATCGGAGCAGATCGTTCGAGGCCGCGCTCAAGCGATTGTTCTGCAGGAAGGTGCGCATGTTCGGCACGGCCACCATCGCCAGGATACCGGCGACTGCCACCGTGACCATGAGCTCCGTGAGCGTGAAGCCCCGTTGCGTTCTCACGCTCGCCGGGCCGTCGCTCGATCGGTCCGTTACCAACATGTTCTCCTCAAGCATCATTCGCAGGGGCCACTCGCTTTCGTCTTGGCGGTGCAATCTACTGGAGCCGACACCGAAAGGGGTGAGTGTCAGTTCACGCTCGCGGGACTGGTCCGACGAGCGGTGTCATTTGAGTCCCAGGCGGTCATCGGAAGGGATATGTAAGCCCGCGCACCGCGTTTTTGGGCCGTCCGGGGGCCCCGGTATGACCTATGACGAAGTGCGCACAAGGCAGGCAGCGCGTGCCGGCGGAGGAGGGGGCCGCACCGATCTGTCGTCCCATGATCCAGCGTATGGGACGGTTCGGGCGCGCGCACCGGGCCGGGGGTGCGCCCCGGCCCGGACGTGAGCCTACTCGCCGCCGATCGGCGGCGTCAGGCCGGTGAAGTCCCCGACCACTTTCGCGTCGTAGGGACCATTGAGGCGGTTGAAGCCCTTTCCCGGCGTGTTGAGCAGCCCCTGCGTGAACACGATGTCCTTGGCGGGCGTGACCTCGATGACGCGCTGGTTGAACTGGTCGCTGATCAGCGTGTTGCCGTTGGCCAGGCGCACGGCGCGCGTCGGCAGCGGAGCGGAGTTGCTGCCGGACTCGGTGTTAGTGAGATATTCCCAGACGGGTGCGTCCGCGGCATCGACCTCGACGATGCGATTGTTATTCGCATCCGTGATCAGGGTATTGCCGTTGCGCAGCCGGCTGGCGAACGCCGCGCCGCTGACCGTGCCTCCCGCGGTGAACTGCCGCACGAGCTGCTTGCCCGTCGTCACTTCGATGACGCGGTTGTTGTTCTCATCGGCGATCAGGACGTGACCGTTC
The DNA here is from genome assembly GCA_005877965.1 of Gammaproteobacteria bacterium. Lineage (GTDB taxonomy): Bacteria > Pseudomonadota > Gammaproteobacteria > Steroidobacterales > Steroidobacteraceae > 13-2-20CM-66-19. The sequence goes on along the minus strand of VBNP01000157.1, from coordinate 4,341 downwards.
TGCAGCAGCTCGGCGCTGTTCGGGTTGTTGAGCTGGTTGGCTCCCGCCCCCGGCACGAGCGTCATGCCGTACTGCCAGACGATCTGATGCGTGAGATTCACCAGAATGACGCGTGAGTTCGCCTGATCGGTGATGAGCACGTGCAGCCCCCGATGGCCGGGGAATGCGGTCGTAACGAGGGCGTGGACGGGCGTGTTCAGCTCGTTGGGGCCGAAGCCGGCGACGCCGGCCTGGCCGTACTGCCACACGATGCGGCCGGCGGGGGTGACGATGATCACCCGGTTGTCCGGGCAGCCATTGACCGGGTCGGAGCAGCCCGGCAGCGGCGGGCTGGCCGGCGGGATGCCGGTTCCCGAGATCAGCGTCAGGGGTCCGAACCGCTCGGCGTCGTTCGTTCCGACGATGCTGTGGGGACCGGCTTTGTCCGAGCCGTTCCCGAACTGCCACAGGATGGCGTGGGTGTGCGGGTCGATCTCGATGACGCGGTTGTTGAACTGATCCGCGATGACGATGTTGCCCCGGTCGTTGAAATCCGCCGCCATCGCTCCGGCCGCACACAGCAGAGCGGCCGGGAATGCACACATCAGGACGCCGCGGCGCGAGCCGCGTACGAGTACCTTGCTCATGATTGCCTTCTCCCGAAAGATTATTCCGACGCTTGAGCCTGAACGCCGCCGCGGGTGCGGCGGCATCCCCTGCGTGTGAGTAGCGGCGACTCGCGCGGCGGTTCCCGCACCCGACGTTCCCGGCCGATGCCCAGGCCCGTTCCACATCCGGCCCCGCGCAGATAGAGTTCAGGCCATTGCGATTTGCAGCCTTAAGCGCCAAGGTTGACCTAGGGTTTCAGATCACTGCACTCAGCGTCGTGAGGAGGCGAACCATGAGCAAGGGTATGGACAGGAAGAAGGAAGCGAAGAAAAAGCCAGCCAAGTCTCTGCAGGAGAAGCGCGCCGCAAAGCGGGAAAAGAAACAGAGCCGGGGATTTCAGGTCTGAAGAGGTCTGCGGGCGCAGGCTCGCGACCCGCAGCGGGTCGAAGTGCGTAGCTAGATTGCGCATGATGTATCGCGTGTAAGCTGCTGAGTGCGTTGTGGTCTCTAGGTGCGCGCATGGGCGCAACACCCCCTGCGCTTGAACGCCCCGCGAGACGTGGAATGGGGCTGACTGAGTATTGACGCAACCCTCGGACACCGAGATCTTGGGGGTGCTTGACCGCTATCGCACGTGCTCCGGAACGTGAATCCTGTCACGCGCCGGTGGGACCGTGCGCCAGGACACAGCGGGCCTGCTTCACAGGCTCTCCTGGCGCTTTCACCGACCAGGTCACACGCCTTCAAACAGCCAGCGCACCCGCTGGCACTACCCGTCCAGCCTGCGGAGTGGGTCCACATTCCGCAGGTCCACGCTGTGAAGTGCATCCGCCGCCACAGCGCCCGGAAAGGGCAACCATGGGCATTGAACGCTCGCATCACAGCGACTGCCTAATGGTGTGGGAGCACGGACAATGATCCCGATCATCTTCGTCATCTTCGGGGACATGGACTCAGCCGCTAACGGCGCGCTGACCGTCGCACTCGACTGCCCGCGGCAGTATGAGTGCGGCGGGGTGATCTATGAGGACTCGGGGCACCATTACCACGTGAGCGCCCCGCTGACGTCCCACAAGCACTTCGGGCTGGTCATTCCCCAATACACTGAAGGTGTACCCGAGAGCGGCTGGCGGATCGTGGCGGACTATCACACTCACATCTGCTCCGACCACAACCGCCTGTTCGCCAACTTCTTCTCTCCCGCTGACGCGATTGTTAACGGGGCCTTCCACACGGTGGGCTATATGCTCAGCCTCTGCGACGGCAATGTGAGACGCTATGACCCCTCGCAGGACGACCGGGATGATGAGGTCGTGCACTTCACCAGCGGGCGGGAGATCTACCTCACCTGCGGGCACATCTCGGGGTGGATAGAAGAGGCTCGAGCGCCCGCCCTCGATGCGTGGGCCTTAGCGGCTCGCGCCGCGCCACGCCAGCCTGAACTCGCCGATGGGCCTCTCGGCCTCTGGCATGCTAGTTCGCAAAATGAATACAACGGTCACGACGTTGCCGTCGCTGACCACGACGGTGACGACGAATAACAACGGCTGTCCACTGATGGAACGTGCAGCAGCCGGGGCGATGCTGCAGCAGGAGCATCCCATTCTAGTTCGCATAATGTATATTATGGTAAATTAGGCATTCCCGCGGATCCAGGGCCATGCGCCCCAATCAGGACTTGGACGTGGGTTTAGCCCGCCGCGCCCGACGCTGCGCGTGGGCGCGGCGCTGATCGGTGACGAGTGTCAGGATCTGCGGCCAGCGTCGCGTACGAAATTCCTCACTCGGAACACGGTCTGCCGGTACCGCGGCGAGGAGATCAAGTCCGTATCCGTAAAACACACTCTCCAGACTCTTCTCCTGCGCCATGCGAGCCACACGGTCGATGGCATTGAAAAGCCGCCGCGGAGGCCCCTCGCGCAGAAGTTGCTCGAGGAAGCACCTTACGACATCGATCGCCAAGTGCGCCTGCGCGATCCCCTGGGGAGCGCGTTTGGAGGGTAGCTCGGCCAGATTTTTTAGGCGGCTTTCGAGCACATCCAGAGGATGCAACACGCGGATGCGCATGCCATCGGCGAGATTGAGCACGGTGGCACGCTGCTGGATGCCTTCGGTCTTAAGGCCAACGATGCTGCCAAGAAAGTCGATCTGCTTGATGCCCTGCCCCTCGATCCGCTTGGTGAGCTTTGCCGTTTGGGATGTCGCATCGTCAGCGGAGGGCTGCCAGTACCTCCAGCCCATGGGCTTCAAGGACCGCCAGAGGTCGCGCGCCACCTGTGCGGCACCGACGAAGTCGGCGTCGCTCGTCACGTTGGCCGAGAGCACTCCCGGGAGCCTGAGCTGATAGTGCTGCGCCCAGAAGGCCAGAGCCTGTCCGCCGACGAGCAATGCCCGTCCATCGCAGCTGCGCAGAATCTGATCGATCTCCTCCTCCGTGAGAGCGATTTCGGGCAGCGGCTCAGGCATCGATCAGCGGTGCATCCGGCCACTCGATGCGTGCACCCCGCAGACGCTGGGGCCGCAGCAACAGCATCGCCTCCGCTGGCGCCTCACTGCGCGCCGCAAGCGCATGATCGCGCGCCTGCGCCTTGCGCTTCATGGCCCACATCTGCTTCCCCGAGATCACCCGCACACCGGGGTCGCGCACCGCAAAAGGCAGACCGCCGCGGCGCACGACCTGCCGTAGAAAGAGCCGGATGGCATCACTGAGCTCAAGGTCATTGGCCTTCAGTACCGCCGCGGCCTGCACCTTGAGCTCTACATCAATTCGAGCGCGAACAACTGCCTCTTTCATGGTACCCCATTGTAGCTACAAAACAGCTGTATATTCAACTCCAGGCCGCACCAGGACGAAGTACCGCTGCGCGGGGCGCCGTGCACCGGAAGCCGCCACACGGCCCGCGCGGCACCAATGTGAACGCGTTCGCGTCGTGCACGCTCGGAGGGCCTGGTGGTCCCGGAGGTGCGACACAGTTCGCTGTCCCCGGTGGGCCGCGGTGCTGGAATTCACGTCTCTTTGCCAAAGCCACGCCAGCGTTGGCTTGCCCTGGAGATGTCCGCCCCACTGCTCTCGCCCATGAATATCGTGTCACGCCTGACATCCCCCGGCCCGAGCGACGGAGTGCTGCTATGAAGATCGCAAGCGCCGAGACCGCCGTGCTTCCCGCTCTCACGGAGCCGCTGGGGACACCCGCGCACTTCGGGCAGGTGGAAGCGCTGTTTCGCAACACCGTCGAGCATGCGCCGGTCGGCATTGCCTTCGCGAACCCCGACGGCGGCTTCCGTCACTGCAATCGGGCATTTTGCTCGATGCTCGGATTCGGTGTCGCAGAGCTCAGCCGCAAGTCGATCGCGAGCCTCACACTCACAGAGGACCGCGAGTCCACGATCGCCGGTCACGCGCGCTTGTGGCGCGGCGACATCGCGCACCTGGACGTCGAGAAGCGCTACGTTCGCAAGGACGGCAGCGCGCTGTGGGTTCGCGTGAGCACCTCGCTCGTCCGCGCCGGCGGCGCGGAGCCGGTGTGTTCGGTCGAGTTCCTGCGCGACATATCCGCGCGCAAGGAGATGGCGGCGGCGCTGCTGCAGAACCAGACGCTGCTCGCGACCGTGATTGCCGAACTGCCGCTTGCGCTGCTGGCCTGCGATGTCACCGGACGGGTGACGCACTACAACCGCGCGGCGGTCGAGCTGTTTGGAATTCCCGCGGAGGACACGACCGCCCTCCCCCGCGGCGCCTACCCCGTCACGTCT
>VBNP01000156.1 GCA_005877965.1 Gammaproteobacteria bacterium | reverse complement strand
CGCCGCGCGTGCCTCCGCGGTGATCTCGGCGCCGGCGAGCATGCGCGCAATCTCCTCGCGGCGGCGCTCGGCCGAGACCTCTGCGACGCGGGTTGCGACCCGTTTGCCCTTGGCGAGCGCATCCTTGGTGATGAGGTAGTGGCGGTCGGCACGGGCGGCGACCTGTGGCGCATGCGTTACCGCAATCACCTGGGCGCGGCGCGAGAGGCGCGCGAGCCGCACGCCGATGGCATCGGCGACCGCGCCGCCGACACCGGTGTCGACCTCGTCGAACACCAGCGTGGGCGCGGAACTGCGGTCGGCGAGCACCACCTTGAGCGCGAGCAGGAAACGCGCGAGCTCGCCACCGGACGCCACCTTCATCAGCGGCCCCGGCCGGGTGCCTGGATTGGTGCACACCCAGAATTCGACCCGGTCCATGCCGTGCGGGCCGCCTGCCTCCGGCTCGCTCGCGATCTCGGTGGAGAATGTCGCGCGCTCAAGCCGCAGCGGCTTGAGCTCGGCATTGGCCGCCTTGTCGAGCTTTTCGGCCACCTTGCGGCGCGCGGCGGACAGCGCATCTGCAGCCGCGCGATAGCGCTCCGCCGCCTCGCGGGACGCCACTTCGAGGCTTGCCAGCGCCTGCGCGCCGGCGTCGATGAGGCCGAGGTCGGCGGCGTAGCGGGCGGCGAGCACGTTGAGCTCGTCCACGGACACGTTGTATTTGCGCGCGGCGGCGCGCAGCGCAAACAGCCGCTCCTCGATTTTTTCAAGCTCGTGCGGGTCGTGCTCGGCCTGCCGCAGTGCCTCGTCGAGATGCGCGCGCGCGTCTTCGAGCGCCGACAGTGCGGCATCGAGCGAGCGCGCCGAAGGCTCGATCAGCGCCGGCGCCTGGGCGGAGCGGCGCTCGAGCCGGCGCACGGCGGCCGCCAGGGCCGGCACCGGCGAGGCGCTCCCGGCCACCGCCTCGTGCGCATCGCGCAGATCGCCGGCCACCTTTTCTGCAGCCATCATGGCGGTGCGGCGTTCGGCCAGCGCGGTCTCCTCTGCTGGCGCGGGCTTGAGCGCGGCCAGTTCTTCGACTGCATGGCGCAGCCAATCAGCCTCGCGCTGGGCACGCTCGACCTCGGCACGCTTGGCGGCGAGCGCGGCTTCGCAAGCGCGCCGCTCGTCCCACAGCCGCGCCACCTGTTGTGCGTGCGGCTCGATCCCGCCGAAGGCATCGAGCAGATAGCGATGCGTGGCGGTATCCACCAGCGCGCGTTCGTCGTGCTGGCCATGGATCTCGACCAGCGCGGCGCCCAGCGCCTTCAGCACTTGCGCGCCCACCGGCTGGTCGTTGGCGAAGGCGCGGGTGCGGCCGTCCGCGAACTGCACGCGCCGCAGGATCAGCTCGTCCGCCGCCGCGATGCCGTTCTCGGCCATGAGCGCATGCGCCGGATGCGCGCGCGGCAGATCGAAGGCCGCCGTCACCTGTCCTTCGCTGGCGCCGTGGCGCACCAGCGCCACATCGCCGCGCGCGCCGAGCGCGAGTGCAAAGGCGTCGAGCAGGATCGACTTGCCGGCGCCGGTCTCGCCGGTCAGCACCGAAAGGCCGGCCGCAAAGTCGATGTCGAGCCGATCGATCAGGACGATATCGCGGATGGAGAGGCGGGTGAGCATCGGAGGACGGAGGACAGATGACGGAGGACGGAAGCGGAAGAATAATCGCGATTCTGTCCTCTGTCGTCCGTCGTCTGTGCTCCGCTCAGCCGAGCCCGAACTTCTTGAAGGCCTGGCTGATCCAGGAATTCCTGTTCTCGGCCGGCTCGAGCCCCTTTTCGCGCATCAGCACATAGGCGTCCTTGTACCAGCGGCTGTCGGGGAAGTTATGGCCGAGCACCGCGGCCGAGGTCTGCGCCTCGCCGACGATCCCGAGCGCCAGATAGGTTTCGGTGAGACGCAACAGCGCCTCCTCGACGTGGCGGGTGGTCTGATAGCGGGTGACCACGATCTTGAACCGGTTGATCGCGCCGGTGAAATCGCGCCGCTCCATGTAGTAGCGGCCGACCATCATCTCCTTGCCAGCGAGCTGGTCGCGGGCCTGTTCGATTTTGCGCTTGGCGGAGACCGCGTATTCGGTATCGGGATACTTGCGAACCACTTCATCGAGCGCGGTGATCGCCCGCTCGGTGCGGTCCTGGTCGCGGGTGACGTCGCGGATCTGGTCGAAGAATGAGGTGCCGATCAGGAACTGCGCATAGGCCACGTCCTGGCTGCCCGGATGCAACTGGATGTAGCGGCGCGCCGAATTGATCGAGTCTTCATACTGTCCGCCCTGGTAATAGGCATAGGCCGACATCAAGAGCGACTTGCGCGCCCAATCCGAATAGGGGTGCTGGCGCTCGACCTCGTCAAAGCGTTTCGCCGCCGCCTTGATGTCCTTCCGGTCGTTGAGGAGGAAGAGACCCTCGTTATAGAGCTTGTCGGCCGGCTCCTCGAGCACGGGGTCTTCCTTATTCCACCAGACGAGACTGCTGAGGCTTTCGCAGCCGCCGAGCGGCGCGGCGAACAGCACGAGCGCGACCAGGCGCGCGAACCTGGCCGTGCGCCGATCACGTCCATCCAAAGCGACTGACCACCCCATGGCACTGATAAATCCCGACCCGACCAAGCGAATATGCGGACAATCCGCCCGGAATGTGGCGAACGGCAAGGCCGGCACGGGCGCGGATCGCCCCCTGGGCGCTGTCAGGACACCTCAGGTGCATAGGCCGGGGCCGCCAGCGCAGCCGCCACTTCGGCATGGCCGCGGCTCGCCGGCAGCGGTTCGGCCTCGACCAACGTCCAGGCGCCGGCATCCGCCATCAGCGCCGAGAGCACTGCATAATTGAGCTTGTGGCCACCGCGCACTGTTCGGTAGGCGCCGAGCAGGGGCGCACCCGCCAGTGCAAGGTCGCCAATGGCGTCAAGCACTTTGTGACGGACGAATTCATCGCGAAAGCGGGTGCCTTCGGGGTTGAGGACGCGATGGTCGGTCACCACCAGCGTGTTCTCCAGCGAGGCGCCAAGCGCAAAGCCCGCACTCCAGAGTTTGGCCACGTCACGCATGAAGCCGAAAGTGCGCGCGCGCGCGATCTCGCGGCAGAACGTGTCGGGACGGCCGTCGAACTGGATTGACTGGCGCCCGATCAGCGGATGGTCGAAGGCGATCTCGGACTCGACCCGGAAGCCGCGCGCATAGGGCCGCAACTCGCCGTAGGCATCGCCCATTGCTACTCGCACTGGGCGGAGCACCCGGATATAGCGGCGCGGTGCATCATAAGTGGTGATGCCGACCTGCTGGATCGCAGCCACAAACGGCGCGGCGCTGCCGTCCATGATCGGCGCCTCCGGCCCGTCGATCTCGACCCCCGCATTGTCGACACCAAGCCCGCGCAAGGCGGCCAGCACGTGCTCGGCCGTGGATACCAACGGCCCCGAGTCGTCGCCCAGCACGGTGGCAAATTCGGTGGCGGTTACCGCGCGGATGTCCGCGCGGAACTCACGCTCGCGACCGCCGGGCAGGCCGGTGCGGATGAAAGTGATTCCATTGTCGACATCGGCGGGATGCAGCGTCAGCGTGACGGGCAACCCGGAATGCACTCCGACGCCGGACAACGTGACCTGATCGCAAAGCGTAGTTTGCCTGTCGACTTTCATACTCCCGTCCCACTTACGCGCTCGCCGTGATTTAAGGCACGCGCACGTTCGGCGACGAAACCCGTCGTCGCGCAACCCACCAGCGGGGAGTGAGATCTAACTTGCGGAACTTGAATCGACCGCACTGTCCCCCGACCAAATCCCCAGCAACATGGAAAGCTTAACTGCGTCGCGGCATAACACCAATTCACGCTTTTTTACTGACTGTTACCTTGAAGCGGCCGCAATCGTGCCGTGCCGCTGTCGTAAATTGGTTAACGTGCAAAAGGCTAGGTCCGTCCTGCCCAATCAGGCGCTGGCGCCCGCAACGTGGATTTCAAAATTCCTGTGTGAAAGCAGTAGCATGATTTGAATGCAGAAGGCACCGCTGGACGCACTGATCGGCCGTAGCCGGGGGGCTGCGGCCGATCGCGGGACGGGCAGAGCCCTTAATTCGTCTGCCGGCGCAGGAAGGCGGGAATATCAAGTTGGTCTTCCTCCACCGAATTATGCACAGGAGTGGCCCGGCCGTGCTGGTCGAGCCCTTGATGAGATGGCCTTCGGGCGTACTCGGAGACCGGTTCGGCGCGGGGTGATTCGGGCGGCCGTGGCGGCGCCCGCAGCGGCAGCCGGTCCCCCGGCCGCTGTGGCGGGGCTGCCAGAGGCGCTGCCCGGCGGACGTCCGAGGCCGGGTCCGGAATTTCCTCGCGGCGGCCACCGAGGCCGACCGACGCGAGTCGCTGCAACAGGCCCATGCGCCGCTTCTCGGGATGCTCGGGCGCGGACGCCTCGCCGCGCTGGATACGGATTTCGTTTTGGGTATGGGGCGGCAGTTCGTCGATCCCCGGCATCCGCCGCGTCGGACGATTGGCTGTGCGCTCCGGCGCGGGCGGAATGAACGCCGTCGGCGCCGGCGACTCGACCGGGGCGGGAGCCGTTGCCGCTGCGGCGTCGGCGAAAAGGGAGGGCTTCGGCTGCATTGGCCGAATGGTCACGTCCTCGATCGATGCCGGTGCGAGGGCGGCGGCAATGGCGGCCTTGGCAGCCTGCTCGATCGTTTCGGGGGTCTGCGCCGGCATGCTGGCAGCCGTGGGCGTGGCATAGCTGGGCGCGCGCGGTTCGCTGCGCTCGACCCGCTCCGACAGCCGCTGCTGGTCGGCCCGCAGCTTCTGGGTGATGTCGGCGAGCCGCACCTCCGGCGCCGGCGCCGGCCGCACGCTGGTAGCCTGGTCGATTCCGGTCGCCACGACAGAAACCCGGATGATGCCTTCGAGCGTCTCGTCGAAGGTGGCGCCGACGATGATGTTGGCATCCTGGTCGACTTCTTCGCGGATGCGGGTGGCGGCCTCGTCGACCTCGTAGAGCGTGAGATCGCGGCCGCCGGTGATGGAGATGAGCAGGCCCCTCGCCCCCTTCATCGAGGCGTCGTCGATCAGCGGATTGGAGATCGCGGCCTCGGCGGCCGCGAGCGCGCGCTTCTCGCCCGAAGCCTCGCCGGTGCCCATCATCGCCTTGCCCATCTCGCGCATGACCGCACGCACGTCGGCGAAGTCGAGATTGATCAGACCTTCCTTGACCATGAGGTCGGTAATGCAGGCGACCCCCGAATAGAGCACCTGGTCGGCCATGGCGAAGGCATCGGCGAAAGTGGTCTTCTCGTTCGCCACCCGGAACAGGTTCTGGTTCGGGATGATGAGCAAGGTGTCCACCACCTTGCCCAGCTCCGCGAGGCCGGCGTCGGCAACCCGCATGCGCCGCAGGCCCTCGAAATGGAACGGCTTGGTCACCACGCCGACGGTCAGGATCCCCGCTTCGCGCGCGGCCTTGGCGACGATGGGGGCGGCGCCGGTGCCGGTGCCGCCGCCCATGCCGGCGGTGACGAATACCATGTGCGCGCCCACGAGATTTTCGCGGATCTCCTCCATCACCTCCTCGGCAGCGGCGCGGCCGACCTCGGGCTGCGAGCCGGCGCCGAGCCCCTCGGTGACCTGCACGCCCATCTGCACGATGCGTTCCGCCTTCGACGAGGCGAGCGCCTGGGCGTCGGTATTGGCGACGACGAAGTCGCAACCCACGAGCCCTGAGTTGATCATATTGTTGACGGCGTTGCCGCCGGCGCCGCCTACCCCGAACACGGTGATCCGCGGCTTGAGCTCACGGATGTCGGGAATCTTCAGATTGATGGTCATGGCTGCCTCTTCATGTCGCGCGCGTTGTCCAACGCCGCCGGGTGGTGCCGGTCCCACGCCGGCCGTTGGGATCTCGTTTTAAGGGTCATCAGAAGCTCTCCCGAAGCCATCGTCCGACCCGTGCGATGTAGCCGCCCGTTCCTGTCACGGTGTGCCGCGTTCGCCGCGGTTCGCTATGTTCCAGATGCGCTGCCTGCGGATAGACGAGCAGGCCCGTCGCCACCGCAAACGCCGGTCCCTTGGCCTCCTCC
>VBNP01000174.1 GCA_005877965.1 Gammaproteobacteria bacterium | reverse complement strand
ACCGACCAGCACATCCGCGCTGCCGCGGCGCAAAGCCGCCAGCATGCTTTCGTAGGGACCGTCGAGGATACTGATCCCGTGCTCGGGTCGTGCCGCGGTGAATTCGAGGACTGCCCGTGCGAGCAGCACGCTGCGCGCGAGCGGCATGGCCCCGATGGTCGTTGAGCCGCTACCGGTCCCCTGGACGGCGGCCACTTCAGCCTGGGCTTGGGCGATCTCTGCGAACGCGAGGCGCGTGCGCAAGGCAAGCTTTTCCGCCTCCCGGGTCGGGCGCACCCCGAAGCTCGTGACCTCGAACAACTCGGTGCCCAGAGATGTCTCCAGTTGTCGCGCCGCCCGGTGCACGGCCGTCCGGGCGCGCCCGGCGCGCCGTGCCGCACGGGCAAAAGCGCCCTCCTCCACCACGGCGATGAGCGCCTTGAGTTGCGTGCTGGTTATGCCCCTCAGGACATCGGCATACGCCGCATTGGCCGATCGCGCGCGAACCGCCCCGAGCGCTTCCCGCAGCATCTGGAGTGCCCGGTCGACGCGTTGCGCGGCCGCGCGCCCCGCACCCGTGAGCTCGAGCCCCGAATAGCTCCGGTGCAGGAGGCGCGCTCCCAGGGCGGCCTCAACCTGAGCGACCGCCTGGGTGACAGCGGGCTGACTGAGGTGTGCCGCACGGGCGGCCCCGCTCACGCTGCCGCGCCGGACCACCTGATCGAAGAGCATGAGATGCCGCAGGTTGGGGGTCGCGCCAGGACCTGAGCATACGGAGGTCATGTTCACAATTTCTTATACCCGGCCGCGAATTGCAATTACCCGCCCGGGCGGGAGCGGTTGGACAATTGGGCTCCCGCCGCCTTCAAGGTAGCTGCCATGAATGTCGTGTACACCAATATTCGCCGCGCCGATCCTGAGCTGGTGAATGGGTTGGCGCGCTACGGCGTTGCCACCGTCCACGAGGCGCAGGGCCGAACCGGGCTCCTGGGTCCGAAGCTGCGCCCCATCTATCCGGGAGCTCGCATCGCCGGCGCTGCGGTCACGGTGAGTGTGCCTCCGGCGGACAACTGGATGATCCACGTCGCGGTTGAGCAGTGCCAGGCAGGGGACGTTCTCGTCGTCGCACCCACTTCCTATTCCGACGCGGGCTATTTCGGCGAGCTGCTTGCCGGGTCGCTCGCGGCGCGCGGTGTCCGCGCTCTCGTCATCGATGCCGGTGTCCGGGACGTCCGTGATCTGACCAGCATGGGCTTTCCGGTCTGGTCCAGGGCCGTGCATGCGCAGGGAACCGTAAAGGAGACCTTGGGATCGGTGAATGTTCCGGTGGTTTGCGGCGGCGGCCTCGTCAATCCGGGTGATGTGGTGATCGCTGACGACGATGGTGTGTGCATCGTTGCGCGCCTCGAGGCTGCAGCCGTGCTCAAGGCCAGTGAGGCCCGCGAAGCCAGGGAAGCCACGGTGCGCGAGCGGCTGCAAAAGGGCGAATTGGGTCTCGATATCTACGACATGCGGGACAAGCTCGCCAAGCGCGGATTGGTCTACCGTCCGCAGGCGTTGGCGGAGTGAGCGACATGCGCGCCATTCCGAGCACCCTCATGCGTGGTGGAACGTCCAAGGGACTTTATTTTCACGCCAAGGACCTGCCGCCATCCGCGCGCGCGCGCGACCGGGCGCTGCTCGCGGCCATGGGCTCGCCTGATCCTCGCCAGATCGATGGCGTGGGCGGTGCGCACCCGCTGACCAGCAAGGTCGCGATCATCGGCCCCTCCAAACGCCCGGATGCGGACGTCGACTATTTGTTTCTTCAGGTCGTGGTCGACAAAGCGGAAGTGAGTGACTCCCAGAACTGCGGCAACATCCTCGCCGGCGTCGGTCCCTGGTCGATTGAGCACGGTTTGGTGCGCATCGCGGGTGAATCCACGCCCGTGCGCATCCACATGCTCAACACGGGAAGCATCGCCGTTGCGCATGTCCCGACGCCCCATGGGACGGTGGAATATGAGGGTGACGCTCGTATCGATGGTGTACCGGGAAGTGCGGCAGCGATCCCGATCGACTTTTTGGACGTTGCCGGATCCTCGTGCGGCTCGCTGTTTCCGACCGGGTCGCACCTGGACCGCATCGCAGGTCTCGAGGTGACCTGCATCGACAACGGCATGCCCGTCGTCCTGATGCGAGCGGCCGATCTCGGCAAGCGCGGCGACGAGTCACCCGCAGCGCTTGAAGGCGATGAGGCGCTCAAAGCCCGCATCGAGGAAATCCGGCTGGCGATGGGCCCGCGGATGAATCTCGGCGACGTCGGCAAAAAGACGGTGCCGAAGATGTGCCTCGTTTCGCCCGCGCGGCACGGAGGCGCCATCCATACGCGAACCTTCATCCCGCACCGCGTGCACGAAGCGATCGGGGTCTTGGGCGCAGTCAGCGTTGCCACCGCCTGCCTCACTCCAGGCTCCGTGGCCGCACGGGTTGCGGGCCTCACACCCCGCTCGGGGTCACAACGCCTGGAGATTGAGCATCCGACGGGATTCTTTACGGTGGAGATGGATGTGACGGTGGAGGGAGCCGACGTCACGGTGAACCGTTCCGCCTTGCTGCGCACGGCGCGCAAGCTGATGCAGGGGGAGGTCTTCGTCCCGGGAAGCGTCTGGAGCGATGCATGACGACGAACCCGCGCCGCATCGGTCTCATCGGACTCGGAGAAGTCGGCCAGGTGCTTGCGAACGACTTGCACCGGGCGGGCGGCGTGGAGCTCTGTGCGTGGGATCGCCTCTTTACGCTCGAGGGCAGTGAGCCCCGGCGAGCCGCGCGATCGCTGACCTTTGTCAGGGCGGCGAGCTCCATGGCCGAGGCGGTGAGCAGTAGCTCGCTGGTCATCTCCGCCGTCACCGCGGGCGACTGCCTGGCGGCCGCTGGCGAAGCCGCCCCGGCACTCACCCGCGGCGCGCTCTATCTCGACCTCAACTCCGTGTCGCCTCGAACCAAGACAGAAGCCGCGCGCACGATCGAAGCCGCCGGAGGCTGCTACGTCGAAGCTGCGGTGATGTCGCCGATCGCGCCGAAACGGATCGCCTCGCCCATGTGGCTGGGCGGTCCTCATGCCAGGGCTTTCCTGCCGCTGGCACAGTCGCTCGGTTTCGCCGGCGCCAAGGTGTATTCGGACGCGATCGGCGCTGCGTCTGCGGCCAAGATGTGCCGCAGCGTCATCATCAAGGGGATGGAGGCGCTGCTCGCCGAGTCGCTTCTCACGGCCCGACGTCACGGCGTCGAGGACGCCGTGCTCGCATCGCTCCAGGACCTCTTCCCCGTCGGCGACTGGCGCTCACTCGCCCGTTACATGATTTCGCGTTCGCTGCAGCACGGTCGTCGGCGAGCCGAGGAGATGAGAGAGGCTGTAAAGACGGTGGCGGAGGCCGGCTTCGAGCCCTGGATGAGCCGTGGCAGTGTTGAGCGGCAACAGTGGGCTGCCGAGCACGCCGAGGCATTGAGCCAGCAAGCCCTGACAGACATGCTCGACCACATGTTGGCGCGTATGCCCGCGCCCGCGCGGCCGACCGAGGCAGCGCGCCCATGATCATCGATTGTCACGGTCACTACACGACGGCGCCCGGCGCACACCAGAAATTCCGCGACGCCCAGATCGCGGCCCTCAAGGACCCGACGGCCCCGGCCGCAAAACCCGGCGCCATCTCCGCTGACGAGATTCGCGAAACCATCGAAAAGAATCAGCTGCGGCTGCAGCAGCAGCGCGGCTCGGATCTCACCCTCTTCTCGCCCCGCGCTTCGGCCATGGGTCATCACCTCGGCAACGAGGCGATCTCGAGCGCCTGGACGCGCGCGAACAACGATCTCATCAAGCGCGTGGTCGACTTGTATCCCGAGAATTTTGTCGGCGTGTGCCAGCTGCCGCAGTCGCCGGGAGTGCCCATTGCCAACTCCGTTGCCGAGCTCGAGCGCTGCATACGCGAGTTGAATTTTGTCGGCTGCAACTTGAATCCCGATCCTTCGGGCGGGCATTGGACAGCCCCACCGCTCACCGACCGGCACTGGTACCCCTTCTACGAGAAGATGGTTGAGCTGGATGTCCCCGCGATGATCCACGTCTCCGCCTCGTGCAATCCGAATTTCCACGCGACCGGCGCGCATTACATCAACGCCGACACCACGGCGTTCATGCAGTTCATCGAGGGCGATCTGTTCCGGGATTTTCCCCCGCTGCGCTTCATCATTCCGCACGGCGGCGGGGCCGTTCCCTACCACTGGGGTCGATACCGCGGACTCGCCGACATGCTCAAGCGTCCCCCGCTCGAGGAACACGTGATGAAGAACGTGTTCTTCGACACGTGCGTGTATCACCAGCCGGGCATCGATCTTCTGGTGCGTGTCATCGATATCGGCAACATCCTGTTCGGGTCCGAGATGGTGGGAGCCGTGCGCGGCATCGACCCGCGCACCGGGCATTACTTCGATGACACCAGGCGCTATATCGACGCGCTTTCTTTATCGGCTGCAGAGAAAGAGCGGATCTACGAAAAGAACGCCCGCCGGGTCTTCCCGCGGCTCGATGCCCTGCTCAAGGTGAGGGGCCTGTGAGTGCGCCGCAGCCCATTCGTCCCGGCGACCCGGCCTGGCCTTCGAGCGCGGCCTCCGGCCCCTTCACGATGGACCGGGACTGGTTGCCGTTTCATCCCGCGCCTCGTCGCCCGCGGTTTGTACCGCCCAAGGGATCAGTGGACGCTCACTGTCACGTGTTTGGACCCGGTGCGCAGTTTCCCTATGCCCCGGAGCGCCGCTACACGCCCTGTGACGCGCCGAAGACCAAGCTCTGGGGCTTAAGGGATTACCTGGGGTTTGAGCGCAACGTCATCGTTCAGGCCACCTGTCATGGCAGCGACAATCGCGCCCTGGTCGATGCGCTGCGAGCTTCCGATGGACGGGCACGCGGAGTCGCCGCCGTGGCAGCCGGCGTCACCGACCGGGAACTTGCGGCGCTCGATGCGGCCGGGGTGCGTGGCGTGCGCTTCAACTTCGTGAAGCGGCTGGTCGATACGACGCCGCGCGAGGTGCTGCTCGAGATCGCGCGGCGCGGCGCGCCGCTCGGCTGGCACGTCGTCATTTACTTCGAGGCCGCAGAGCTGCCGGAGCTCTATACTTTCTTCGCTTCCCTCCCCACGACGGTGGTCGTGGACCATATGGGGCGGCCGGACGTAACGAAGTCCGTGGACGGACCTGAGTTTGAATTGTTCGTCAGGCTGATGCGCGAGCATCCCGACATCTGGTCGAAAGTGAGCTGCCCCGACCGGCTGTCGAAAAGCGGAGCTCCAGAGTATGACGATGTCGTGCCCTTCGCCCGACGGATCGTCGAGACCTTCCCGGATCGGGTACTGTGGGGAACGGATTGGCCCCACCCGAATATGAAGTCACACATGCCTGACGATGGCGCGCTGGTCGATTTCATCCCGAAGGTGGCGACCACCGCTGCACTTCAGCACCGGCTGCTGATCGATAACCCGATGCGCCTTTACTGGAGCCGCTGAGGAACGCCCCATGGAACCGGACAAAGCGCACACCGATGTGCCACCGGGTGCTTACCGCACAGCCGGAGAGTCGCAGTAATGGCCCGCATCACTGCCGGCGTCACCACCTCGCATGTCCCGGCGATCGGCGCCGCGATCGACAACGGCAAGTCGCAGGATGCGTACTGGGGACCGATGTTCGCCGGTTATGAGTTCTCCAAGCGCTGGATCGCGCAGCAGAAGCCGGACGTCATCCTGCTGGTCTACAACGATCACGCCACCGCCTTCAGTCTCGACATCGTGCCGACCTTCGCGATCGGATGCGCGGAGCAGTTTGCTCCGGCCGACGAGGGCTGGGGCCCGAGGCCGGTGCCGGTGGTTCAGGGACATGCCGAGCTGGCATGCCACATCGCCCAGGCGGTGATCCAGCAGGATTTCGATCTCACGATCGTCAACCGCATGGATGTCGATCACGGCCTGACGGTGCCGCTGTCCTTGATGTTCGGACAGCTGCCGGCCTGGCCGGTTCGCGTAATTCCTTTTCCGGTCAATGTGGTGCTTTATCCGCCTCCCTCCGGCCGCCGCTGCTACGAGCTGGGGAAGGCAATTCGCCAGGCAGTCGATTCCTTCGACGCTGACCTGAACGTACAGGTCTGGGGCACCGGCGGAATGAGTCACCAGCTGCAGGGACTCCGAGCAGGTCTCATCAACCGGGAGTGGGACACAAATTTTATCGACCGCCTGATCAACGAGCCGGATGCCCTTTCGCACATGCCTCACATCGAATACGTGCGCGAGGCGGGGTCGGAGGGAATAGAGCTCGTGATGTGGCTCATCATGCGCGGCGCGCTGAACGAGAAGGTCCGTACCGTGCAC
>VBNP01000029.1 GCA_005877965.1 Gammaproteobacteria bacterium | reverse complement strand
CACCACCGGTAAGCGGCTGGTGTAGTTGAGGAAGTAGAGGCCGAGCTGGGTACCCTGGCCGAAGTTCGGCAGGTAGAGCTTGAAGTTGACGCCCAACTGGCCGGACTGGGAGGGCTTCTTGTCCGGCAAGCGCGGGACGGCCTGGAAGTCGCGGATCAGCGTGCCGCCGAGAGAGGTGAAATCCACGCCCTGGTCGGAGATCGCGCCGAAGCCGATGAACACGCGGTTACCGCCGGGGCCGGCAAAGTCGTTGGTGCTGAAGTACGCGCCGTCGGGCTCGATGATGTCCTCGTGCCAGTCGAACAGGTACAGCAACTGGGTGCTCAGGTTCTTCGACAACTGCAGGTTGAACACCGCCATCTCGTCCGGCAGCAGCGCCTGTTTGAGCTCCGCCCCCGGCACCTGCAGCGCCGTCACGTCGAAGTGGTTGACCTCGTTGAGGCCGTTGGGGAGGAAGGTGCTCTCGCCCCAGTCCACGACCTGCCGGCCGAGGCGGAGCTCGGACGGCAGGGTGCCGAGATCGAAACGCCAGAACCCAAACGCATCCAGGAGGCGCGTGTAGCTGCCGACCACTCCCTTGGCGTCGTGGGCCAGCTGAATGTGATCGGTGGTGGCGTTCATGCCCTCGAAATCGTAGAGGCCGGAGCCACGCACGAAGATTCCGCCCTTGTCCTTGTAGTTGAGCGCGAGCTCGGTGACACCCGTGAGCGCCTCGCTGAAGGCGGCCTTTTTCCGGTAGTTCAGGTCGCCGTCATCGATGTTGGGGGAGTAGCCGCAACCGCCGTCGGCGATCGCAACCAGCCGGCAGTCGGGGCCCGAGACGCGCCAGCCCTCCCCGTAGCCAATCGTGGTATCCCAGCTGCCGGTCCAGTCGCCGGAGCTGCTGTGGAAGCTGACGGCCCGCGCGCTCGGGCAGCTGCCGGCGGCGAGCACGGCGGCGACGGTCATGACGGTCAGCCGTGGACGGCGCCGGGTGTGAAACTTCCTCATGTGTCCCCCTGCTTCCCTTCAGGCCCGAGGACGCGCACGTCGGTCGAGCCTGCGGACTCAACGTCCTCACGTCCAACTGAATATGAGAGATCGCGTTGCACCGTGCCTGCGAAGGTACGCCACATTCTTGTTTGTTGCGGCAACACCAAGCCTGCGTGCGGCAGTCTATTACTCGGCCACTCGGTGCGGCAAGCCGCACGCGCTCCGCGAGCGGCGTTGCAAGCTACTCGAAGGCGATCGCGGGCAGATCAAGCGCGATGAGGAAGTATTCGAACAGGTACTGGATGACGCGGATCTGATTGTGCAACCGGTGATCGCTTTCCAGCAGATGCAGTGCCGCCCGATACGCCTGCGCGAAGCGCACGCTGTGCTCGAAGGGCACCACGTCGTCGCGCCAGCCGTGCACCACGGCTGCCGGGCAATCGAGCACGCTGGCGCGCAGCTCGGGCAGCCCCTGCATGTAGAGCGCCGGCGCCATGAGGAACACTCCCCGGGAGTGCAGGAGCGACGCCGTGGTGACCGCAACGTAGCCGCCGAGACTCGAGCCGACCAGCACCAGGTCCCCGGTCAACTCCTTGCAGAAATCGACCAGCCGGGCGACGCGCGCCCGCGGCTCATCGATCCCGCGATAGTCGACCGAGTGCGCCGCGTAGCCTTCGCTGCGCGCGACCTCCGCGAGCGCGGAGATCTTGCGTCCCCAGGGCCCGCTCTCCTGGCCGTGAGAAAAGACCACATGGCGGAAAGCCACGGGCGCCTGCATGGCAGGCTCAGCGCTGGGAGCTGGAGTCATAAGCGCGAATAATGCAGGCAATGGAAACGTTAAGCCAATCATCCCGCCGCCCGGCGCGGTCGGCGGCGGGCTGGCAGTTCTGGATCGATCGCGGCGGTACGTTTACGGATGTCATCGGCCTCTCGCCCGCCGGCGAGCTGCACGTTCGCAAGGTGCCTTCGGCGAGCGCCGGCGGCGCGGCGGGCGATCCGGGTCTCGGCGCGGCGCGCGCGATTCTCGAGGCGTGCGCAGAGTCGCGCGCGGTGACAGCGGTGAAGGTGGGTACCACCGTCGCCACCAACGCGCTGCTCACGCGCACCGGCGAGCCGGTGGTGCTGGTGACCACCGCCGGCTTCGGCGATGCGCTGCGCATCGGTTACCAGAATCGACCCGACATCTTCGCGCGGCGCATAGTGCTGCCGACGTGCCTGTACGCCACGGTGATCGAGGCGCGCGAGCGCATCGATGCGCACGGCGCGGTGTTGACCCCGCTCGATGGGGCGCGCCTGCGCGCCGACCTCGCGCGCGCGCGCCGCGCCGGAGGGCGCGCGGTGGCCATCGTCTTCCTGCACGGGTGGCGCTATCCGCAACACGAGCGCGAGGCCGCGGACTGCGCGCGCGCGCTCGGCTTCGGGGAAGTGTCCGTGTCGCACGAGCTGTCGCCGCTGGTGCGCTACGTCAGCCGCGCCGACACGACGGTCCTCAATGCCTACCTCGCGCCGCCGCTGCGCAGCTACGTCGGCGCGCTGCACGAGCAGCTGCGCTCGCTCGATGCGGGCGTGCACCTGACGCTCATGCAGAGCAACGGAGGACTGGCGGCGGCGGAGAGCTTTCACGCCATGTCGAGCGTGCTGTCCGGGCCCGCCGGCGGGCTGATCGGCATGCACTGGGTCGGGGAGCGGCTGGGGTACCCGCGCCTCATCGGCTTCGACATGGGAGGCACGTCCACGGACGTGTCGCTGATCGACGGGGAGCTGCCGCAGCGCTTCGAGCACCTCATCGCCGGAGTGCGCCTGACCCAGCCGATGCTGGACGTACACAGCATCGCCGCGGGCGGCGGTTCGATCCTGAGCTTCCGGGACGGCCGCTTCGCGGTCGGTCCGGCTTCCGCGGGTGCGGATCCGGGCCCGGTCTGTTATGGGCGCGACGGACCCCTCACGCTCACCGATGTGCAGGTGCTGCTCGGCCACCTGCGGCCCGACACCCTGCCCGCGGTCTTCGGGCGCGACAGCCGCTCGCCCATCGATGCCGACGCGGTGGCGCGCCGCTTCGCCGCACTCACCGCCGAGCTCGGCGCGCACTGCGCGCCCGACGCGTCCGCCGAGAGGGTCGCCGAATCGTTCCTCGAGGTGGGCGTCGAGTCGATGGCGAACGCCATCCGCCAGGTGTCCACCCGTCAGGGGCGCGATGCGGGCGACTTCACGCTGTTCTGCTTCGGGGGCGCTGCCGGCCAGCACGCCTGCCGCGTCGCGCGCGCCGCCGGTGTGCGGCGCATTCTCGTGCATCCGCTCGCGAGCGTGCTGTCCGCCTTCGGCATCGGCGTGGCGGATCGCCTCGCCGTGCGTCGCGCGAGCCTGCGTCAGGTGCTCGACGGCGCCGGGCTCGCCGCGGCGCGCGCCGCGCTGGCCGCTCTCCAGGCGCAGGCGCGCGCGGAGCTCACCGCCCAGGGCGGTGACGCCGGGCGCGTGCGGGTCGTACGGCTGCTGGAGGTGCGCTCCGGTGACAGCGACATCACGCTGTCGGTGCCGCTCGCGCCCCTGGATGAGGTGCGCCAGCGCTTTCACGCCGATCACCTGCGGCGCTTTGGCTTTGCCGCGCACACCCTGGCGTTGGTGATCGAAGCGCTGCGCGTGGAGGCGCGCCTCGCCTCGGTCGATGCCGCAACCCTGGTCATCCCGCAGCCCGCGGCCGCCGGCGAGCTGCCGCAACGGGTGCGCGCCTGGTTCGGCGCCTGGCGCGAGGTGCCGCTCGTGTCCATGAGCGCGCTGCGCGGGGAGCTGCCGGGGCCGGCGCTGATCGTCGAGCCGCACAGCACGGTGGTGCTGGAGGACGGCTGGCGTGCCCGGCGCCTCGCCGGCGGTGAGTTGCTGCTCGAGGATGACGGGCCGGCGCGCACTGCGGTGGCCGCGGCGGTCGATGCCGCGCGCATCGAGATATTCAACAACCTGTTCATGCACATCGCCGAGCAGATGGGCGAGGTCCTCAGGGCGACCGCACAGTCGGTCAACATCCGCGAACGCCTCGACTACTCCTGCGCCCTGTTCGACTCGCACGGCGGCCTGGTGGCCAACGCGCCGCACATGCCGGTGCATCTGGGTTCGATGGGCGCGAGCGTGCGCTCGGTCATCGCGGCGCAGCAGGCACGGCTGCGTCCCGGGGACTCGTGGCTCCTGAACAGTCCCTACCACGGCGGCACCCATCTGCCGGACATGACGGTGGTGACGCCGGTCTTCATGGGCGAGGAGGCGCGGCCCGATTTCTTCCTCGCCTCGCGCGCGCATCACGCCGACATCGGCGGAATGACGCCCGGCTCCATGCCGCCTTTCAGCCGCACGATAGCGGAGGAAGGCGTGCTGTTCGAATGCTTTGCGCTGGTCAGCGGCGGATCGCTGCGCGAGAGCGAGTTGCGCGCGGCGCTCACCGCAGGGCCGTGGCCGGCGCGCAAGCCCGAGCAGAACCTCGCGGACCTGCGCGCCCAGCTGGCCGCCAACGCGCGCGGCATCGCCGAAATCGGCCGCGCCGTGCGACGCCACGGGCTCGCCACGATGCGCGCCTACATGCGGCATGTGCAGGACAACGCCGCGCAGTGCGTGCGCAACGCCATCGGGCGGCTGCAACCCGGCAGCTTCCACTACGAAATGGACGACGCGCAGCTGATCGCGGTGCGTGTCGACATCGACCGTGAGCGGCGCCGCGCGCGCATCGATTTCACCGGTACATCGGCCCAGGGCGCGCACAACTTCAACGCCCCGCGCGCGGTGTGTACGGCGGCGGTGTTGTACGTGTTCCGCACGCTGATCGAGCGGCCGATCCCCTTGAACGAGGGGTGCCTCGAGCCGCTGGAGATCGTCATTCCCGCCGGATCACTCCTCGACCCGAGCCCTCCCGCGGCGGTGGCGGGGGGAAACGTCGAGACTTCACAGTGCATCGTCGATGCGCTGTACGGAGCGCTGGGAATTCTGGCCGCCTCCCAGGGAACCATGAACAACCTGACCTTCGGGGATGCGCACCTGCAGTACTACGAAACCATCGCCGGCGGCGCCGGCGCCGCGGCGGACTCCGACGGCTGCGACGCCGTGCAGACTCACATGACCAACTCGCGCCTCACGGACCCGGAGATTCTCGAGAGCAAGTTCCCGGTGCTGGTGCGGGAGTTCGCGATCCGCCGCGGCTCGGGCGGCGCCGGGCGGCACCACGGCGGCGACGGCATCGTGCGGCGGCTGGAATTTCGTGCGCCGCTCTCGGGAGCGTTGCTCGCCAATCACCGCCGCATCGCCCCTTTCGGGCTCGAGGGCGGGCGCTCGGGCGCCTGCGGCGAGGCGCGCATATGCCGCGCCGGCGGGGCGGTGGAGCACCTGGGCGCCACGGCGCGCTTCGAGATCGGGCCGGCGGACGAGCTCCTCATCCTGACACCCGGCGGCGGTGGCTTCGGCTCACCGCTCGCCTGAGCGCCTATCAACGTAGTATGGCGGTTTCGATCTCCCACTCGACCCGGTGCTTGGCGGTGGCGGAGCGGTTCACTGACACCGGCCGCACCCGGCTGGCGCCGGCGCGATGCGTCACCAGCCAGGTGTCGAATGCGCACGGCTTGCTGCTGGCGAACCCGAACAACAGGTTGAAATTGCCTTCGGCGAGAGTCTGCGGCCGGTTGACGCGCTCATCGCAGATGACGAAGTGACTCTCGTCGGTGTCGGCGCCGGCAAAGGCTCCCTGCGCCGCCAGGGTGTCCAGAAACGTCTCGACCTGGGCCCGGGCGCGCTGCCAGGTCGCAGGCCCATTATGTTCCAGCAGCACCCAGCGCGTGCCCTGCTCGATGCTGGCCGCCACGCACAGCGCGAGCCGCCGTGCCGAGAGGGACTGCCCGTCACAGACGCCGCCGCCCGCGCCCAGGGTGCGCGGGCCGACGCCGGAGCGCGAACCGCCTCGCACCGACAACAGGGTATTCACGCCCGCCTGCCCCAGCCGCACCCGCTCGGCGTCGGACACCGCCACCGCCGGACGCAACCCGGGACGCAGAATCGCCTCCTCGCTCTGCGCGGCCGCCCACACCGGCCGGCTCTCATCGCAGCGGGCGATCATGCCCGCCGCGGCGCCGCACGAACCGAAGGTCTCCACCCGGCCGCGCAGCCGATCGAACGCCTGTACGCGCGGGTAGTACATGACGGCGCTGTCGCTGCGGAAGGGCCAGGCGCGCAGCGCATCGAGCGCGGCCGGCGCCGAGGTCCAGCCCGCCGGCGGATCGACCAGCAGCAGCGCCTGCCGGTCGCGGCACAGGCGCGCCGCAACCAGCAGAGTCGACAATCCCACGTCACGCTCACGCGTCAGCGGCGGAATGCACAGCATGTTGAAGCGGGCGACGCCCTGCAGCGCGAACAGTCCGGTGGCGCTGTCGGCGGCGCCGATGATGTCGTAGTCGGTGAGCGGCGCGCCGTCATCGCCATCGGGACTGGAGAGGGTGTAGCCGACCGCCACGCCACCGGGTCCGCCGGCGGAGCGATCCGGGCGCTGCGCGGGAACCGCGTCCGCCACGCGCACCAGGCGTGATCCGAGCAGCACGTCGGGGACGAACCGGCCCGAAGCGGGCACCACCGACACGCGCCGGTAGATTTCCTGGTCTTCCACCAGCTCCGCGCCCGCGGTGCGCACGCGCTGTACCACCAGATTGAAGCGGTCGCGTTCGCCGCTGTTCAGGCCGTCGTAGTCCACCGAGGCGCGCAGGTACTCGCGCGAGCCGGGATTCAACGCCACGAGCCTGAGTTCGCCGTGGCCCGCCGGCAGGGAAACGGTCGGCGGGCGCGCGCCGTTGGCGACGCGCACGATCAGTGCCTCGCGACCACCGTTCTCGAAAAAATGCTCGACCGCGTAGGACAGGGTCGCGGGTTGCCACAGACCGCCGAAGTGCTGTTGGAACTCGCTGAAGCTCGTGATGCGCAGCGCCTGGTTGACCGGGCCCTTGAGGGTGCGGCCGACGAAGGCGGCGATTCCGGTCGGCACGCTCTCGATCGCGTGTTGCGCGCGGCTTTGTTGTGCGAGTTCTACGCCGGACGCGGGGCTGTCTGCCACTCAAGCGCCTCTTGGGATCTGCCCGAATGACTCTAACACAGCGTGTCAGCGTGTGGTCGGATTCTCGGCCGCTTCCTGCCCGGCGCGCGGCTGCGCGCCTGCAGATTCCCTCAGGCGCTGCGCCTCTTCGGCGCGCGCGCGCTCCAGATCCTCGCGCTTGCGCGCGATCTCCGCGAGCATCAGCTGCAGCCACTCGGACAGCGCCGTCACGGTCAAGACTCCTCAGCCGCCATTCTTGGGGTGAGCCCGCGGCGCCGCCTTGGCGGTGTCGGCCGGGGCCGGCGCAGCGGCCGTCTGCTCGGCGGCATCCTCGGCCGGCGCGCCCGGCTCGATCTCGGAGAGCATCTGCTTGAAGGAGGCTTCATCCATCGGCAGGTCCGACTGGCCGTCCCAGGTGGAGCCTTCGGGCAGCACGTTCTGTACGCGCGGCGCGGCGGCCAGGATCTGCTCGACCGTGGCCTCGGAGTCGGTGATCGGCACGGGCACGCCGCGCGGAGCGCGCGCGAGCGCCGACACCAGCGTCCAGTCGACCTGGGTCTCGTGCGCCTGCAACTGCTGTTGCAGCCTCGTGGCGAGGGACTCCCAGTCGCGCGTATCGTCCTCCAGAACGTCAAAGGGCTGCATGTACAGCTGCCCGTCACGCCAGCCGAACACGAACGGCTGATTGACCACGCGCACCTGGGTGCCGAGGGGCACCATGGCGAAGAGCTGCGCGATGTCCTCCGGGTACAGGCGGATGCAGCCATGACTCGAACGCAGCCCGACTCCGGCCGGCTTATTGGTGCCATGAATCAGGTAGCTCGGCCATTGCAGGTAGAACGCGTACCTGCCCAGCGGGTTGTCCGGTCCGGGCCCGATCACCGGATCGAGATCCTCGCCGTTCTCGTGGTGCTCCTTGCGCACCGAGACCGGCACGCGCCAGGTGGGATCCTGCTGGCGGCGCACGATCCTCGTGACGCCCTCGGGAGTTCGCCAGCCCACCTTGCCTATGCCGATCGGGTGAGTCAGCACGACGGGCCCCTCGCCGCGCCTGACCGGGGGGTAGTAGAAGATCCGCATGGCGGCGATGTTGATCACGAGCCCGGTGCGCGGCGCGTCCGGCAGGATGAACTGCGACGGAACCACGATCTCCCGGCCCTCCTCCGGCAGCCAGGGGTCGACCCTGGGATTGGCGCGCACGATCTCCTCGTAACCGACGTTGAAGCGACGGGCGATGTCGGTGAGCGTGTCGTCCTTGGTGGCCGTCACCACCTGCACGACGCCGACGACGTCCTGACCGGGATCAAGCTCGAAGCGCTCATTGGCCACCGGCGCCGGCAGTGCCGGCGCCGCCGGCGGGGCCGGCGGTGCGGGGGGTGCCGGGTGCCGCCACTCGCGCAGGAGCGAGCACCCCGCGATCAGCAGGCACGTCAGCGCGGCAGTGGCGGCACGGGCCGTGGAAGCCTTCATTGGTAGAATTATGACCGATGTCGCCGGGGGCGCGAATGCCCTCGGTGATGCGCTACAGCAGCACGGGCTGGTTCGGCAGCTCCTGCTCGCTCCCGTGCCGCCCCGGGAAATGCCGTCCCAGCAGTGCCGCCACGCCCTCGATACCCGCGATCGAGCCCTTGCGAAAGCCCCCGGCGCGGTAGTGCAGCTCCATCTGCCGGCACACCGCCTGCCACTCAGGCTGCGGGATGCGCTCGGCGATGCCGCGGTCGGCGATGATCTCGACCACCCGGTCCGCCATGAGCACGTAGATCAGGACGCCGTTGTTGTGGGCCGTGTCCCACACGCCGAGCTGTCCGAACAGCTGCAGCGCGCGCTGGCGCGGCGGCAGATCGCGCCACAGCTCCGGAAGATCGAAGGCGGTCTCGACCACGAAGCGGATCTCCCCGGCATGATGCGCTTCGCAGCCGCCGATGGCCTGTTCGATGGCCTCGCGAACCTGGGGCGTGAAGTGCCGGCGCGTGCTCCAGCGCGTGGTGGCCAGGTGGCGAATGAGACGCAGGAATTTCATGGCGACCTCCCGCCTACCAGCTTCCGGAGGCGCCGCCGCCCCCGAATCCTCCGCCACCACCGCTGAATCCACCGCCGCCGAATCCGCCGCCTCCGAGGCCGCCGCCGAATCCGCCGAAGCCCCCGGCACGCGGGTAGCTCGACCAGCCGCTGCCACGAGCCAGTCCGCCGAGCAACGTGAACAGGAACGCACCCGCCGCGGCGACCAGAGCCAGCAGCAACGCGTAGCCGGCGATCCACACCAGCAGGCCCGTGCCGACGGCGGTAAAGGCCGAGCCCAGCGTGCGTCCGAAAATCCCGCGCAGCACCACCGACCCGACGAACACGGCGAACAGCATCAGCGGCAAGGGGTTCGAGCCGTGCCCGCGCCGGCCGGCGGGCCAATCGCGCCCGGGGGGCGGCAGCGGCTCGCCTTCGATGAGCTTCATCACCTGCTCGAGGCCGGCGTCGATGCCGCCATAGTAATTGTCCTGGCGGAAGGCGGGCCGCAGGGTCTGCGAGATGATGCGGTTGCACATGGCATCCGTCAGGACGCCTTCGAGGCCATAGCCGACCTCGATGCGCACGTGGTGATCGTTCTTCGCAATGATCAGCAGCGCGCCGTCATCCACCCTTTGCCGGCCGAGCTTCCACTCTCCGACCACCCGGATCGAGTACTGCTCGATCTCCTCGGGTCCGGTCGTCGGCACGAGCAGCACCGCGAGCTGCGAGCCCTTGGCGGACTCGAACGCCGCCAGCTTCTGTTCGAGCGCCGTCTGCTGCTCCGCGGTCAGCGTGCCGGTGAGATCCGTGACGCGCGCCGTCAGCTTCGGGATCGGCTGCAGGGCCTGTGCGCCCGGCGGCGGCGACTGCGCCGGCGAGGGCGGCGGCAGGATCGCGCCCAGGCCCAGCAGCAGCGCCAGTCCCGCCCGCGGGCGGGCGCGGCTTGACCCCGCGGTCATTTCGTCGCGGTGGGCCCCGAGGGCGGCGCGGCGTCGAAGCTGACGGTCGGGGCGGTCGCGATCTGCTGCTCGTTGGCGACCGCGAAGCTCGGTTTCACCTGGAAACCGAACATCTTCGCCGTGAGATTGACGGGGAAGGAGCGCACCGTCACGTTGTAGTGCTGCACCGCCTGGATGTAGCGATTGCGCGCCACGGTGATGCGATTTTCAGTGCCCTCGAGCTGTGACTGCAAATCGCGGAAATTCTGGTCCGACTTCAGCTGCGGGTAGTTCTCGACCACGACCATCAGGCTCTTCAGGGCCTGGGTGAGATCGCCCTGCGCCGCCTGGTACTTCTGGAACAGCTGCGGGTCGTTGAGCACCTCGGGCGTCACCTGGATGGAGCTCGCCCGGGCACGCGCCTCGGTCACCCCGATCAGCACCTTCTGCTCCTGCGCGGCGTAGCCCTTGACGGTATTGACGAGATTCGGGATGAGATCCGCCCGGCGCTGATACTGATTCACCACCTCGGACCAGGCCGCCTTGACGCTCTCGTCCTGTTGCTGCAGGGAGTTGTAACCGCAGCCCGACAGGCCCAGGACCGCGGCACCCACAAGGGCCACACACCACGCACGCATCGAATTCTCCTCAGGAGTCGACCCGGTCCCTTAGCCGGGGCGTGGATTGTCACATGGGGGCAAGGGCGCGTCGATTGCTCGCGCCGGCGGCGCGGGCGCGGGGCGCCCGGCTGCCGCCCCAAAAAAAACCCCAGGTTTTGAGGCCTGGGGTTTATAAGGGCGGACCTTCGATGAAGGGAAGGAAGTCCGCCAGGGGATACTCAGTGCAGTCGCGCCCAGTGCAGGATCCGGATGTCCTCGCAGTCCAGGTCGAAGCTCTGTGCCAGCAGAGCGCGCAGCTCACGGTTGGCGCGCGTGTTGCTCAGCGGCTCGCGCAGCTCGACAACGCCACTCCATTCGCTGCCGCAGGGGGGGCTTTGCGCCCTGCCGCCGCCGGTGACGAAATGGGTGTAGTACTTGGTAGCCACGGTTGCAGGTTAGTAGCGCCGCGTGGCGTTCGTCCGTGAGATGCTCCACAAAACCCCCGATTTCTGTAAAAGGGAGTGCGACATAATTCACAGGATTTCGTGGCCGTGAGTCGCTTACGGCAGCCCGTCCCGGCGGGCTCGAAGTACATCACGCCGGAGGGCGCGCGCCGCCTGCGGCTGGAGCTCGAGCGTCTCTGGCGCGACGAGCGCCCGAGGGTCTGCCAGGCCGTTGCGGCCGCCGCCGCCCAGGGGGATCGCTCCGAGAACGCCGAATACACCTACGGCAAGCGCCGCCTGCGGGAAATCGACCGCCGGGTACGCTTCCTGCGCCGGCGGCTCGAGGGCATGGTGGTCGTCGACCAGCCGCCCGCAGACCCGGCGCGCGTGTTCTTCGGGGCATGGGTACGGCTTGAGTCCGAGGACGGAGCGCAGTCGCGCTACCGTATCGTCGGTCCCGACGAGTTCGACCGCGCCCCCGGCTACATCAGCATGGACTCACCCCTCGGGCGCGCCTTGCTGCGCAAGACCCTCGACCAGGAAGTGACCGTGGAGGCTCCCGGCGGCAGCCGCGCGTTCGTGATCGTGTCGATCGAATACGAGCGAGACTCGCCGTGAGGCAGGCGCGCCGCCTCGCGAGATCAGGCTTACCAGATCACCCGCACGTTCTTGAACTGCCAGGGATCGTTCCGGTCGATGTCCTCGGGGAACAGCCGCTCGCGCTCGTGCAGCGGCGTTCAATCGGTGTACTCCCCGACCACCGGACCCAGATACGGCATGCAGATCTCGAGATTGCGGCGGAAATCCATCTCATCCGGCTCGACCACACCGAGATTGGGGTTCTCCATCGCCCACACCGCCCCGGCCAGCACCGACGCACACACCTGCAGGCTCGTGGCATTGTTGTAAGGGGCGAGCTTGCGCGCCTCAGCGATCGACAGCTGCGAGCCGTACCAGTAGGCGTTCCTGCGGTGGCCGGCGAGCAGCACACCCAGCTCGTCGACACCGCTCACGATGTCGTCCATGAGGATGCGGTGGCGCTCCTGCTGCACGTAGTTGCGCCCGGCGAGCTCGTGGACCGACAGCACGGCGGAGTCGCACGGGTGATACGCGTAGTGGACCGTGGGACGGTACGCCACGTGCATGCCGTCGCGCACCGTGAAGTAGTCCGCCATCGAAATGGACTCGCCGTGCGTGATGCAGAAGCCGTGAAAATGGCCGGCGTGCGGCGTCCAGGTGCGTACGCGGGTGCCGGCACCCGGCTGCGTCAGGTAGATCGCCGCCAGGCAGCCGGAGTCATGGCGCTTGCCGTCGCGCGGAAAGTTGCGCTCGTGCGTGCCCCAGCCCATCTCACTCGGCTGCGAGCCCTCGCCGACGAAGCCGTCGATCGACCAGGTGTTGACGAATTCGCCGGGTTGCTTGGGCTTGCCCGAGATCTGCGTGTCGCGTTCGGCGATGTGGATGACCTTCACGCTGAGCCGGCGAGCCAGCTCGCCCCACTCGGCGCGCGAGGCGGGCTTGCCGGCCTCCACCTTGGTGTCGGCGGCGATGTTCAGCAGCGCCTGCTTCAGGAAGTGCGACACCAGGCCCGGGTTGGCGCCGTGTGTGAGCACCGCGGTGGGGGCGCGCGCATTGCCGGCCCGCAACGCCAGCGCCTCCTCGCGCAGCGCGTAATTGGTGCGGCGGGCGGCGGGGGCGGTCGGGTCGGTGTAGCCGCCCGGCCAGGGCTCGATGCAGGTGTCCAGGTACATCGCGCCCTTTTCCCAGCACAGCTTGATGAGCGCGATGCTCGACACCTCGACCGAAACGTTGATGATGAAATCCCCGCGTCCCAGCAGCGGATTGAGCACCCGGCGGTAATTCTCGCGCGTGAGACGCTCCTTGACGAACTTGATGCCGTACTTGGCGGCCTCCTCGTGCCCCTTGTCCTCCGCGGTCACGATCGTGAGGCGCTCGGGCGCGATGCCGATGTGCCGCAGGATCAGCGGCAGCACACCCTGGCCGATGCTGCCAAAGCCCACCAACAGGATCCGTCCTGGAAACTCGAGGTGAATCTTGACATTGCTGCTCATGATGCGGCTTCAGATCTCCCTGCACGACACGGGGCGCGCGGCTGTGAAGGGTATCATTCGCGCGGCTGAATTTCCGCGCTCACCGTCTTGAGCAGTCGTTCAGCGCCAGTGAGGCGGATAGGTGCGTTCATAGCCGGGCAGGGCCGCGACGCGCGCGAGCCAGCGGCCGAGCGACGGATAGTTCACCTCCACCGGCATGAAGCGCGAGGACAACTCGCGCGCCTGCGGCCGCTCCAGCGCGCGCTTCAACAGCTGGATGCCGGGGAAGATGACCATGTCGACCGCCGAGAAGGCATCCCCCACGATCCAGTCGGATCTCGACAGCCGCCCCTCGATGGTGCGCGCCTCGCTGGCGACCGCGTGCATCGCCGCCGTGATCTCATCACCGGACAGATCCGCGTTGCCCTGAAAAACCGCGGAGGCGATGGTGGTGAGCCGCGGCTCGATATACGCCTGGTACTCGCAGATGACGCGCATGATGGTGCCGGCTTCCTCCGGCGTGTGCCCGAAGATCGGCGGCTGCGGGTACTTCAGGTCCAGGTAGTACAGGATCGCGAGCGACTCGAAACACACGTAGTCGCCGTCCTTCAGCACCGGCACGCGGCCGCGCGGATTGAGCGCGAGCATCTGCGGGGACTTGTGCTCCTGCTTGGAGAACTGCAGCAGGCGGCTCACGTAAGGCAGGCGCTTGTACTCGAGCGCCAGCAGCACGCGCCACGCGAAGGGACTGCCACTGCCCCAGAAAACCTCGAGTGCCATCGCGCCCCCGCCGGAGGTGGTGGCCCGATTGTAACGACAAGCGCACTACGCCGAAAATGCATGCCAGGCGCCAAGCGAGACAGTCCTCAAGCCATGCCGACGACGCTGATCGAGCCGGCCGCACTGGCCGCGCATCTCGCCGATCCCGACTGGGCCATCGTCGACTGCCGTTTCGACCTCGCGCTTCCCGAGTGGGGTGCGCACGCCTGGGCCGCCGGGCACCTTCCGAACGCGCTGTACGCCCATCTCGATCGCGATCTGTCGGGAGCGCGCACCGCGCTCATGGGCCGGCATCCGTTGCCGGCGATCGCGGCGCTCACCGCCACCTTGGCACGCTGGGGGATAGATAAAGAGGTGCAGGTGGTGGCCTACGACCAGGGCGCGGGCGCCTATGCCGCGCGCCTGTGGTGGCTCCTGCGCTGGCTGGGGCACTGGCGGGTGGCGGTGCTCGACGGCGGCTTCGCGGCGTGGGAGCGTGCCGGGTTGCCGATCGAGGCCGCCGCCACCGTGCCGGCGCCGCGGCGCTTCACGGCCGCCCCCGCCGCGGGGCTGGTGGTGACGACGGCGGCGCTCGCGCGCATCGTCGCGGCCGGCGCCCTGAGGCGCGGGGAGCTCACCCTCGTGGACGCGCGCAGCGCCGATCGCTTCGCCGGCGAGAACGAAACGCTCGACCCGGTCGCGGGCCACATCCCCGGCGCACGCAACCATCCGTTCTCGGAGAACCTTGCTGCGCACGGGGGATTCCTGAGCGCGCCCGAGCTGCGGCGCCGCTGGGCCGATACGCTGCGCGAGCGCCCGGTGCCGAGGCTGATCGCGATGTGCGGCTCCGGCGTCACCGCCTGCCACAATCTGCTCGCGCTCGAGGCCGCCGGTCTCACCGGGGCGCGGCTCTACGCGGGGTCGTGGAGCGAATGGATCCGCGATCCGGCGCGCCCCGTGGCGCGGGGTGCGGAAACTTCCTGAGGAGACACTCTTCCTGGTCGCACAATTTTGATATAACGCGCCCCGTGGCTGCCGATCCCAAGAGCGCCGTCAACGGCCAGCGCAAATTCAATCCCGCACAGCCCTGGCGGGTCGAGGACTCCCTCGATCTGTACCACGTAGAGGCGTGGGGCAAGGGCTACTTCAGCGTCAACGACAGCGGCCACGTGGTGGTGCGGCCGGACACGACGGAACGGCACGAGATCGATCTGTACGAGGTGGTCGAGGGCCTGCAGGCCCGCGATCTGACGACGCCCGTGGTGGTGCGTTTCTCGGACATCCTCGCGCACCGCCTGCGGCGCCTGCACGATGCGTTCGCCCAGGCGATCACCGAGAACGAGTACAAGAACCGCTATGCGGCCGTTTACCCGATCAAGGTGAACCAGCAGCGGCTGGTCGTCGAAGAGGTCTATCGCTACGGTCAGGAGTTCGGTTTCGGACTCGAGGTGGGCTCAAAGCCGGAGCTGCTCGCGGTGATGGCGATGACCGAGAACGCCCCGGAGCGGCTCATCATCTGCAACGGCTTCAAGGACGACAGCTACATCGAGGCGGTGACGCTCGCCACCAAGCTCGGCCGCACCATCATCCCGGTGGTGGAAAATTTCGAGGAGCTCGGGCTCATCCTCAAGCACGCGCAGACCTACCAGGTGCGCCCGCGCATCGGGGTGCGCGTGAAGCTCTTCAGCGAGGGCTCCGGGCGCTGGAGCGCCTCCGCCGGGGAAAGGTCGAAGTTCGGCTTATTCATCACCGAGATCCTCGAGCTGTTCAACGTGCTCAAGCAGCACGACATGCTCGACTGCCTGCAGCTGGTGCACTGTCACCCGGGCAGCCAGCTGCAGGACATCCGCCGCGTCAAGGAGGCGATCAACGAGCTGGCCCATGTCTACGCGGAGCTCAAGCTCATGGGCGCGGGACTGCAGTACATCGACGTGGGCGGGGGCCTGGGGGTGGACTACGACGGCAGCGGCACGAACTTCGCCTCGTCGATGAACTACACGCTCAATGAATACGCGAGCGACGTCGTATACCGGATCGCGAGCGTGTGCAACCTGCGCGACATTCCGCACCCCATGATCGTGAGCGAGTCCGGCCGCGCGGTGGCGGCGTACCACAGCGTGCTGATATTCGATGCGCTCGGCTCCTCGGCGCTCGACAAGTTCCGCGTCACCGGGGACCGGGCCGAGGACTACGGCGGTGATGAGGAACTGCCGCAGCCGGTGCAGGATCTGTTCGAGGCCTACCGTGCGGTGAGCGAGCGGCGCCTGGTCGAGTGCTATCACGACGCCCTCACCGCCCGCGAGCAGGTGCTGCAGATGTTCAATCTCGGCCTGCTGTCGCTCGAGTTCCGCGCACTCGCCGAGCGGCTGTACTGGGCCACCTGCGCGAAGATCCGCGACTCCTGCCGCAAGCTCGAGCGTCTGCCGGAGGAGCTCGAGGACCTGGAGTCGATTCTCTCCGATACCTACTTCTGCAACTTCTCGGTGTTCCAGTCGCTCCCGGACAGCTGGGCCATCGACCAGCTGTTCCCGATCCTGCCCATACACCGCCTGCACGAGCGCCCCACCCGCACCGCCGTGCTCGCCGACATCACCTGCGACTCCGACGGCAAGATCGATCACTTCGTGTCGCTGCGCGATGTGAAGCGCACCCTCGAGCTGCACGAGCTCAGGGCGGACGAAAAGTACTACCTGGCGGTGTTCCTGGTCGGCGCCTACCAGGAAACGCTCGGCGACCTGCACAATCTCTTCGGCGACACCCACGTGGTGCACGTGCGCCTGCACGACGAGGGCGGCTGGTGGATCGAGGAAATCGTCAAGGGCGACACGGCCAACAAGGTGCTCGAATACATGGAGTACGACGTCGCGGAGCTGTATCCGGCGCTGGCGCGCGATTGCGAGCGCGCCATCCGCGACGGGCGCATGACGCTCGCGCAGAGCCAGGCCCTGAAGCGCTTCTACGAGAGCGAGCTCGACGGCTACGCGTATCTCGAGCCCGCCGGGACCTGAGCCGGCGTGGCGCGGCGCCCGGCGCGCCTGCGCTCGCTACAGGTGAGGCACTAGAGCTGCACGCCGAACAGCACCAGCAGCGCGAGCACGATGAACGCCGCGGCGGCGGCACGGTGCGCCCACCTGAGCGGCAGCCGCTTCGCCGCCGCCTCCCCCAACAGCACCACCGGCACGTCCGCCAGCATCATGCCGAGGGTGGTGCCGGCGACGACCGCGACGAGCGCGTGGTATCTGGCGGCGAGCGCCACGGTGGCGATCTGGGTCTTGTCGCCGATCTCCAGCAGGAAGAACGAGATCGCCGAGGTGCCATAGGCCCCGAAGCGCGCCGGCCGCGCGCCCGCGGCCAGCGGCCTGTCGGGAATCAGCATCCACAGCGCCGTGGCGCAGAAGGACGCCGCCAGCAGGTA
Organism: Gammaproteobacteria bacterium; assembly: GCA_005877965.1. Lineage (GTDB taxonomy): Bacteria > Pseudomonadota > Gammaproteobacteria > Steroidobacterales > Steroidobacteraceae > 13-2-20CM-66-19. The sequence continues at coordinate 10,906 of VBNP01000029.1, read as the reverse complement.
GCGCATCAGCGCCGGACCGATGGTCGCAGCGAGCAGTGTGCCGACCGCGCCGGCGGCGAAGTGGTTGACGAGAGTGGCGGTGAGGATCCCGCAGATGACCGGCACGGGCGCCCGGAAGCGCGCCGCCAGAAACAGGGCGAGAAACTGTGTTTTATCGCCGATCTCGGCGAGCGCGACGACGCCCGCCGACACGAGAAGTGCCTCCATAACACCCTTGGTTTGCGTCCCGCAAAGGCCGGGAGTAGCATGCCACGGGCGTTCGTATCCGTCGTGGATGAGTGCGCTTTGTTGAATGTGTTGACTTCATATCCCGCCCCGCGCTTCTCATCCGTGCGCGAACGCAGGTGCAGGCCGCTGGCCCAAGCGCTGCGCATTGACTGACCGCCGATCGTGTGCCTTGAAGCCTTGACCTGTTTGACTGTTCACGCGGTACATGCGACCGACCCGTGCGGCTCGCCGCTGTCCGCCTTTGCAAGAGAGACTTCCTGATGACGACGATTTACGTGGGCAATCTGCCCTTCAACGCCACCGAGCAGGACGTGAAGGCCTTGTTTGAACGTCACGGCAAAGTGGAGTCGGTGAAGCTCATCAACGACCGGGAAACCGGCAAACCGCGTGGTTTCGGATTCGTCGACATGCCCCAGGCCGAGGCGCAGAGCGCGATCCAGGCCCTGAACGGCTTTCAGATGAACGGCCGGCCGCTGCGCGTCAACGAAGCACAGGAGCGCCCACAACGCCCCCGCCAGGGTGGCGGTCCGTTCCGCCGCTGACCATTTTGCGCACTTTGCGGGACAAGAAAACCCCGCCTCGCGCGGGGTTTTCTATGGCGCACATCAGCTAATGTGCGCGGGCGTGCTCACACAAAGCGAGGATGACCGACGATGTTCGCGAACCCGAGACTCGCCGCAGCCGCCATCGCCAGCGCGTTGCTGGTGGCCGCCTGCGCGGCCACCAGCTCGCGACAGACCACCGCCGCGACGCTCACCGCCATCCTGGCGGCCGACTACCGCCCGGAAGAGAGCCGCGCGCGCGACCTTTACCGCCATCCCAAGGAAACGCTGCTGTTCTTCGGCCTCCGTCCCGAGATGAGCGTGCTGGAAGTGTGGCCGGAACCGGGTTGGTATACGGAGGTGATCGCGCCGCTGGTGCGCGACAAGGGCAGGTACTACGCCGCGGTCATCGCGGCGGAGCCGGAGAGCAAATACATCAGCGAGCGTCTGGAGAATTACCGCCACAAGCTCAGCGAGCGCCCGGATCTCTACGATCGAGTCTCGGTGGTGAGCTTCCCGGCGGATGGCGGCGATGCCGTGCCGCCGGCATCGGTCGACATGGTCGTGACCTTCCGCAACATCCACAACTGGATGGGGCGCGACACGGCAGCTCAGGCGTTCGCCACCATGTACCGCGCGCTCAAGCCCGGGGGCGTGCTGGGCGTCGTCGAGCACCGCGGCAATCCCGCCGTGGCGCAGGACCCGAAGGCGAAGAGCGGCTACGTCAATGAGGACTACGCGATCAAGCTGATCGAAGCACAGGGCTTCAGGCTGGTCGCCAAGTCCCAGGTGAACGCCAACCCGAAGGACACCAAGGACTATGAGCAGGGAGTATGGACCCTGCCGCCCACCTACCGCCTGGGCGACAAGGACCGCGACAGGTACGCCGCCATCGGCGAGAGCGACCGCTTCACGCTGCGGTTCGTGAAGCCCCTGAAGTAGTCCTCACCACATATCGCGCAGCCGCGCACCGACGTCCAGGGTCACCGCCGCACTGCTGTGGCGCAAAGCGTCGGCGCCGGGCAGCACCGCTCCGTGGAAGGTCACCGCCTCGAGGGTCTTGTGCACCTTCTCGGTCATGAAGCGGCTGCGTCCGCCGTACACGTGCGCATCCGCCTGCCGCGGCTGGTGCGTAAGATGAAACTTGAGCGGCACGATCAGCAGCAGGTCGTTCCGGGCGCGGGTGAGCGCGACATACAACAGCCGCCGCTCCTCCTCGATGAGCTCGGGTCTGCCGGTGGAGAACTCCGAGGGAAAGCTGCCATCCACGACGTTCAGCACGTAGACGGTGTCCCACTCCATGCCCTTCGCCGAGTGGATGGTCGACAGCACCAGGTAGTCCTCATCGAGCGCCGGGCGGCCGGCGAGGTCACTGGTGGCGTGCGGCGGATCGAGTGTGAGCTCGGTGAGGAAGCGCTCGCGCGAGGGATACTGCCCCGATAGCACCTCCAGCTCCTCCAGGTCGCCGCGCCGGGTGTGGAATTGCTCGTAGAGGCGCTCGAAGTGCGGCCGGTACCACTCACGCGCCAGCTGCAGCTGCCCGGGCCAGGGCCGCTGCGGATCGGCGAGCGACTGCATGAGCTCGATCAGCCGCCGCCAGTCGACCTCCGCGGTCTGCGGCGGGCTGAAAGCCTTGAGCGCCTCGAAGGAGTGTCCCCCGGCCTCCAGCCGCTCGATCGCGGCGCGTGCATTGACCGGTCCCATGCCCGGCAGCAGCTGCAGCGTGCGGAACGCCGCCAGGGTGTTGCGCGGGTTGTCGGCCCAGCGCAGCACCGCCAGCAGATCCTTGATGTGCGCCGCCTCGAGAAACCTGAGGCCGCCGTACTTCACGAACGGCACTCTGCGCTTCGCCAGCTCCACTTCCAGGATGTCGCTGTGGCTTGCGCTTCTGAACAGCACCGCCTGGCGCTTGAGCGGCACGTTCGCCTCGCGGCGCCTGAGCACCTCCTGGCACACGTATTCCGCCTGTGACTGCAGCTCGTCCACCGTGACGAGGCGCGGCCGCGCGCCCTCACCCCGTATCGACAGCAGGTACTTGCGATGCTGCCGCGGCGCCTCGGCCATGACCGCGTTGGCGACATCGAGCACCTGCTGGGTCGAGCGGTAGTTCTGCGCCAGGGTGACCACTTCCGCGGGGGGCTGGAAGCGCTGCGCAAAGCCGAGAATGTTCTCCACCGCGGCGGCACGGAAGGAGTAGATCGCCTGGGCGTCGTCGCCGACCGCCGCCAATCCCGCGCCGTCGGGCTTCAGCGCGTGCAGGATCTCGGCCTGCAGTCGGTTGGTGTCCTGGTACTCGTCGACCAGCACGTGGTCGAAGTGTGCGCCGATGTGCTGCGCCAGGCGTGGCTCGGACATCATCGCGTGCCAGTACAGCAGCAGGTCGTCATAATCGAGCAGGCTCGCGTGTTGCTTCTGCTCCACGTACGCCCGGTACAAGCGCTTGAGCTCCTCCTCCCAGTGCGCGCACCACGGGTAGTGCTGCTGCAGCGTCTCCTGCAGCGCCGCGTGGGTGTTGACGCGGTTGGAGTAGATCTGCAGGCAGGTCTCCTTGCGCGGGAAGCGCTGCTCCTTGCCTGCCAGTCCCAGCTCCTGGCGCAGGCTGTCCATGAGGTCCGCGGCATCGGCGCGATCGATGACGCTGAAGTGCGGATCGAGCTGCAGGTGTGGCGCGTAGTGGCGCAGCAGACGGTTGCCGATGGAATGAAAGGTCCCCGTCCAGCTCAGGCGCTGGGCGATGCTGTGGCTGATGCCGCCCAGGGGTTCGTCGAGCGCCTGGCGGGTGATCTCCTGCGCGCGACGACGCATTTCAGTGGCCGCGCGGCGCGTGAAAGTCAACATCAGGATACGGGCCGGATCCACGCCGTGGATCACCAGGTGCGCCACGCGATGCGCCAGCGTGTCGGTCTTGCCGGTGCCCGCGCCGGCGACGATCAGCAGCGGCCCCGCGTGGTAGCCCTTCTCGGCCAGCGCCTCGCCATGAGTCACCGCCTTGCGATGTGCGGCGTTGAGTTTTTCCAGGTGCGCTGTGGTGGCCATGGCTCCGGAGGCGGACTATACCTGTCGCCAACATCCTGTGGCGACCCGGCGGTGGGCTGCGGTTACGATGGCGGGCATGAAACCCGACAGGCAGACCCTGCAGTTCGCGGGACGCGTCATCTCCGTCACCACCGATGAAGTGGTGCTCCCCAACGGGCAGCGGGCGGTGCTGGAAGTCGTGCACCATCCGGGAGGCGCGGCCGCGGTCGCGCTGGATGAGCACGGGCGGGTCTGTCTGCTGCGCCAGTACCGTTACGTCGCCGACGGCTGGCTGTGGGAGTTGCCGGCGGGCAAGCTCGAGCCCGGCGAGCCGGCTCTGCTCACCGCGCAGCGCGAGCTCCGCGAAGAAGCCGGGGTGAGCGCGCGCCACTGGCTCAGCCTCGGCACCTGCCTGAGCTCACCGGGGGTGTTTACCGAGACGCTGCACCTGTTCCTCGCCACCGGGATCGAGCCCGCGGCCGCCGCGCACGAGAGTGCCGAGGTAATCGAGGTCCACTGGGTGGCGCTCGAGGCGGCTTGCGGCTGGGCGCTCGATGGCACGATCGCCGACGGCAAGACGGCCCTGGGCCTGCTGCGGGCACGACATATTACGGCGCGAGCGGCCCCCGGCGCGGCGCCGGGGCCCGCGAACCCGGCGGCGAAAATTCCGTGACGGGCCTCGCGGAAGCACCTCGCCGCCCGCGGTTACTCTGCACCACGGGGAATTCAGAAGGCTGCAGTGCCGCCTAGTGCCACAATCCGTGCAACAAGCGAACAAAACACAACCAGTCCCAACCGAGCCGTCGCCCGAATCCGAGCGCCGCCGCATCGGCAAGGTCGTGCACGACGACCGCGGCAACGCCTCGGTCACCTGGGAGGACGCGCCCGCGGATTACCAGCGCCCGGTGCTCGAAGTCCTGCCCGACAGCGCCGCGGCGAGCAAGGCCGACGAACGCTTCAACCCCTACGCGAACGGCGTCACGGGCAGCGACGCCCCCGGCACGCCCCACACTGCCGCCAGCAGCGCCGGCAACACCGCGCGCACCGACCTGCGCAAGCTCTCGGAGTGGATCAAGTTGACGCGTGAGCTCGAGGAACGCAAGCGCAACGGGGGCGATCGGGACTAGAGGCGGCGGACGAGCCCGTGGCGCGCCGCCGCCGGCTCACTCGCAATGCTCGATGTGCGCGCGCTTGCGCGCGTTGCTCAAGCGATAGAACCTGCGCAACTCCGCCAGCACTTCACTCTCGCCACCGCCGTGCGCCCGGCGACCCTGTGCGCGCGACAGTGTCTGCTCGAGGCGCCGGCAGAATTTCTCCGCATAGCGGCTCGCCTCGCGATACAGCCCGGCGCGCGCCTGCGTCAGGCTCGGATCGACCCGGGTGCGCTCGAACAGCGCGCGGCGCAATTCGGCCGGGAAGCGGCCGGGAAGCTGCCGGCGCAGCAGCCAGTAGCTCGCCACGTACTTGTCGACCTCCGCCTGCATCTCCAGCTCGAGCAGCGACACCGGCCGGTCGTGGCCGGCATTCCAGGCGAGGTACAGGAAGTGACTCACGCCCTCGAGCGCGGTCCAGCAGTCGGCGACATTGCCCGCGTGCAGGCGAGTGAGCGGATCCTCGCGCGCGAGGCGCTGCAGCAGCGCCGGGTCCAGATACAGCGACATCACGACCTCATCGCTCCCCGCCGGCGGCTGGGCCACGATCAGTTCCTCGTCCGCCGTGCCGCTGCGCGCGGCGTGCGGCAGGCGCCCGCGGTCGGTGACCAGGAAGTCGTACACGTCGTGAGCGATGCGCACGTCGTAGATGCCGCCGATCAGGTCCTGCAATCGCGACAGCAGCATGCGTCAGTGCGTGAAGGCGGTTCCGCCGGCGCTGGTGGGGTCGACGCCCAGGCGCTTCAGCAGCGCGTAGCAGCGCGCGCTCCCGGTCTTGAGCCAGATCTCGTACAGCCGCAGGATGTCCCGGTCGGAGTGCGTGTACGCGGTCTCGCTCACCTCGTTCAGGGCATCCACCATAGGCTGGAATTTCTCCGCCAACTCGGCGAACACCGCCCCCAGTGCCGGCACCCGGCCGCGCGCGGTCGCCTGCGCGAGCGAGGCGTAGGCGCGCCCGCCCATCGCGACGTGGTAGTCGATGTCGATGAGCCGGGCGGCGAAACCGTGCGCAAAGAATCCGGCGACGAACAGCGACACATCGCCCAGGCGCTGCAGGGCGCGGTTGCGTTCCGCAACGCCGGGCGCCTCGAGCGCCTCGCACAGGATCGCGACCAGCGGCCTCAGGCGCATACCCTCCGGCGTGCGCTCGTACAGCGCCTCCGAGCGTGCGAACAGCGTGAGCAGATTCACCACGTAGTGCTCGGTCTGGTCTTCGACCGCGAGGTGCTGCTTGGCGAGCGCGCCGTGCAGCGAGTCCCTGAAGAACTCGCGCAGGTTGACGACCGGGAGAACCCGTTTGCCAGCCTCACTCATCGTTGCCCGCCTCCTCACTGATATGGAATGCTATTCCCACAGTAGGTTCGCGCGCAGAGCGCGGAAATACCGTGATGTCCTACGCTGATTGGGGGCAGAATCCGCCTACAGGGCTGGCAGCGCCGCACGCAGAGTGCTAACAATTGCTCGGGGGGGCGTTGGATACGCGGCGACTGAGTACCACGCACGGCTTTCTCGGCCTGTCGGGCTACCACTGGCTGGTCATCGCGGCCGGCTGGGCGGGATGGGGCTTCGATGTCTTCGACGCGGTGTTGTTCAACTTCGTCGCCCCGGACTGCATCCCGGCGCTCCTGCATCTGCCGCGCGGCACACCCGCCGCCCATCAGGCCGCGGTCTTCTGGACCGGCGCCATCACCTCGATCCTGCTGGTGAGCTGGGCGCTGGGCGGAGTCCTGTTCGGCTGGGTCGCGGATCGGGTGGGACGCAAGCGGGCGCTGTTTGCGACCATCGCGCTCTACGCCGCCGGTACCGGCCTGTGCGCGCTGGTGACCAACATCGGGCAGCTGATCGCGTGCCGCGTCATCGCGGGCCTCGGAATCGGCGGGGAATGGGGCATCGGGGCCGCCCTGGTGGCGGAGGCGGTACCGGAAGGCCGACGCGTGGAAGCCGGCGTCATCATGCAGACCGCCTCGCCGCTCGGAGTCGTGCTGGCGAGCGCCGCGAACTATCAGATCGCCGGCGTTTGGTTCGCGGCGGACCCGCAGAGCTCCTGGCGTTACGTGTTCCTCGCGGGCCTGCTGCCGGTGCTGGTCGCTCTCGCCGTGCGCCTGTTCCTGCGCGAGAGTGCTCACTGGACGGCGAGCCACGCCGGCGCGCGACCCCCCACGCCGCGCGAGCTGTTCGCCCCGCAGATGCGTGCCGCCACCGTGAGCGGCGTTTTTGCGGCCGTCATCGCGGTGCTCACCTGGTGGGCCTGCAACGCGTTCATTCCGCTGCTCGGCCGCACGCTCGCCGCCGAGCACTCCGTGCGCGCCGGCCTCATGCCGGTCGCTGCGACGCTGCTCGCCGCCGCGTGGCAGGCGCAGGCCTCGAACGCCTTCAATCTCGGCGGGCTGCTGGGCGCGTTCGCGGCGGTGCCGCTCGCCAGAGGGCTCGGCCGCCGCCCGATGTTCATAGCCTACTTCCTGTTTTCGGCCCTCGCGCTGGGGGTCACCTTCGGCCTGGAGCTCGCGCCGCACACGCGCCTCGCCATGCTGTCCATGGTCGGCGCCGGGGTGTACGGCATCTTCGGCGCCTTCACCTTTTACCTGCCGGAGCTGTTCCCCGCGCGTCTGCGCGCCACGGGCGCGGGCTTCTGCTACAACATCGGGCGCATTCTCGCCGCCGGCGGCCCGTTCGTGGTCGGGCTGGTCTCGGCCACGGCGGGCGGCTCGAGCGCCGCGCTGATGCACGTGCTGTCCTGGCTGGCGCTGGTGCCGCTCGCCGCAGCGCTGGTGGCGCGATTCGCGATCGTGGAGACCCGCGGACGCGCGCTGCCCGCCTGAAGCCGCCTCACGCTCCCAGCAGCGCGGCGAGCTGCGCGCAGTCCGTCACCACAACCTCGGGCACGGGGAGCTCCTGCGGCCAGGCGCGCCCGCGCCGGTTCATCCACGCGCTCACAAAGCCCGCGGCGCGCGCGCCTTCCACGTCCGCCAGTGGATCGTCCCCGACGTGCAGAATCTCCCGCGGCGCGAGGCCGAGCTCGCGCGCGAGCCGCTCGAAGCAGCGCCGGTGCGGCTTGGCGGCGCCGATCTGACGGGCGTTCAGCGACACGGTGAATGCCGCATCGAGGCCGATGCGCGCGAGGTCGGCATTGCCGTTGCTGAGTGAGGCCAGCCGGTAGCGTTGGCGCAGCCGTGCAAGCGCCGGTGCCACGTCCGCGAACGGTTGCAGCTCATTGCGCGCGGTGAGAAACACCTCGAATGCCTGCTGCGCCATGCACTCGTCGTAGCCGTGCTCGCGGGCGTGGGCGGCGAGCGCGGTGAGCCGCAGGTAGCTCAGGTCGTGGGCGTGGTGCGGCTCGCGCCGCGCGAGCTCCTCGCGCGCCCTGCGCATGTCCTCGGACGAGAGCCGCTGCGCGATGCGCGGGCAGTTCCCCTGCAGCCAGGCGTGCAGGCGCGCTTCGGCGCGCGCCAGCACCGGCTCGACATCCCACAGTGTATTATCGAGGTCGAAAGCAATGGCGCGCACGTTGCTCAGCACTCCCTGAAGGTTACCATTCAATGGCGCCGCTCACGCTCGTCATCGGCAACAGGAACTATTCCTCGTGGTCGCTGCGGGCGTGGCTGCTGATGAAGCACGTGGGCGTTGCGTTCGACGAGATCGTGATCGCGCTCGACACCCCCGGCACCCACGAGCAGATCGAGCGCTACGGCCCCAGCGGCCGCGTGCCGGTGTTGCTCCACGGGGAGCTGCGCGTATGGGACTCGCTCGCCATCTGCGAGTACGTCGCGGAGCTCACCGGCAAGGGCTGGCCGCAGGCGCGCGAGGCACGCGCGGTGGCGCGCTCGGTGTGCGCGGAGATGCACTCCGGCTTCGTCAACCTGCGCACCCTGTGGCCAATGAACGCGCGGGCGCGCAACCGCCGCACCGCGATCATGCCGGCGCTGGAAGCGGATATCGAACGCATCGATGAGATCTGTAACGACTGCCGGCGGCGCTTCGGTGGCGGCGGACCGTGGCTGTTCGTCGAATACACGGTGGCGGATGCCATGTACGCTCCGGTCGTGCTGCGCTTCAAGACCTACAGCGCGCGCATCTCCGAGAGCGCGCGCTGGTACATGGCAAGCGTGCTCGAGGACGGCGCGCTGCAGGAATGGCTGCAGGCCGCCAAGCAGGAGTCGTGGACGATCGCCGCCGACGAAGTCGGCTGATGCCGCGGCAGCTCGCTGCGCCGCGCGAGCGCCTCGTAAACGAATAAAAGGAAAGGCCTCGCCATGCCCCGGAACAAGCGCCTCGCGTCGTGGCTGCTCATCGGCACGCTCGGCGGCGCCGCAGCCGCGGCCGAGGGCGGCAACGCGCCGTTCACGGTCGAAGACCTGGTGCTTCTCAAGCGCATCTCCGATCCGCAGCTCTCCCCCGACGGCCGCCGGGTCGCCTTCGTGCAGCGCGAGACGGACCTGGACGCCAACAAGGGCCGCACCAGCCTGTGGCTGCTGGATCTCACGCCCGGCACGGCGCCGCCGCGGCGCCTCACGGACGTCAGGGCGAACGACTCGAGCCCGCGCTGGTCGCCCGACAGCCGCACGCTGTACTTCCTGTCGACGCGCTCGGGGAGCTCCCAGGTGTGGCGCCTGCCGCTCAGCGGGGGCGACGCGCAGCGCGTCACCGACTATCCGCTCGAGGTGGGCGCGCTCAAGGTGTCCCCGCGAGGGGATTTGCTCGCCCTCTCGATGGAAGTGTTCCCGGACTGCGCCACGCTTGAGTGCACCCGGGAGCGTCTGAGCGGGCGCGCGAGCGATAAAGCGAGCGGGCGCACCTACGAGCGGCTCTTCATCCGGCACTGGGATACCTGGAGCAACGGCACCCGCTCGCATCTGTTCACTGCGCAGCTTGCACCCGGAGGCGCGGCGGCCATTGACGTGTCGAAGGGCTTCGATGCGGACATTCCCGGCAAGCCCTTCGGTGGCGATGAGGACTTCGCTTTCAGCCCCGACGGCAGATCGCTGGTGTTCTCGGCGCGCATCGCCGGGCGCACTGAGCCCTGGTCGACCAACTTCGATCTGTTCCAGGCGCCGGTGGACGGCAGCGCGGCGCCCGAGAATCTCACCGCCGGCAACCGCGCCTGGGACGCGCAGCCGGTGTTTCTCGCCAACGGAGATCTGGCGTGGCTTGCCCAGGAGCGCCCGGGGTTCGAGGCGGACCGCTTCCACATCATGCTGAAGGACGCGCACACCGGCGCGGTGCGCTCGCTCACCGGCAGCTGGGATCGTAGCGTGCACCAGCTGGGCGCAACGCCCGATGGCAAGACCCTGCTGGCAAGCGTCGATGAGCTCGGCCAGACCGCGTTGTACCGTGTCGACCCGAAGACCGGGGCGCCGGTCAGACTCGTTGCCCGCGGCTCGGTCGAGGCGTTCAGCGCCGGACGCGAGCGCGTGGTGTTCGCACGCGCGGACCTGGGCGGTCCGGCCGAGCTGTATAGCGTGGCGCTGCGCGCCGGCGAGCCGGTGCGCCTCACGGACGCCAATCGCGAGCTCATCGCCGGCCGCCGCATGGGCGCGTTCGAGCAGTTCAACTTCAGGGGCTGGAACGATGAGACCGTGTACGGCTACCTGGTGAAGCCCTACGGGTTCGAGCCCGCCAGGCGATACCCGATCGCGTTCGTCGTGCACGGCGGCCCGCAGGTCAGCTTCGGGAACCTGTGGACCTACCGCTGGAACGCGCAGGCCTTCGCCGGCGGCGGCTATGCGGTGGTCATGATCGACTTTCACGGCACGCCGGGTTACGGCCAGGCGTTCACCGATTCCATCAGCCGCGACTGGGGTGGCAAGCCCCTCATCGACCTGCAGAAGGGACTCACGGCCGCGATCGAGAAGTATCCGTGGCTCGATGGCGAGCGCGCCTGCGCGCTGGGGGCCTCCTACGGCGGCTTCATGATGAACTGGATCGAGGGTAACTGGCCGGATCGCTTCCGCTGCATCGTCAATCACGACGGGG